>DJAA01000017.1 GCA_002428085.1 Sulfurimonas sp. UBA6014 | reverse complement strand
TCCTACATCTCCTGCTCCTTTTTTAGATTTTCTTTTGTGAGGACTTTAAACTCTACTCGTCTTGACCTTGCCTTGTCTTCTTTGGTTGAATCCTTTTGATAAAGAGGTTTTGAAAATGCCATGCCGTTAGCTCTTAAATTCTCTTCTAGCCACAGAATATTCTCTTGTACAAAAGACTCTTCCAAGCCATAACAAAGTGCCAAAACATTGCTCGCTCGCTCTTGTGAGAGATGCATATTTTTAAGATAATTCTCTTTTTTATTAGCAACTGTGCCCCATCCGTTTGATGTGTGTCCCTCGACGCGTATCTCTTCGATTTCAGCCTTAAACTTTGCATTCGCAAGTATCTTTATGTAGCGCGGAAAATAGTCTTGAAGTATCAAGTAAAAATTCTGCGGCACTTCGCTGCTTCCCGCTGCAAAGGGGGAGTTAAATCTCATGATGTTCTCATCGGTGATAACGGCTTGCCACCTCTGTAAATCTTTGTCAAACTCTTCATGGAGTGCTTTGTTGAGACTCACTTTGTAGATCTCTTTTTCGCTGAGTATCTGGTGCAAAAACGAGATGGAGATAAACATAAATATCATCATAAGTGCAGACATAATGTCTGCAATATTTATCCAGCTATTCTCACTATCTTGCATGCTAGAGCCTTCCATTGGCTTCTCTAAGGAGCAATTGCATGTTCTCTTTAACGATATCTGTTGTCTCCTCAAGAGATAGCTTTACCATCTGGCTTGAAGAGACAAGATTGTTTATGAGCTTTTGGATATTTTCTTGTTCATTTTCTTTAGCCAAAGAGATTTGCCTGAGCTCTTTTGTTATCTCTTTGATACTCTCTTCGCTCTGTTTGATGTGGCTTTTATAGTTCTCTTGCCACACAATCATATTTTTAACCGCCTCGTTGAGCTGTTTGAAGTTGTCTCCAAACTGCTCTGTGAGGTTGTTGTTAAAATCTTTTACGACCACTTCAAGAGCACTGAGAACTTCTGATTTTTTCGTTTGTTGTGGCTTTAGGATGGAGAGAAGAATCGAGAAAGAGATTCCCACCCCTGATGTGATAAATGCAGTTTTCAGCCCCTCTAACAAGTACGGCATGCTCTCTTTTATGTGGGTGACATCGAAGTGAAAAAGACCCATGGCAATCCCTATAAATGTCCCAAGAACGCCAAGGCTTACTATTTCATTTTTGTAGTTTCTTTTAGAATCTTTTGAGACACTTTGTAAAAAAAGCCCGACTATCAAGATGATGATTATTGCCGTTACCGTATTGCTTGCCATTGAGTTTATCTCCCTTTTTTGTTTGTGTATATTTTGTGAAAATGATCCGCTTGTTGCTGGTATTTTTTTACCAAAAGTGCGTGTTTGTATCTGTATTTGAGTGCTAAATGCGATGCGTTATAGGCTAAGAGTTTGTTTATCATCTCATTGAACTCTCTTCTTAGAATCACATAAGCTGTAAAAAATACCGGCATTGTTTTGTTGTTTATGCCGTCTCGAATCTTTATGTGCGTTTGTTCAAGTGCATGGAGTTTGTCTAAAAGTGCTCTCTCCTCGTCTGCTAAAGTTTCATGTTTTCTCTCATTCCCAAATACTTTTTTATTGATACCCCGAGATAAAAGCCACCCGATGGCAAAGAGAACAAGAAACCAGACCCCGCCCATGCTCACACCAAAGAGACCTATGATGGCAGAACCTATATAGACGAGTGCCGATGAGATGGCTATGCTTATGACCTTCTCTTCCACCTTGGAGCTTGAGTCTTTTTGCAAGATGTTATCTTCTATATTTTTCGAAGCACTCCGAAGCTTGAGCGTCCAGATTTTATACTGCTTCAAAAGTTCATCTAGCCTATCTATCTTTGCCATACGATTACCCTAAAAACTCTAAGAAGAGAAGCACGCCGCTTGCGGTCAGTGCCCCTTTTGCGTAAGAGTTGGATCTCTTTTTCTCTTCATTTAAAAGTGCCGCGAACTCTTCATCGCTTAAGTCATCTTTCTCGATTCCTACTTCTTTTAGGCTTTTCATAACTTCTTTATGGGCATACTTTTCAATCATCTCGTTATATTGAGATGTTGTGGCGTTTTTCATACCTTTTAGTTTTTCTACAAGTTCGTTCATCATCTTTCCTCTGTTAAAGTATGATGTGATTGTAGATATATTGATGGACTTATTTTGTCTAAGAAGTTATTTTTAAAAAATCTCCGTTCTCTATCATAAATGTTTGCGATCTGCCATCAGGAGCGTAAAACAAAGCATCTGAAAAAATTACTTTTAGTATCTGTCTTATGCCACGCGCACCAAGATTTTCTATTGCTGCTTTTTTTGCAATATCTCTTATGGTCTCATCAGATATTTCTACTCTGCATCCATGAAATTCGATTTTATTTATGTACTCTTGCAGTGGTGAGTTTTGGCTTTTTGTAAGAAGACTGTAGAGATCGTCTTCATTGAGTTTGTGAAGATTTACGATGGAGCCCATTCTGCCAAGCAACTCTTTTGGTACATCATAAGCATAAAGGTCTTCAAGCATTATCTCTTGATACTGTTTTAGGGAAGAGTTGTTTTTAAACCCCATACTATTTTTTTGTACCGATTTTTCATCTATGATGCTCTGGAATGCTCCGCCTAATATGAAGAGCATATTTTTTGTATTGATACTTTCTTTTTCATATACTTTTAGCTCTCCTCCCTCTAACAATCGGAGTAATTGAGCACTTATCTTACTTCCATACTCAGCAGCATCTGAATCGTAAAGTTTGTCAATCTCATCAAAAAATATTACAGCACTCTCTAGCTTGTTGTTATTTGAGCCAAAACGCTTTATGAGTTCTAAGCCTAGCGTATCTATGCTATAGCCCTTGATCCCCTCTGGAACCATGCTTGCGGTATTGACATGTAAAAATGGCAAATCCATCACTTCGCAAGCTTTTTGTACTATAAAAGTTTTTCCGCTCCCAGTTGGTCCAACAAGCATTAAAGGCAGAGCAGAAGAGAGCCTTGTATTTGTTGGCTCTTTTGATTTGAGATGGTGATAGTAGAGGTTTTGAGCTATCTCTTTTTTTGCATTCTCTTGTGAAATCACATATTTATTAAGATGCTCCAATATACTGCTTGGTGTTATACCTAAAGGTTTTACATAATGATAATTAGATTTTTGATCAGCAATTACAAATCTATCCCCATCCCTTGTTATAGTAACTCCAGGGTTGTTTTTAGCATACTCTTGAGCCGCAATGGCATCGAGAAAAACTGGAATATTATTTTGCATGACATCACCTTTTGAAAAATATAAGTGCTATTGTAAAGAAAAGAGTGGTCTTATTTTGTCTATTTATAAATTTCAGTACATATACTATTTTCCTCTTTCTCTTTATGGTCAAAGTCGTTATCAATTCCGTCTCTATATGGGTTATCGCTCTTTAGCTCTGGATTTAAGTTTTTTTGGAAGTATCTATC
>DJAA01000001.1 GCA_002428085.1 Sulfurimonas sp. UBA6014 | reverse complement strand
TGGTGTGCGAGCTGTGCTTCGTGAGCTTGGGCTTGGTGTGCGAGCTGCTCTTTGAAAAAGAGATAGTTCTCTTGTGCTTTTTCTTCTTGTGCAAAAAGTTGTTTTTGCAAGTTATGTGCGTGTGCGTCTATGGCATTCATGTTTTTTAGCATGGAGGGGAGAAAAAGAAAAAGAACAAAAGACTTCGCTAATTTGCCTACAACAGGGGTGGCGTAAATCAAATAGCGAAGATAGGCTTTTTGGATGCCTAAGATAGGGACGCCTTGTCTTCTCCCCTCTTTTGAGAGTCTGAGTTTTGTCACAAAGCTTCTTTTGTCGATTTTTTGACTCTCTAGAAGGAGCAGGCTGGAGTGTATCTCCTCTTGGGATGGCTCTCGCTTGAGAATCGTTTTGTAGCTGTTTTGGATGAATTGTTCTGCGTCAAACTTCATGAAATCTTCTAGGATATAGACATCATACGAGATGAAATACTCTTTTTTTAAAAATCTCTTCATAAATGATGCGAAACGTGCTAGTCCGATTTTTTTGAGCAGCTTGTTGATTTTTTGTAAAAATCTGTAGCTTTTTGAGTTGTACTGGGCTAGAGTAGGTTTCACCTGTGAGCCGGCTGGAGTGTAGGCTTTTGGTGCGGGAATATTTTTTTGCAAATCAAGAATGTAGCGAATCTTTTGGTTGAGTCTATCGAGGTTGATTTTGTCTGAATTTATGTGTAACATTTGTGAAGAAATCCTTTTTTATTTGGGAGAATTATAGCAAAATGAAGTGGAGAGTATTTCTAGAATCTCTTGATATGTCTCGTCCCAACTGTGTGGTTTGTAGTTTTGACTTATACACTCTCTTTTTGTCTGGTAGAGCTTCGCATCTTGAGTGTATTTTAGGAGCTGTTTGAGCAGCTCTGCTTGGGTGTTTTTTTTTAAATATATTGCAAAGTCTTGTCCTACTTCTTTTAGAGAGCTGTTGTTGGAGGTGATGATGAGATTTTTGTGAAAAAGTGCTTCTGCTAAGGGGAGTCCGTATCCTTCGTACTTTGAGAGGTAGAGAACGATAAAGGCGTTTTTGTAGAAATGCAAGAGTTCTGTGTCATCTATATCTTGAAAATGGTGAATGTGTGTCTGTTTTAGCTCATGAGAGGCGAAGGTTTGCATAAATTTTTCTGCATGCCAGCCCTCTTTGCCGATAAAAACAAGATGGATGTCGGGGTCATGCTTGTGCAAGGACTCAAAGGCTTGAAGAGCTAAAAGTTGCTCTTTTCTTGGCTCAATCGTCCCTACAAAAAGGATGTATTTTTCCCTTTGGAGCTGTGCATGGCGGGGGGAGGCTTCTGCAATGTTTGTAAAATCTGAGCCTAAATAGACTACATGGGTGGGTATATGGTTTGTGGATGGATAGCTTTTTTGGACTTGGAAAAAATCTTTTTGGGTGGAGAGAGAATCGAAAAAAACTCCATCGCTGTATTTGTACACTGCTCCTAAGAAAGGGGGGAAGTTTGTTTTTACTTGCTCGTACATATAGTGCGGATAGAGGACTGGGATGAGGTCGTAAATGAAATTGATAATTTTGTAGTTGTGTCTTTTTAGTTTCGGGTAGAGTTCGTCTCTTTTTTCTTCTGTATTCCAAACTGCATCTATGTCAAAAAAAATCTTTTGATTTTCTTTGGATAGAGTCTCTTGAAAGATGTCTATGGGTTTATTGTCTTGAAGTCGGTAGTTTTTTATATCTTCAAAAAGGGGGTGTATCTCCGAGTGGGCAACGCTTAGATAGATGTTTTGGTCTCTATGGTAATGTATGACATGGAGTGTAAAGACATCATGCATAGCTCTTAGGATGAACTCTTTAATAACTCTTTGAATGCCTGTATTTTGTTTTTTTTGCAAATATAAAGAGATGTCTATGAAAAGTATGGAATTTTGCATATTTAACCAAAAAATCTTTTTATTTTTTCAAAAAGAGTGAGTTCTCTGTCTATGTATTTGATGATTTTCGCTGGGCATCCTCCTGAGATAGCGTTGTCTTGAACATCATGGGTTACAACGCTTCCTGCTGCTACAACGGCGTTTTGCCCGATAGTCACTCCAGCTAAAATAATAGTTCCACTCCCGATCCAAGCACCCTGCTTTATATGAATGGGTTTTTGTGTTACGGAGTGCTGTCTTTGCTCGTTTACAAGGGTGTAGTCATGCCCTCGTGCTAAGACTTTGACTCCGTGTCCAAAAAAAACATAGTCTTCGATGGTTACGCTCCCTTCTTTGTCGCCTGCGTTGATGAGAGTGTCCACTAAAAAGATATTTGAGCCTAAAAAGATGTTTTCATGCCCGAAAAATACTGAAAAGTTTTTTTCTATGTGAATATTTTCACCTTTGTTTATGATGCGCTCTAGGTCTTGATTTTTCATTTAGATTTTCTTTAAGCTTGAGAGTGTCGGGGAGAGTTTGCATATGCCTATGACCTCACTTCCTTGGTGTCCTGCTACTTCAAAATCTGTAGCGTTATCGAGCCAATGCTTGCAATCATCGAGATGATTTTCCCCTACTGCTAGAGCTATGCTTATGGAGTATTTGCCTGTGCCTATGTTTAGATCAAAACTAAAGGAGACTGTATAGGCTGTCTCTTGCTGCAGCTCGTACTCAAAACCTAGATTTTTGGAAGTTGTCCCATAAATATCTTGCCCGAATTTGTCTCTTATGAGTATGCCTATGTTTAAATCTTTTATGGTTTTTGCAGCTTTTATGTGCAGGGTGAGTGTTGCTTTTTCTCCTGAGCTTATGACATTGGAGTGTGAGCATTCGCCATGTATGTGTGCTTGGATGATTTGTGCATCAAAGGTACCAAAGGATGAGTTTTGAGTTGCTTGTATCTTGATGGTGTCTTCTTTGTCATTTAATTTTGCTATGAGAAAGTTGTAGCTGTTTATAACCTCTTCGGGCAGACCTTCTTTTGCTACTTTGCCGTGGTTGAGGAGGATAACTCTGTCGCAAAGAAGTTTGAGGGAGTTTAGGTCATGAGAGACATAGATGATGGACATATTTTGCTCTTTTCTCTCTTTGAGGGCTCGCGTACATTTGGCTGAAAAGTGGGCGTCTCCTACGCTGAGGGCTTCATCGACTATGAGGACTTGGGGCTGTGAAAAAATAGCTATGGAAAAGGCGAGTCTCATCTTCATGCCTGAAGAGTAGGTTAAAATAGACTCATTTATATAATCACCCAATTCTGTAAAGGCTATGATGTCTGCTGCTTTTTCTTCGCACTCTTTTTGGCTCATGCCGATAAGTGTGCCGTTTAAAAAGATGTTGTCGTATCCTGTGAGCTGTTCATTGAAACCTGTGCCTAGCTCGAGAAGTGCTGTTACTCTGCCATGTCTTCTAATCTCTCCGCTTGTTTGGGCTGTGACGCCTGCGATAATCTTAAGGATGGTCGATTTGCCTGCTCCGTTTACCCCGATGATCCCTAAAGTCTCCCCTTCGTAAAGGTCAAAACTTATATTGTCGTTTGAGATAAACTCTTTGTGGTGTGTTTTTTTTGTAAATAGCTCTTGGAGTCTATAAAAATTGTTTTTATAGATTTTATAGATTTTTGTTATGTTTTTTACTTCTAGGATTTTTTTCATCATATCTCTTTACTTTTCAATATAAGCTCTTTTGTACTTTGGTGCCAGTCTTGCCAGATAAAATCGTGGACGGGTTTTATGTTTTGGGTCTGGATGATGTGCTGCAAACTGCTTGGGTTTGCGAGGTCAAAATAGCTGATGTTTTCTCGCCCTATCTCTTTGTGGATGGGGGTGTCGGAGGCGATAACGGGGAGGCGGTAAAAAAGGCTCTCAATGATGGGTAAGCCGAAACCTTCCACATGCGAGGCAAAGAGGAGTGCTTTTGCGTGTTTGTAGGCATAAACAAGGGCATTGTCATCGGTGTCGGTGAGGAGAAAAAGCTTTTTGTTGTAGAGTTCGTGCGTCGTGATGCGGTGCATAAGGTGCTTCATGTTCCACCCTTCTCGCCCTATCATGACATATGTGACATCCTCTTTGCTTTGCCATAATGCGTCAAAGGTGTCTAGGATATAGGCGTGGTTCTTGCGTGGCTCTATGGTGCTTACTGTGAGGTAAGTGTTGGGAGTCTTGAAGAGGTTTTTGAAAGAGTCGGGAACTTTTTGTTCATCATACTCGGTGCTGAAGTTCGTCCCTAAGTAGAAATAATCAAACTTTCCTTGTTTGAGATAGGCTTGTATCTCTACTTGGACACTCTTTGAGATAGCAATATAGCCGTCTATGTATGGGGCGGCTTTTTTGTACCAGTCTTTGAGAGAGTTTGTTAAATCTATGGTGCAAAACTCTGGGTGCGTTATGGGGATAATGTCATAGAGTACGGCTACGATTTTAATGCTGTTTTGCTTGAGCTCCTCTAGCTGTTTGTAGTTGTTATTGAGCCATGTTGAGTCTAGGAGAATTACAATATCGTTTGGTCGCATGGTTACTTCTCTGCTCGCCTCTCTTTTTTTGGAAAAAAGGATTTTGTCTGTCACTTTGTTGGCAAAAATAGCAAGGCTTGGGTGGTATAACATCCGACTGAGTGCTGTGGGCAATAGATAATCTAAAAAAGCTCTTGTGCTGACATATATTTTTTTGAGAAATGTTTTCAGTGCGTTCTTTGTGGGGCTGATGTGGGGGAATGCCTCAAATGTGTAGTAAGCACCACAGAGAGAGACTACAGGGACAATAGGTATTTGCAGCTCTTTTGCTACTTCGGGGGCGTGCTTGACTATGTTTTTTACAACTCTTTGGATGCCTGTGTTTAGCCCTGAGTTGTAGGTGGGTGTGCAGTCTAGGTAGATTTTGTTTGGCATGGCTAGATGATGTCTTTTATGGCTGGTGTCATTTTTTTGTAGAGAAAACCTGTGAGGAGAAGCAGGGCAAAAGTGATAAAAATCATGGATGCCACCTCACTCAAAGCGGGGGCTTTGGCATATAAAAAAATCTCTTGGTATATGTTTGCAAAATAAAAAAACGGGTTATAGGTTAGAAGGGCTGGGTATTTGCCTGCTAGCATCTCTTTCATGTAGATAATAGGTGTCATCCAAAACCATAGCTGCACTACGATGGGAACTGCCTCTTTGAGGTCCTTGAAAAAAGGGGTGAAGAGTGAGAGCAAAACGCCTAGGGCAAAGGCAAAGATAGTTTGTAAAAAAAGGATGGGGATGAGGTATAAAAAAGTAAAGGCGATAGGGTGGTTGACTAAAAGTAAAAAAATGAGTGCCATAGAAAACGAGAGTAAGACAAGGGTAAACTCTGTTATGATAATACTGAGCTGATAGACATAAATGGGGACGCTGATTTTCTTGATAAGGTTTGCTTTTTCTAGGATGGAGCTGTTGAGCCGCATGATAATCGTACTGAAGGATGTCCATGCGAGAAGACCTGGGACGAGATAAATGCTGTAGGCGTAAGAGTTGTCTATGATGCTTAACTTCATTTTCATAAAATCTGAGAAAATAACCGTGTAGATGAGTATAGTGATAATCGGAGAGAGAATGTACCAGATTTGCCCTAGTCCTGTCCCGACAT
>DJAA01000044.1:62418-66575 GCA_002428085.1 Sulfurimonas sp. UBA6014 | reverse complement strand
CAATGACTTAATTCTTGTTTTAAAACGTTTTGTATGAAAATTTTTCTATTAATTTCCATACTATAGCACTTTACTAGACACTTTTTGGATACAATTTCATTCTTAATAGATTTCTTTTATACCTCATAACTGAGCAATTATTTTTGCAAAGTTAGCAAAGCAATGCTTTAGTGAGCCTATTTTTGGTTATGAAAGCAGTCTATTTCATCCATGTAAAAATCGGGATAATAGATGAACACTACCAATAAAGAACAGTATGAAAGCTTAACCATTGTCGGACTCGGTGCGAGTGCCGGTGGTTTTGAGGCTTTAAAAAAGTTTATAGAGAACATTGAACAAAGTGACACAGTCACTTACGTTATCGTTCAGCATTTAGATCCAAAACAGCCCACGTTACTTGGCTCATTACTAGAAAAATTTTCTAAAATTCCTATTATGCAAATCGAAAACAAAATGTCCCCGAGTGGTGATATCATTTATTTGTGCCCACCAAACTCAGACTTACTTATAGAAAACGGGGAGTTTTTACTTGTACCGCCTTCTCAAAAACCTTATCCAAAACCCTCAGTCAATAGATTTTTCAAATCTCTTGCCTTTGAGAAAAAAGACAAAGCTATTGGAATTATTTTAAGTGGAACTGGAAGTGATGGGGCAGAGGGAGTTGTTGCTATCAAACAAGCAGGTGGTTTAGTCCTAGCAGAGAACGAAAATGCAAAATATTTTTCTATGCCAAAAGCAGCAATAGATACCCACGCAGTCGATGCAGTACTCTCTCCAGACCTTATGGCACAAAGAATTATTCTAGCCATTGAAGACCCAACCTATTTTGAGAAACATTTTGATGTGTTAGATAATATCGATAAAATTTATAGACTTCTCAACCAAAAAAGTGATGTTGACTTTAGTGACTATAAAGAGAGTACGATTTACAGACGCTTGGAGCGAAGAATTTTCGATACGAAATCTGAAAATATTGGAGAGTACATTGCACTTTTGCAACGCTCACCTGCGGAGATCATGAAACTTAAAAAAGAGCTGCTTATCATTGTCACCTCTTTGTTTCGTGATAAAGAGGCTTTTAAAGCTCTTGAAGACAATCTCACAAATCTTATACAAGAAAAAGAAGAAACTAATATAAGAATCTGGGTGAGTGCCTGTGCGTATGGTGATGAAGCGTACTCTACAGCCATCGTTGTGAGTGAAATCCTGAAAAAACTGGGCAAAAGAAACAAGGTAACCATTTTTGCAACCGATATCAGCGAAGAGGCGATTGATGAAGCAAGGAACAAAACATACTCTATAGAAGAGATGCGCGAAGTTCCAAAGCGGCTTCAAGAGCTCTATTTTATCGAAAATCACTCAAGATTTATGCCTGTAAAACAAATCCGTGAGATGATAGTTTTCTCAAAACATGATGTCATAAAAGATCCGCCATTTTTAAATCTTGACCTTATAAATTGCCGCAATCTGCTCATCTATTTCAACTCAGAGTTGCAACAGAGAGTTCTGAGCATTTTTTACTATGCGCTTAGATACGAAGCTCTGATGTTTCTTGGTCTCTCGGAGACTATCGGCTCACTCAAGACACTTTTTTCCACCGTAGACTCCAAATACAAAATTTACCGCAAGTCCAATGACTTAGGAAATATCAACATAGAATCTTTTGCCTATTTTCAAAAAAGAGATTTCAAAAAAAGCTCGAAAAAAAACCGTGATGAAGAGAGTATTTTAGACGTCAACAGCTCCGTAAATTCAGCAGTAGCAGGCTTTTTTGCAGAAAACGGCATCGTGGTAGATGCCAATGCAAACGCACTTTTTTACAGAGGTGAAAACAAATATATCTCTTACCCGCAAGGAGTTGTCACCAGTGATGTTTACAAGCAAATTGCCGACTTTTTACGTCTGGATTTGCGTGCAACCATAGCTGAAGCCATCAAAAACGAAAGTGTTGCAACTTCCAAAAAAATCAGACTTTTACCTATAGGTCATGAGAGAACTTATGTTGTTATTACTGTTTTTCCTCTTACAAAAAACAAACTCTCAGAGAATAGTTTTTTTGTCACCTTCACAGAGATAACGGAAAAAAGCGATCAAGAGATATCTATCAAAAGTCTCAAAACTTTGGGCGTTGAAGAGGTGAATGTTTTAGAAAGCGAGCTCGCTTCTATAAAAGAGCGTCTGCAAATAACCATTGAAGAGCTTGAGACTTCAAATGAAGAGTTGCAAAGTACAAACGAGGAGCTTCAAAGCACAAATGAGGAGCTTGAGACTTCAAATGAAGAGTTGCAAAGTACCAACGAGGAACTTCATACGGTCAATGATGAGTTGGAATTTAAAAATAATGAACTCGCTTTTGTCAATGAAGCCCTTCATGAGGTTGTCGAAGTTGTTAACACAAATGTACTCATTTTAGATAAAAACCTAGACCTCTTTTTACACACAAAAGGGATAGAAAAGTTTTTCAAAATTAACTATTTATCCAAGCGCATCAACCTTAATGACATCATTTTTAATTCTGAAGTAACCATTCCAAATCTCTTTGAAAATGTGAAAAATGTCATTAAAAATGAAAAAGAAATTAACTACGACCTTATTATCAATAAAAGAATCTACTGGTTCCAGATAAAGCGTATCCGCTTTTCAAGTGATGAATATGGCGTTGTCATTGGTTTTACCGATAAAACAGAGATTATACGTAACCAAGAAATCATGTTTCAACAATCAAAACTCGCAAGCATGGGGGAGATGATAGGGAATATCGCCCATCAATGGAGACAGCCTTTAAACTCGCTCTCTTTAAATCTTTTTGCACTCGAGAAAAAATTTGACTCTGGATTAGTCGATAAAGAGTCTTTTGCCTCTTTTTCAGCTAAAACAAGAAAAACAATCGAGCATATGTCTGATACGATAAACGATTTTAGAGATTTTTTCAACCCAAATAAAGACCAGCACTTTTTCTCTTTAAGCAATGTTTTAAACAAAACAAAAACATTTATAAAAGATGCGTTTATCAACATCGATATCTCTATCCCTGATAAAACGCAAAGTGACATCGAGATATTTGGGTATGAAAATGAGTTTGCACAGGTCATCATCAACATCTTAAATAATTCAAAAGATGCCATAGAAAAAAGAAAGGTACAAAAAGGTTTTATAAATATAGGAGTGACAAAAAGAAAAGATGAAGTGGTTATAACCATAATTGATAATGGTGGCGGAGTGAATAAAGAGATATTGGATAGGGTTTTTGAGCCCTACTTTACGACAAAAGAGAAAAAAGACGGAACGGGAATAGGACTTTATATGAGTAAAATGATTATAGAAAACAGTATGCATGGCTCTATAAAAATGGCAAATTTTGAAGATGGAATGAAGACAGAGATTTTTTTCACGATAGGAGACATGCATGAATAAAAATATTTCGATTTTGTATGTAGAAGATGATGTATTAACCGTAGAAGCATTTTTGGATGCTTTTAGCGATGTTTTCAAAAAAATACACGTTGCGTATAATGCGACCGATGGATTTGAGCTATTTTTAAAAGAGAAGCCAGACATCGTTTTAACTGATTTGCAGATGCCAAAAATGAGTGGCTTAGAGCTTATTGCAAACATACGAGCACTCAATGAAACTATTCCCATCATCGTAAATTCAGCGTTTAACAACACGAAATTTTTACTTGAGAGCATCAATCTTCATGTCAATGAATACACCATGAAGCCCACTGACCCTTATAAACTATTGACACTTTTCAAAAAAATTTCACAAAACATTTTTCTTGAAAAATCTCTCAAACATTCTCAAAATATGTTTCAAACAGTCATCAATGAGATGCCCGACCCAATCATTTATATCAATCGCGATTTAACTGTAGCTTTACTCAATAGTGCCGCTAAAAAATTTAATCAAGAAGTTTTAGTTAAAGACTCTTTCACTTGTCATGAACTGATTTTCAAAAATATACAGCGCTGTTTGAATGAAGATCTTTCTTGTCCAATCAGTACCGTAAAAAAAACAAAAGAGCCTATAACTATCACCGATATCAAAATGCTTATGGACGATAAAGAGCACAGTTTTGATATCCATGTTCGTCCTATCTTTGATGAAGAAAATGAGATTAGTGGCTACATCCAGACCATGCATGACATGACGGAAT
>DJAA01000044.1:31213-62387 GCA_002428085.1 Sulfurimonas sp. UBA6014 | reverse complement strand
TGCCAAATCGCAGACTATTAAACGATAGAATGGAACAAATTCTCAAAAGAAAAGCTAGAACCAAAGAGAGCTTTGGGGTCTTTTTTATGGATTTAGATCATTTTAAAGAGATCAATGACTCACTAGGACATTTAGCAGGAGATATTTTACTCGTAGAGTTTTCAAAAAGAATCCTCTACTCCATACGAGAGCAAGATACTTTTGCCCGCATCGGAGGGGATGAATTTATTCTTATCGTAGAAAACAATGGAGATGCACACCATTTTGAACATTTTGCAAAAAAAATCCAAGAGATACTCAAAGAGCCTTTTACTATCAATGGGAAAAAAATCTATTCAGCATGTAGCATTGGCATCAGTATTTTTCCAAAAGATGGCAACACACCTGAGAAACTCATCAGCAATGCCGATGCGGCAATGTATTGCTCTAAACGCTCAGGTCGTCGCACTTTTACATTTTACACACAAGAGATGACGGAAAAAGCTTCCGCGTATTTAAGTATTGGGAGCGATTTAGTCAAAGCTATCAAGGAAGATGAACTTGTTTTATATTACCAGCCAATTCGCAATATGGCAAGCAAAAAATTTACAAAAATCGAGGCACTCATACGCTGGAAACATGAACAAAAAGGGCTCATTCTTCCTAGTAATTTTTTACCGATTGCTGAAAAAGCAGGGCTTCTTACTCAGGTAGATTTTTGGGTTTTAGCAAACGTATTCAAGAATTTTAATGCAGCAATATTTGAGAGTTTAGGCGTTGAAAATATCACGGTCAATGTAACGGCGGAGACATTTTTTTCCAAAGATTTTATTGCAAACCTTGTACATCTAATACAGTTGCATGATTTTGATGCAAGCTTTTTAATATTGGAAATCGTCGAAAATCAATTTATGCAAGATGCTCTCTCTGCTCAAAAAGTGCTCCTGAGCCTTCATTCATTAGGGATTAAAGTTGCCATTGATGATTTTGGGACAGGGTACTCCTCTTTGAGTTATTTACTCGAGTTTCCTATAGATATACTCAAAATTGACAAGTCATTTATCAAAAACATCACAACTGATAAAAAAGCCCTTAAATTGGTAAAAAGCATCCTCTCTTTGGCAAAGATTTTAGAGTATGAGGTCGTGGCAGAGGGAGTTGAGCTTGAGTCTCAAATGAATTTGCTTGCTCTTGAAGAGGTTGATTATATTCAAGGGTTCTATTTTGCAAAGCCGATGGATTATAATGCTTTAAAGAATTTTCTTCTCTAGCGGGAGAATTTTCTTAGCTCCATCGACTCCAGTATTGACTCCCTTTATTTTTAATGATGCTTTAAACTAAAAAATCCCTAAAACATTTAGCATGACGATAAACATTGCGAGTGGAGTGATATAGCGAAGACTAAAGTACCACGCCTCAAAAGCAATGCCAAGCTGAGGTTTTATCAGTGATGCAACCCTTTGTTTTGGAAGTGCAAAACCTACAAATATAGCCATAATTAAACCCCCAAGAGGCAACATAATTGCAGATGTTGTGTAATCGACCCAATCAAAAAAGCTTTTTCCACCCCATGTTAGTGCCTCTTTATATCCATCTATATTTGAGAGAATAGCAATGATGCCAACAAGGTAAAAAAATAAACCCATAGAGAGCGATGCCTTGAGTCTGCTCCATGAAAATCTATCAATAAAATACTGAACCATGGGCTCCACAAGAGAAACTGCAGAAGTGAGTCCCGCAAAAGCAAGCGCGATAAAGAAGAGAACTGCAAAGATATTTCCTAAAATTCCCATCTCATAAAAAGCAGCAGGAAGCGATATAAAAACCAAACCAGGACCTTTTGCTGGACCTGAGCCGTACTGATAAAGGAATGTAAAGAGCATAAGCCCCGCGACAATAGAGATGGCAGTATCTAAAAAAACCACCCAAAAAGCGTTTGTGACAAGATTTGAATTTTTCTCCATAGATGCTGAGTAGGTCATGATGGCACCCATGCCAAGTGAAAGTGTAAAAAAAGCATGTCCAACAGCTATCACAAAAGCGTTTGAGTTAATTTTTGACCAATCAGGAGAAAACATAAACTCTACTGCCTGCGAAAACGCCTCAAGCCTAGTAGCATAAATAAACATCCCAAGTAAGATAATCATAAGTGCTGGCATCAAAACCATATTCATTTTCTCAATACCGCCCTTGATACCTTTTGTCAAAATATAGGTAATCCAAATAAAGGCAAGGGTGTGATAAAAAAGCTGTGTCGGTATGTCAGTATGAAGCATCGCACTAAATACGTTCTCTGCCTCTTGAACGCTCGAGGGAAGCCAAGTAAGCGAGGTGACAATATAGTGAAATATCCACCCGATAACGACCGAGTAAAATATCATTACAAAAAG
The DNA here is from genome assembly GCA_002428085.1 of Sulfurimonas sp. UBA6014. Lineage (GTDB taxonomy): Bacteria > Campylobacterota > Campylobacteria > Campylobacterales > Sulfurimonadaceae > Sulfurimonas. The sequence continues at coordinate 60,018 of DJAA01000044.1, read as the reverse complement.
ACCTGCCAAGCTTTGAAAACCCGCATATTTCCACAAGCTAGGATTTTTTGGCGCAAGCACTTCAAAGGAGGTAACTGTATCTTTGCGTCCAAGATACCCTATAAGCATCTCGGCTACCATGATAGAAAAACCTATAAGTACGACGGTGATAAGATACACAAACACAAAAGCGCCTCCGCCATGCTCTCCTGTAATATAAGGAAATTTCCATATATTTCCAAGCCCGACCGCACTCCCCGCTGCAGCTAAAATAAACCCGAGTTTACTAAATCTTGCTATTTTCATATCTCATCATCCCTTTTTTTGAGAGTTATTATACATAAAATCAAAAAGATATAAAAGAATTATGTAAAAAGTATTGACATTTCAAGCGATATCAACTATAATTTCGCCTCATTAATCAGCTAAACGGTTGGTTTTTGTGACAGGTCGGGGTGTAGCTCAGTATGGTTAGAGTATCTGGTTTGGGACCAGAGGGCCGAAGGTTCGAGTCCTTTCACCCCGACCACCTTAATTTCTCAAATTTTATATTTTTTTGGCATGGTGGGATTAGCTCAGTTGGTTAGAGCATTGGTTTGTGGTGCCGAGGGTCACGGGTTCGAGCCCCGCATCCCACCCCATAGAACAAAATATAAAACGTAATACAAACAAATATTATAGCGTCCGTGGCTCAATTGGATAGAGTTTCGGACTTCGGATCCGACGGTTATAGGTTCGAATCCTATCGGGCGCACCATAATCAGATGCGTCCATAGCTCAGCTGGATAGAGCAATGCCCTTCTAAGGCATAGGCCAAAGGTTCGAATCCTTTTGGGCGTACCACTCATACAAAACAACAAGATTTTTAACAACGTGCGCGGATGTGGTGAAATTGGTATACACGCCAGACTTAGGATCTGGTGCCGCAAGGTGTGGAGGTTCAAGTCCTCTCATCCGCACCAACTACAAAGCCCTATTTTAGGCAATTTCAAAGCTTTTTCTTCAATCAAAAAAATCCAAAGTAACACTAAAATAACACTTTTCAAAATCACTCTTCGTATTTTCACTGTTATTGCAACACTTTTTTAACCAAACAATTTTACAATTTCGACATTTCAAGTTTTTACGGGATTGATATCAAAAGTAATGAGGAAATTATTGTGTGTGATGTTGAGAAAAATCCTTACTGGAAAGAGGAATTAGAGGTAGTTAAAGAAGGTAATTATAGTTCTATCGAAGAATTCAATCTCAAAATGTATGAAAAAACGGATGATCCGAAATACTTACCTGACACTGCAAAAGATGTTTTTGTGTTTTGAGAAAGTTTAACGTGTTAAACAAACATGAATTCTTTTAATGGCTCATAATTACCGTTATCTGCCTCTTTGAGTGAAGAAATATAATCAGCTCTTACGGAAGATACTTCCGTAATATTTCCACCCCAAGAAAGTGATGGGTATCCAATTTTTAACAGCCATAAGTCCGTTGCAAGCCGTGCCCATCTGCCGTTACCATTTGGGAAAGGGTGTATCTTTACCAATGTATGATGAAGTCGTGTGGCAGCATCACGATAGTCCCACTCTTTTTCCCAATATTTTAAATCATCTTGCAATTGATAGAGTCGTTGATGAATCATATTTGCTTCAACACCAATGGACGTTTGAGTATTTCGAAAATCACCTGCCCAACTCCAAACATCACCGAACATTTCTTTATGCAATTTTCGTAAAAAGCTTAGATCAAAAATAACTTTTTTTAGAGAGGAAGGGTTGAGCGTGTATTTGATGTAGGCTTTGAGGATATTTTGCGCTTCGGCATCATCGAGTTGGGCACGAGTCGTAATCTTTTTGAGTTTTAACCCTGATATATCATCGAGGGGAGTTTCCCCTTCTTTATCAAATGTTATCATGCCCATACTTGCGATTTTGGCATTTTAGAGATCATTGCTTTGGCTTGGGTGAGCATTTTACGTTGCGTATCATCTCTGGGTGTTTGATTTTCAAGTGTAGAAGTCTGAATTACTTTATTTACAATCTCATGGGCTTTCTTATCAACCTGAGCTTGATAGAGAGCTTTTGGAGAGTGTTGCGGTTTGATAGTAATTTCGCAATCCAATGCAACGGCTATTTTATCAAGCGTATCCAATGAGATATCGTGTCCTGCAAATGCTCGTTTTACTGTGGCTATGCCTACTCCTGCACGGGATGATATGGCTTCATAAGGAATAGAAAGAGCCTCTTTTTGCTTCTTGAGTTCGGAGAGTATAAGTGCTTTAAACATCTTGACTTCTTTATAGTATCATAAGTGATACTTTATATTTTTACTATCATATCATAAGTGATACTATTTGTCAAGTAAACTCTTTTGGAGATAGGTAAATCGTGAATTCCATCTAACCATAAAGGTGTCAGTCAATACACTTTCATATCAGATAAAAAGTGAGAAACTTATGGGAAACTTAATTAAAAAATTTTCAAACCTCTACACTTCCTACAAATGTGGGCTTAGAGGGCGAAGCCAATCATCAAAACAGACCCTATTTAATGAAAAATTGACATTGTGGCAAATATAAAATTTTAGTAACTACGTTATTAAATATAAGATATAATCCTTATAGATTAAATACAAAGAAAAGGATATTAGATGTTAACCTATGGTGTAACCGATATTCAAAATAAACCCTCCTTAATGAAAATAATGGATGTGGCTGAAATCATCGATCGAAGAGCCCATACTACAGTGGGATATTTCATCTCATCCAAATATGAAAAATTCATTCTGCCCGTTATCGAAAAGATCGATCGGGAAGAGAAACTCGCAAAACTGCACAAACTGAAAAACCATCAAGATTTAGAATTTGCAGAAATCGGAGTCGATGATGGAATTAAATAGAGGTGATATTGTTATCGTCAATCTTTATCCCAAAAAAGGTTCTGAAGTAGGAAAAATCAGACCTGCCATCATCATCTCTGACGATGACGAAAACGCTATTTTAGATACGGTCATTCTCATGCCACTTTCAACGGATCTTATTGATAATATGGACCCTTACCGAATGAGACTTCCTGCACGAGAAGGTCTTAAAGAAGATTCGGATATTTTAATCAATCAAATACGCGCACTTTCAAAAACCAGAATAAAAGAGAAAGTTGCCAAACTTACATCCTCTGAATACGACTCTGTGATTCAAAATCTTTGCAAAAACTTTTAATAAGGAAGTCTTACCGACTCTATCGATACAATTACACCATTCGAGCAACCTGTGAACCCTGGAATATCTACACAAATGTGCATCAACACTTCGGAATATCTTTCATCGGGATGATGTAAAATTTAGCTTTTGTTGGAAGAAGGTTCCATCCCTCTTTTTCGATAAATTCAAACTCTAGCGTGCGTGGTTCAAACGAACTTTTAAATGAAAATGTTATCCCCTGATTCTCTTTTTCGGTTTTATACGGTTCTGTTTTAGTGGGGAGATCTTTTTGGCTTCCAGTATATTGCCAAACCCCTGTTTTTCCTTTTGGATTTCAATGTCACGACTACTGGGCTATGAGGATGGTTTTCAAATTCTTTGCCATGATGGGAAAAATTTAACAAAGACAACACACTCCGCACCAAAGAGGACTTAGACGCTCTTTTTACACAGGGGTATGGTTTGCAAAAAGAGGACGAGGTCATACTTTATTACACAGGCGGACTTGAAGCCTCCATGAACTGGTACATCCTCTACCAAAACATGGGACTCAAAAAAGCAAAAATCTACGACGCCTCCATGAAAGAGTGGGGCAACAAAAGTGACACACCTCTCACAAAATTTCAATGGGAAAGGTTCAACCAAAACAAATTTTAAGCCCTTTTTTATAGGGCTTCTTTGTATGCGATAAGATCATCAAGCTCTTGTAGAAAATCGCATCCTTCCATCGCACACTCCTCTCTCATTTCTCTAATAGCACTCAATGTTAAGTAGCCTCCGGAATATGTCCCTGAACAAAAATTACCATCTGTCCATTGTCCCGAGTAGATAGTCCCATCAAATACATCTCCAGAAATTGTAAGATGCAATGTCTCCCCCGTGATTTTTCCATCAGAGACTGTGCCTGCGTAAAGGTATCCATTTTGATCTACGAGCCTTTGGTCCTCATCTCCCACATCTTCAAGACAAAATCCACTTTCTTCGTCTCCCGTATAGTTGACGGAGGTAAGAACTCCTCCATAAACATCGACATAAGTAGGAACACTTACTTTTCCTTTGAGCACTATTGTAGAGATACTGCTGCTGTCTGAACGAGAAACAGCGATAGTAGCGTCTTTGTCTAAAACAATGACATTCCAAGAGAGAGTTCCATTGGCAAAGAGTGTTTGTGTAGCTGATGTGAGACTTGCATTTGTTGGGGTTGCTGTAACTATCACAGAACCGGTAACTCCTGTGATGGCAGCACTTACGCTATAAGTCACACTATCTGCCGTTTCGCTCACTTTTACAAAACTGAGCTGGGTAGATTTTTCTACCGCTTTTGGTTCAAGTTCGACAAGAAGATTATCATCAAGATAGGGGACGACATTTGTGATGGTATGGTCTATCTCCTTGCCATTTGTGATCATCACATCCATTGTGTCAAATTTATAATCATCATAAATTTTGAGTACACCGCCTGCCTGATTGGGATCAGTTTCATTCTCTTTTTCGGTTTCAACAATGTCGTAAGATTGTGATGTTACATACTCTGGAACGCTTATGATATTGTCATTTCCGTCTCCATCTCTTTTGGCAATATCATTGACAATAGCATTGGTAGAATCTTCAAGTTCAGCCACACTTATCTCATTAATACCCTCTTTTGAAATTTTTTCTATAATCTCTTTTGCTTGAACTATCTGCATAGCCGTTGGCTCGATAGGTACTTCAACTTTCTTTTGGGAGACAGCTGAAGCACTGACATGTTTGTTGACCAAACTGAGCGGGTCTGTTGATGTAACCGTTGTAGCAATATCAAAAGCGGCACCGATATATTTGTTGGGGATGAGATTTCCGACCGACCCTGTCACTCCCGTCACCCCAGTTACAGTACCCTCTACGGCTACTTCACCCATAGTAACTGCTGTCTCCACCATCTTTGTGCGTGCACTCTCTAAAACTTCTGCTTGAACTATAGAGTTTTCTTGTGCGTACTCCAAGCTTTCACGACTAATAGAGTTGAGCTGGTTGATGGTGATGCTTTTTACTTTATCGTTGATCTGCGACAATGAAGCATCATCACTTATCTCAATACCGCGATCTTTAAACATTTTGACCACGGCAGAGCGTCCATCTTCAGATGAAGCAAGATTATTGATGTTGTTTTTACCATTTTCAGTTATTGCATTTGCAGATTTTTTATAGAGATTATATGCACCATACGCAAGGAGTCCAAGACCAACTGCTGTAGTAAAAACGATACGATTATTTGGAGTAATACTCCTTGACTGAGTGTATGCTGTCCCATCAAGGGTGTCAAGGTTGATGCTGCTGATGAGCAAGCTACTTGAGTGTTTGGCAAGAGTCATCATCGATTCATCATAACTTGTTGCAAGAGAGAGGAAAGTCGGATCACTCGGTTGAATATTCTCCATCCTTGCCGCCAAATCCACAATACCATTATTTTGCAAAACAAGCTGCGAACTCTCCTCTAAACTTTGCGACAATTGCTCATGATACTCATCTGCTGCGATTTTATTTTGAGCATCATCAGCAGATAAAGTCACAAAAACAGACGCACTAGGTACAGGGTCACTCGTGCTAGCCGCACTTCCCCCGCCACCTCCGCTACATCCGCCTAAAATAAGCATCGTTGATAAAGCTATTGAAATTGGAGCTCTCATGGTATATTCCTTATGTTAAAATATCTTATTATGATAGCACTTTATCCTCTAAAAATTTCAAACAAAGACTTCCAGTTTCACTCAAAAACTTCTGTGCATAAGCCTTCATTGTTCTACTAAATCAATTGCTTTATCTGTTAAATAAAAAGTTTCTATCCCATCATCACTCAGGCTCATGCATTCACCTAAAAAACCTGCTTCATAAAGGGTAGCTATTGCTTTATCAACTACATCTTTCTCTAAACCGATATATCCAGCGATATCTTTAGCATCATACACATTATAATTATCTTCATCACTGAGATTATAGATAGCTTTCATCACACTTCTAATAATTTGGTTCATGATTTCTCTTTTAAAATATTGATTTGCTTTTGCCAAACAATTTTTTGTAACGGATGCAAGTGAATACTATCTATCCATTTTTCAAATTCATCGACATAATGCAGTTTTATATCATGATGCAATTTTTGTACTTGTTCACACAGCCTCTCTAAATAGGCTTTAGCCTGCTCAATATTCAAGTTTCTAATTGGCTGCAATCTACGTTTGATGCCATTTAACAATCTCTCATCACTTCTCTTGGACGCAATATCTAAAAATATTGAAGCCCAAAGAGGACTAGCATATATCTCATTCCAAATGCGTCCATTGATCATCTGGTCGTAAGCTAAATCAAAAAAAATCGGATATTTTTGCAATACACTCACCAACTCTTCAAAGTCATCATCAATCATAGCTCGAAAAAGCATTCTACTTCTATTTCTTATTTTTTGTCTTAAAAAATCACGCTTGATTACCTCGGGATTTAGCAGCGTAAAACGCTCTAATGCACCAAGTCTTGAGTGGTTAAAGCCCATGATAGCAACACTTGTATCTTCATCCGCTACCTGATGTGGGTGTGAGCCAGAGGGACGATAAAACGCCCATTCTAAGCGGGCTTCAACATCTTTATGATGTAAATATTTTTCATCACCTTTTTTTTCATACTCCTTCTCATTTTGAAGCTCTTCGATCTCTTCTTTATAACTTAACTCATGCATATTCTATCTACTCTACATATCAAAATAAAACACATCGCCATACGCTTCAAATCTTTTCATATTCTGTTTCTCACTCACTAAAAACAGAGTATTCATGGGAGGCGCACTCTCGATTTTAAAAAAGCCATCACTTAAAACTATCAATGTTGACTCCATCTCACTTGCACGGTTTAAATATTTTACAACAGGTTCAAAAAGCGTTCCTCCATTTCCTTTTTCAAACATCACAACAGGGTTCATCTCTTGTGCATCATATGTTAGAATTTTCTCAACAGCAACACTCTCATCAAAGGGAATCACGGTAACTTTAAAGTCACTACTCATTCTAAGAACTGAATCTATAATGCCTAAAAACTTTGCAAAAGTCTCTTTGTTTATACTCATGGACCTATCAAGAGCTATGATTAAATTGAGACGTTTCTGCTCTTGTGTGTAACCAGGCAAGTAGATATTTTGATGGATAAATCTGCGATTGGGTCTTGAAAAATTACTTTGCTTGTCAAAGAAACTTTTCATCATATATGTGTGCAATAGTGTCTCTAAATCAATTTTTGGCGCGATAATTTCATGGATTGCCTCCAAAAAAGAGGAGGGAATATTGCCTTGTTTTTTTGCTGCGCCCATGGCTTGAACGATGAGGGTATCTATCTCTTCTTGAGCTGAGTCTGTCTTAGCGACATTTTCGATAAGGTCAAGTTTTTGCTCTTGAGGGTTTTCATCATCTGGTGTTTCTTTCGTATCTTGGGCTTCCTGATAAAGAATATTATAAATTTCTTCAACACTTTTATTGCAAAATTTTTCCAGCATAACTTCATTCTCAGGTCTCTCACCAATCAGCTCAAAATCGCCAAGCAACAAGTTTATAGCTATATCACTGCTGCGATTCCAGATGCTGTGGTCTCTGCCACCCATTCTAAATGGATGCTTGAGTAAAATATGAAGAAGGGTGTGTGCATATATATATTTCAGCTGTTGCTCACTGAAGGTGTCCGAGAGAGTGGCATCTACAAAAATAGCCGTGCCATCAGTCTCAAAAGCTTCATGGCTATTTTTTCTAAAATGGATAGGCAAAGAGAGCGCCATAACACTTAAAAATGGGTGGTCAAAAAGAAACTGCACTCTTATTTTTTCTAAAGCGATAAGAAATTTAGATGATATATTCGCCATACTTAGCCAACCACAGTTCAAAAGCACTATAAGTTGCTATTGATTCATCTTTTATGATGATATCTTTTATCAGCATGACACTAAATTCTCGCGGCAGCATCTCACCAAATACAAATAGATGTTTCTTATGTTTCTCAGAGCCGTCAAAGTATTCAACGAGTGCAGAAACAAGAGCATATAAAAGAGCTGGCTGATTTTTAATCTCTGGATAGTCTCCATCATAAATTGCTAAAATATCAGGCAGTTCTTCATAAACTTTTACGTATGAGACAAACTCCATGCCTGCGCTATACCCTACTGTTCCGTAAATGATTGAGGAGATACTTTTTATATCCTCTTTTGCTTTTAAAATACTAGAGAGCATGTGATAACTTCTAGGTGTTGCAAAGGCAGGATTTGCATCGTCTTCTACAACTGGTTCGGTTGAGAGCAAATCTGGGCGAAAACTTAAAAAACCGATTATAAAAGGATGGAGTCCTGCTTTAATAGCAAAAAGTTTAAAATCCTCAAATCGAGCCTGAACATGCAGATGGACCATGCGATTTGCCAAAGGTGTCGGCATACGAAACACAACGCCTCTGTCACTCATACGGTTACCCGCACATATAATTCTCCACCCCTTAGGCAAAATGTATTCACCCATTTGTCTGTTTAAAACAAGCTGATAAATTGCCGCTTGAACCGAAGGAGGAGCAGCATTGAGTTCATCTAAAAATAAAATTCCCTTAGAGTCCCTATCTTTTGGGAAAAAAACAGGCGGCATCCAAACTGTTTGATTATCTTTTATAGATGGCACTCCGCGTAAATCAACTGGATCCATTTGCGAAAGACGCACATCAATAAGTTCTAAATTATTTTTTCTTGCTACATCTGCAACGATATACGACTTCCCAATTCCAGGGCTACCGTGGATAAAAAGGGGTGTGTTGGTACGTAAGAGTGTCTCTATATGTGTATACAATTCTGTAGTAGAGACCGAAGGTGTTCTCACGCACTTATCTCACTTAAAATACATTGAAAACAACTCTCTTGGTCACTACAATTTTCACAAGCTGGAGCAACAGCGTTAATAGACTCGTACAAGTATTTTTTCCAGAGTTTCTCTTTTGGCTTATGTTTGGCTAAAGAGGTAAAATTCTCCATCATAAACTTTCCCATTTCTATTCTGCTTTTAAAACCCATATCTTGATAGAGATGATTCATCTCGAGTGATGTTTTTGCAACCTTCTCGGCCAAGACCTCTTTAGCAAATGAACTTGAAGCATTCATGACTAAAAGATTTTTAAGATCTTCATACATTTTTATATGTTCTTTTTTCATATCTCCATCTCCACCATTTTTCCCATGGCTATCTCTGCAACTTCTTGACCAAAAAGAACACAACTTTCAAGCTCCTCTTGTGTGGGGATAAGTTTGATTTTTAAAGGAGGAACAGGGAGTCTAAACTTTAACCAACGCATTCGGTCATGAAGCATCTCGGGAGCTTCACCCGTCCAGCCATACGAACCAAAAGCAGCCCCGATTTTACCATTGCTCTCTAAAAAAGCCATACATGAAAGGAGGTCCCATGCAGGTTTTACCGCATCTCCGTTAATAGTCGGTGAGCCCACTATAATCGCATCAGACTCTTCAAGCAAATCAATCATATTGCGCTCATCTAAAGAAGCTAAGTCATACATGCTTGCGACAACGCCTTCAACTGAGTCTGCACCCTCTGTGATTTTTTTTGCCATCTCTTGCGTGTTGTCATAACTAGACATGTAAAAAACACAAATCATTTTTTGACCAAACTCATGTTTTCTAAATTTTGCCTCACTGCTCCACTGGGCATACTTATCTATATAATATTGAGGGTTTGAACGTAAAATTGGACCATGCAAGGGGGCGATAATATCGATATTAAATTTGGAATAAAGTTTGAGAGCTTGACGAACATAGAGTTTAAACGGACGCATAATATGGTCATAGTAGTACTTAAAAGCATAAGAAAAATCGCCAACTTTATCATCAAAAAGTCTCTCATCATAATAGTGACTTCCAAAAACATCCCCACTAAATAAAACTTTATCTTCATGCAAATAAGAGCTCATCGTATCGGGCCAATGTAAAAATGGTGTACTTAAGAACTCTATCGTTTTATCTCCAAGAGAGATTGTTTTTCCTGTGTTGGCCACCTCAAAAGCAATCTCTTTTTTGAGCAAACCTTTCAACATCATAACGGCTCGCCCTGAGATGATAAGCTGCGCACGAGGCGCTTTTTGCATCAACTCAACAAGCGCACCCGAATGATCAGGCTCAAGATGATGCAGCACAATATATTTGATTTCATCATACTTACACAGAAGCTCTAAACTATGAAAAAAATCTTCTGAGAACTCTTTTTTGACCGTATCCATCACAGCAACTCCCTCGCTTCCACGAATAAGGTAACTGTTGTAGGAACTGCCATTAGCCGTTTTCATAATAATGTCAAAAGTACGAATCTGCGGATCAAAAGCACCTATGAAGTCTACACTTGTCGATACTTTTGTAGTTTTACTCAACATTAAAAACCATACGAGATGACAATCTCGCCCTCATCAGCTTCAACGTTGCATTGACACATCAAACGAAGTCCTTCAACATTCATCGCTAAGATTTCTAATGCTTTTATCTCTTTATCATTTTTCTTATTTAAAAACTCCATACCCGACTTCACCCTTGCTACACATGTCAAACAATCTCCGACTCGACATCCAAATTCCATGGAAGCGCCAGTTTTCGTAGCAACATATCGAAGTGACTTAGTATTTGGTACTTTGACATTAATATTGTCATTTTCTAAAAAAATATTAACCATAAGCGCCCCTTTATTTTATATCGTGTCATACTGTCATCCAGTTCTCATGCGTATGCCCATGCCCCTTTTTGTTTGCTTTTGTAATATTTTCAATCGCTTCTATACATGCATCATAATTCACTTCATCTACAATCTCACTCACTATCTCTTTATGAGCGATAATACCTTCACGGTCAACGATAAATACTGCTCGCGCCAAACGGTCTTTTAGCTTCCCTTCACTGATTAAGAGACCGAATTTTTTAGCAAATTGGCGATCTGTATCTATAACAAATTGGACACCCTCTATAGACTCTTTGGATAAAAAGTTTTTGACAGATTCAATATCATCTGTCGTCACTATTATTGTGTCAATTTTTTTAAGATTTTTTACCAAGTCATTGATTTTTTTTGCACCCAAAGAGCATACCTCTGTTTTGAGTGATGGGATGGCAACAATAAACTGAATATTTGGAGCTATCATCCCTATTACATTTTTAGTCCCATCAAGCTTTGTAATTCTTGCTGCGGGTGCTTCATGACCGACTAATACCTCTTTTCCCATAAGCTCTGTTGGTATTCCATGTACTGTTATTTTCATTTTATTCCATTTACTATGATATATTATTTTGTATTGCAATTTTTGTTCTATTTTTATTTTTTATTTTGATTAAATTATATACATTATAATGCATAAAGACTATGTATAATTATTATAAAAAAAGTTGGAAAAAATGCCCAATCTCATAAAACTACCCGACAAAGAATCTTGCAAAACCTGTAAGCTGGCATTTTCTTACAATGAAATCAATATTTTATATGATATTGCCGTTATGTTGTCAAATAGCGTTGATGTCAAAGAGTGCATCGAAAAAGGGATGCGTACACTCAAGAGAAATCACTACCTTGAACGTTGTACTTTATTTATACTCAATGATGATTCATCCCTCCTTGAGTTACACTCGGCTATAGATATCACTCCGCAACAACAAAAAATGGCTACTTACAAAATTGGAGAAGGGGCAACTGGTCTTGCAGCTCAAAGTGCAGAGCCTGTTGTTATAGAAAATATCCATCAAAACATCAACTATCTCAATAAAATCGGGACAATCAATACAAAATCAATCTCCTATGTTGCTGTTCCTGTCATCCAAAAAAATGAAGTCATCGGTGTCATTTCAGCAAATATCCTTGAAACTTCCATGATGAACTTTGATGATATTGTTCATATGTTGACCATTGTTGGGTCGCTTTTTTGTGGCACTTTAGCAAGAGAAAAACAGTTTAGCAAAGAAAAAGAGACTCTTGCGGAGCTAAAAACATACTATAAAAATCAAGCCTTAAGTGAATACAAATTTGAAAATATCATCGGTAAAAGTACCAAAATGCAAATGATTTACAGCATGTTAGAGACGGTCTCTCCCTCAGATGCCACAATCTTGGTAAGAGGAGAAACAGGCACTGGCAAAGAGCTGATAGCTACAGCCGTACATAATCTTAGCAAACGAAATAACGGTCCATTTATCAAATTAAATTGTGCTGCTATTAGTGAAACGCTTTTAGAGAGTGAACTCTTTGGTCATGAAAAAGGTGCTTTTACTGATGCCAAAGAGGCTCGTAAAGGTCGGTTTGAATTAGCAGACGGCGGCACTTTATTTCTTGATGAGATTGGAGATATAACACCCGCTCTTCAGGTGAAACTCCTGAGAATTTTACAAGAGCAAGAGTTTGAACGAGTTGGCGGCAATAAAACCATCAAAACAAATGTTCGGCTTGTCGCTGCTACAAATAGAAACTTAGAAGAAATGGTCAAAAAAGGTGAATTTCGTGAAGATCTCTACTACCGACTCAATGTCATACCCGTCAATCTTCCTCCTCTTAGAGAGAGATATGAAGATGTGAAACTCTTAGTAGAGCACTACTTACATAAGTTCATGAAAGAGCATCGTAAAGAGATGTTCTTTTCCAAATCTGCCCTTGAGTCACTTCTTGATTATCCATGGCCTGGAAATATACGTGAATTGCAAAATACTATGGAGCGCATTGTTCTCATCTGTCCAAACGGCAATATTACACCTGAGATGCTCAATCATGTCTTGCCTTTTAATTATCAAAAAATGCATTTGTCCACGCAACGGGAGTCAACTCATCCTCTGCTTTCTAAGCAAACTCCGCAACCAATACCAACACCAGATGCGAATCAAGCGCCAGAAGTATTCACGAAGAAAAGTCTTCAAGAGATGGAACAAGCCTCTATCTTACAAGCTTTAATAGACAATCGGGGGATACAAACAAAAGCTGCGATACAACTTGGTATGACCGTCCGCCAGATAGGCTATAAAATAAAGCAGTATAAAATTAATTTTTAACCTTTTGAGTTAAAAACTCCATGTGGCAACCTTTAGTGATTGCCACGTGAGACAATCGTTGCGACAATCTCGTTAGGAAGCTTTTTGACACATGGTTTAATGTGCCACACATCTCCGTTGCTGAGGCTTACATTTCCGCCCCACTTCTCATCACTCTCAAACTCAAAACTCACTATAATCTCTTCCATATCTCTTTTAGCCAAATAAAAAATTACCTGTCCGTTCGCGTTTTCTCTTAACATTATCGTTGCCATTTTTTTCTCCTTTTATACTATTAATCACTCAAACGAACTCGTCCGTTTTTCCATACCTATTAACTAAATATTTTTTTAAGCTTGTACCATAAACCTGCATAGATGGGAGTTCCAAATGAGACCTTTAAGTAGCTATTGGTAATCTGTACCATAAAAGAGTCTACACTAAAGTTTTTATCATCTTTATTTGGATAATCATGGCGATAATGGACCCCTCTGCTCTCTTTTCTCTCGAGTGCACTAAGAATCATCGCCTCTGCAATAAGCAAAGCATTTTTAAACTCTAAGATGGATGCCAATTCAACATTATTATGTAAATCTTTGTTAATACAATGCATGCCATATTGACGCTCCATTAAATAATAAACATATTCCAATGAATCAAGGAGAGAATTTTCATCCTTAAACACTCCAGTATTTCGAAAAAGATGTTCGCCCAAACTTTTACGCATAGAATTAATATTATAAAGGCTATCGCCTTGCAATACAAGCTCTACTCTGCGTACTTCTAACTGAACATACGCATAATCAATTGGTTGGAATTCTCGTGTTTTTGCTTTTCTCGCAGCGGCAAGACCAGCCATACGTCCAAAGTATGCCCCCTCTAAAAGAGAATTGCCACCAAGGCGATTGGCTCCATGAACTCCCGTAGCAGCACACTCACCACAAGCAAAAACATTGGATAAATCAGTCGATGTGTCTTCTCTTGTCCAGATTCCACCTATGCTGTAATGAGCCGAAGGGGCTATTTCAAGGACCTCATTAACAAGATCTATATCAATACCAAGAGCCAACTTTTGCGCAGAGGGTAATTTTGTTTCTATCACCTCTTTGCCCAAATGTCGCACATCCAGATACACTTTATGTCCCGCAAGAATATGTTGAACAATTTCACGGGACAACTTATCGCGCGTCATGAGTTCATTTGTAAAACGCTTGCCCGTTTCATCTATTAAATGACCCCCTTCACCACGAGCTGCTTCACTCACAAGCGCTCCACTTTGCACTAATGTCGTAGGATGAAACTGAATAAACTCCATATTACTCAGCCGCATACCAGCTCGAAGTGCCGCAGCTATCACATCTCCTGAACTCTCTTGCGAATTTGTACTATACCCTCGAAAGATTCCCGCATACCCACCGCCTGCGAGAACTAAAGACTTGCAGGCAAAAGCCACAACTTGAGAATTATGACGCCTTAAAACAGTCACCCCCGACAATTCTCCTTTATATTTAGTAATATTGAGAAATTTATGATTTGAGAGGATGTGCACCCCCTCATTGCGACACGCAAGAAAAAGTGTTTGAACAATAGAAGCGCCCGTTTTGTCGGCTATATAACAGGTACGATTCGCACTTCCGCCACCAAATGGACGCTGTTGAAGATTCCCATTTTCATCTTCATCAAATTTCACTCCCATCTCTTTGAGTTCTGAAATGATATGAGGTGCTTCTTTGCACATCCCTTCTATTTTTGATATATGTGAAAGACCATCAGAACCTTTGACTGTGTCATCAACATGACGCTGTATTGAGTCATATTGGGCTAAATTTATTACTGCATTAAATCCACCCGATGCAACGGAAGAGTTTGAGCGAAACGGATTTCCTTTGGTTAAAACGGCAACATTTAAACCTGATTTTTTGGCATAAAGCGCTGCATATAAACCTGAGATTCCACTCCCAACTACTATGACGTCATACAACATGTTTCATCCCAAAAAGCCTATCCATATTTTCACGAGGTGGATTTGCAATATATGCCAACAACAAATTATCTTCCACATGCCGAGGGTTCACTGCTCCAAACAAAGCACTCATAACCTGACCTGTTCGGGCAAACTGCAGAGCACTTGCCACATCATTAAGTGCACTTGTTCCAAGCAGTTCGCCCACTTGAGCATCAAACTTTCTTTTAAAAACATTCGCCTGCAACAAAGAAGAAGAGACCATCAGTTTTAAACCATACCCTGAAACTGCTTGCATAAGCGTGTAGTATTTTCCATCAGGACCTCTCTGATTTGAGCAGTTATACGCTTCAGGTTTTCCTAGGTTATAAGGAGATTGCACATACTTAAAGTGATGATTTTTGCCGCCGACTTCTTCGGCGATTGCGACCATATCTTGGAGTGAGATGTATTCATCATGCGCTTCATGATATAAAAAACCATTCCAACATGCAATGCCATAGTTACAAATCTTCCCCTCTTTGACTAACTTTTCGAAAAGTTCAAACGCTTTTTTTACCCTTTTTTTGAGCGTTTTGTAGTCAATGTATCCCAATTGCATCTCGGGGTTATGTAAAAAAAAGATATCTATGGTTTCTAGTTGTAGATTTTTTAAAGATTGTTCGACACTCCAACGCAGATACGCAGGGGTCATGCAATGTTGGTCGACAAGAATCTCCTCTTTTGGAGAGAGTCCTTTCTCGATGACATTTTCCACAATCCATTCATAGGGATTTTCAGGAAAAGGAAAATCAAGCGGTAAAAATCCAGCTTTAGAGGTGATAACCAACTCTTCTCTTGAGGCTTTGCCCTCACTAAAAAGTTCCAAAAGTGCCTCACCAATCTCTCTTTCACTCGTTTGGTATCTGTAGTTTATAGCCGTATCTATGAGGTTTATCCCATTTAAAATAGCCATCTTTACAGAATCTTTATAGTTCACCATATAATTTTCTTCGCGGTAAGGTTCCTTGCGAAAAGTGCCAAGCCCTAGAGATGAAACAAAAACCTCGCCATCAAAACGGTAGAAATCCTTGCTATATTTGGAAAACTGCTTTAGATATGAAAATGTCCCCTCTTTTGTAGCATGATTCATTATCTCACCACAACCTTGATGGGCGCTTTGAGTCTAAATTTTAACATGTCTTCAATACCAGCAAGCGTCGTCGTCGTATTCATCGAGCAACTCATGCACTCCCCTTGATACTTGATAAGCACATCAAAAATCCCCTCTACATGCTGAATATCGATTAGCTCAACATTTCCGCCATCAGCTTTGAGCGTAGGGCGAATAAACTCTTCTAAAATAGACTCAACAGCTTTAATTTTTTGCACCAAACTCATGGTCTCAAATGTACCATCACCCTTGGCTTCGATGATTTTGCGACTTTTTTCTTCCATAACTCTTTGTTCATTTATCTCTAAGAGCAAATCTACAATATAAATATCTTTATGCTCATGACCACCTGGTTTTATGCAAGACTTACAAAATCCACCAGCTTTTGTGTAGTTTGTCACCTCTTCTACCGTGGTAAGTTTATTGAGCTTTATGACCTCGCTGAGGGTCTCTTGTGAAACACGGGCACATTCACAGATAATAAACTCTGACTCCAAACTTTCCATGTCAACATTCATATACATAGAAGCCGCTTTTTTTATCACATCGTATGCCATAACAGAACAGTGCATTTTTTGCCCTGGAACTGCAGGAATATCGGGTGTATCACGGAGTGCTTTTTCAACATCTATGTTGGTAATTTTAAGTGCTTCTTGGACTGTTTTGTCCATACACAACTCAGCCATCATGTCAGATGACGCGATAGCCGTGCCACAGCCAAAACTCTTAAACTTGCTTTTTTTAATAGTATCCGTCTTTGGGTCGATAAGCCAATAAAGACGCACCGCATCCCCACAACTCTCAGCACCAAAGTCGGCAATAATCAGCTCATTGTCACCTTTTTCTTCTTCAGTAATCTCACCCATGTTCGTCGGTGCATCCATTCTTCTTTGTACTTCTTGCGAGTACTCTTCCCAAAGTGCACCACCAATTAAATCATTTCTTGCCATAGGTTCCTCTTTGTCTTAAGTTTAAAATGGTGAATGCATTTTTTGTTCTTACACCCTCTTGTTGTAATCCTGAAACATCATTGTGCGGTGCACTCTAAGCGTCTAGTTTCATAATTGCACAACGCAAGATATAACGTGACAAGGGGACACATGGGCACAGTCAACAGATACATAACATTTGAAAATATCGACTGCTACAATAATGCAAAATTAGTTTTAGATGCTATGAACGAATTATTTCAACAAGAGTCTGAAGCGAAAAATGAATTTTGGCGAAGATTTGAGACAAAACTGCCCGATGACTACACTACAACACCCGTAGATGAACTTGGAAGAGATACCCTGTATGTAGTCTGTTCCAATGTATTTTATATAGAAGATTTATTTGAAAGATACAAATTTGAAAAAGGGCTGCAACTCCTAGATACAACAGAATTTGACTGTTGCTAGGAGAATCCATCCTTTCATATTGTGAAAACAACTTATAACATTTCAAGCTGATAAAGAAAACTGCGCTCTTTAAAAGATGCGATATTGAGCTCTTGACGGTATTTGGCGATAGATCTTCGTACCATTTTTAGGTGAAAACGCTCTTCTATCATCTCATGGAGCACTTTGTCGCTTAGTGGCTTATTTTTATCTTCACTATCAACCAATTTTTGTATGAAATGTTTTATTTCTGGGGTTGAAACTTCCCCGATTGCATTTGAAAAAAAATCTTTGAATGCAAAAACACCTCGCTCACACTCTAAGTATTTATCGCTTATAGCACGCGAGATAGTCGATTCATTAAAGCTTAGTATGTCTGCCACATCTTGAAGTCTTAAAGGTTTAAGCTCTCCTCCCATAAAAAAATCATATTGCTTTTCAATAAGAACAAGCCCAATATTATAAAGGGTTGCCTTGCGTAAATCTAACAATTTTACGAGCTCTCTTGCTTCTTTAAATTTCTGCTTTGCAAAATTTTCATATTTATTGATCTGAGTGACTTTTAAATCAGGATAAAAATCATGATTGATTTTTAGAGTCAATTCAGACCCTTTTAATTCTATAAATATATCTGGCAACACCTGCATATTCTGCTCCATGTAGGCAATAGCTGGCGGATTTCTTAATTGTTTTAAAATATGTTTCGCATCATGCATTCTTGGATGCGCTATAAATTTTTCAATTTTTTCAAATTGGATGATGACAGCGCTGAGTAAAATACTTAACTCATCATCAAGGTCATAATCATTCAACTGAAAAAGAAAAGACTCTTTATAATCTCGCGCACCTACCCCTGATGGCTCTAAATAAGCAAAACGTTGGCGGATTTTTTCCACATTATGCGCATCTGTTTTACACTCAATTGCAATTTCTTTAATATCGCCATCAAAGTAACCCTCTTCATCGATATACATCAAAATTTGCTTGGCTATTTTTTGTGAGATGGGCGTTGGAAAAAGTGGTGCAGCAATCTGAAAATCTAATTTTTCATACAAAGATTCTGTTGAAACGCTCATCCACTCAATCTCATCACTTGATGTATTGGAAACACGGTTTTGTGTCTCTAAATACGCAGTATGGGATTTACTAGAAGATCCTTCTGGAACTTCAAAACCAGACTTCGACTCAAGACAAGGATTTTCATTTGTTATGACTTGAATATGTTTTTCTAAATCGTTCAGCGAACATTGTAATAGAGGCAACCACGTTTGCATATGGAGCCTAGGCAATTGTTTTTGCTTGAAATTAAAATTTTGCTCCATGGAATGACCCTCTTTGTATAATTATACTTATTCTGTTGCACTTTGTCTTCTAAATGTTGCCATTTAAATGTTCAACTGCATTTTTTGTTCTAGATATGCATTGCTACAAAAAGGAAGGGATTACCGAGGTGGTTTCGTGCCTCGCGATGAGAAGAAAAATTCGCGATGACAAGAAAAGTTTAATATTTTATACGTATTAAACCGTTTGGCTCTACAATTTTCATCTGGCATGAAAGACGAGCTTTAGGACTTTTTTCATTAAGCATTTTCATCACTGCTACTTCTTTGTCAGTCATAGGGCTTAAAAACTCCATCCCTGACTCAATACTCACAATACAAGTACCACATTCGCCATCACGGCAACCAAATGGAAGAGCACTACCCGAAGCTTCAACTATATCTTGAATAGTTTTACCTGGTTTAACATTTACTGCTAAAAAGTCATTTATGATTTCTACTCTTGTTGTCATTTTTTTTCCTTATTCGAATGGTTTAATTAACATTGGGCCTTTGATGATACATTGGCAGGCTAGTCTAACTGGTGTTTGTTGAGCATATTGCTGTGCTGACTCTGCTTCCTTTTTAGAGATAGCACCCATTTCAACCAAAGTATGAAGCTCTTTATCTTCCATATACGTTGTGTATTTGTCTTTGTTCCATAAATCTGGATCTACTTTACTCTCGAATATCGGTTCATCAGGATTGGAATCAAGTTCTTCAATTCTAACAGCACAACTTCCACACATTCCGTCTTTACAGTCTGTTGGTATCAGTACCCCGTTATTTAGTGCAACACGCAAGAGCAAATCCCCTTGTTTTGCAAAAACACGCTTATCCATGCCTTCGCCAAATCCACAAAAAATAATATTTACCATGTTTTCTCCCTCTAAGATTAGTCAAATCGCAAAAATTAAGATACCTCTCCTTCTTTTTGAGATTGCTCTAAAAGTGCTTTTTTATACGCTTTTTGTGCTCTATGCTCACGAAGCCAACGAAGCTCTTCTTCTATCTCATCATATCCGTCCACATCATCTATGGCTTGAAGTTCAGCTTCACGACACCCATACGTGTTCCCCTCTTCAATAAAATGAACCTCATAAATGCGGATGACTTGAAGCCAATCGCCTATGTGTTTGACATACCCCTCCGCACCCGCAGGAATCAAAATCTCGTTTGGTTCATTAAATGGGTTCGAGCCGTCATTTCGAATAGGCTTAGTCATGCGAACACGTTGACCTAGGTGAAATACAGGAAGTATTCTGTCCTTAGTTGAAGCTGATATTTGAGCGGCTTGCGCAGGCGTGTACTCCATTTGAGACCTCCTCTAAATCATGACAGCTCGTTGAAGTTGCACAAGAACTACAAGCACTAGGATTATCATACATCGCCCAAACATCTGCTGCAGATGGCGTGTATCCATTCTCAAAATTTTTATACACAGTGATGAGTGCAAATTTATAGAAGGCGAGTTTTTTCTCTTCACTTTGAAAATTTTCAGCCTCTCCCTTTTCTATCATCTCACCGTATTTTTTTAGGATATGAAAACGCTTCACATAGACTAAACGCTCATCATATTCAACGTCAAAAAAATCGAAATACTCTTCAGTATCTGTGAGTGCTGCAAACTCTTCAAGTCTCTTCATAATTTCCCCTTATTTTTTCTCTTTAGTGCATTTATGAATCTTAAAAAAAAGTTCTTAAAATGGACAAAAAATTACAATTTTGTCATAAAATGCTAAATTTTCATCTCTTTTTTTACTTGATTTGCCCAAGCAATAAGTCTAGCCTCTGTGAGCTCTTCTTGATTGATATCATCTATAGGAAGTCCACAGAACTTACCCCCTTTTTCGGCATACGAGTATTTATATGTGTATTCATCCGTTGACCAGTGACCAAATCCAGTTTTTGCGCCGCACTTATGAAAAATATCCTCTATCTTTCCTAAAGCACTCACAAAAAACTCTCCATGGGTTTTTTGATCACCTGCGCCAAAAAAAGCAACTTTTTTACCACTTAAATCAGGCTCATCATGATCCATCTCATACAGTGGATCGACCCAGTCGCGCTGTGGATCCCCTTGCCCCCAAGTTGAAGAACCGATAAGCAAAACATCAAACTCTTGAAACTGCTCTATATCCTCGTAATCTTCTTCCATGTTGATAAGCTTGGCACCATCAAACAACATCTCTAATTTTTCTGCCGCCGCTAAAGTGACTCCGCCGCTACTTCCAACAAAAATACCTATCTTTGCCATCGGTTTTTCCTTAATTGATTTCTTTAATACAAGGTTTATATTGCGCATAAACCTCATGAGACATATCAAGATATTTTTGCCCCTCTTCATAGAGTTTGTCTAAGGTACGAAACCCAAAACGGTGCGCATCTTTAAAATATTTGTCTACTAAAATAATGCGCCCTGCAAAAACGATGCAACGACCAAAACCCTCATGACTCATCTCCATCACAACATTACACATCACCCCTGTTTTACGCTCAAACTGCAGTGCAATAGCCTTAAACATCATCTTGATCTCACCGATAAGCATCTCATCAATATCAGCAATGATAGGAATCTTTTGTAAATCCTCTTTTGTTTTGACAAACTTTTTAATAAGCAACTCTTCATCACTCATCTTTGACCAGTTTCCAAACTGATCAGCAGCTCTTAACTGACGGAGCAACTCCTCTGTAAATGCATTCATTCCAACTATTTCACTCATAATTTTTCCCCTATTCCCAGCGTGCTAAACGCGCATCATCTGTAGTTTGTAAGTTCATAATTTTTCTCACCCATGGCGGAGGATTATTGTTTATCATCTTGAGCAACTCTTTTAAAACATCTTCTATTTTGCTCTCGTTTTCTATTTTCATCGGGTTAATTCCACCACGTATCACCTTCGCAGCCGCCGTTCCACCGATAGACTCACAATAAACAATATTGATTCCTTGTAAAGCTTTGACTTTAGAGTCTGTCTTATCATCCCCTTCTAAATCTGTTGTATCCGTTTTGATGATGCCATCAAGCTCAAAGCCCTCTTTAGAAATTTTATAAATAACAAACTCTTTTGCTGCACCAAAGTGCGCATTGACTGTTTGCATATCTTTTGATGCAAAGGCAACTTTCATAGCATTTTGCATTGGATTGCTCCCTTGGACTGTAATTTTAGTTGTCTCACCCATGATGTTTGTCCTCTCTCAGTTTATTTGCTACTTCAAAAAGAAACTGTGTGCTTCCTTCGTAAAGCTGGTCGTTTTTGAGCTGATTGCCTAACTCTTCATAATTTGGAAAACCTCTTAAAATTAAGGCTATATCTCTTTTACTAGAGTGCAATAATCGTTCTGCATGAAAATTGCTGATAACTAAATCTGTATTTTCAAAATAAGGCATCGCATCTTCAAGGTCACCAACAAAGAGATTCTGCACACATATTTTCTCTAGCACAGCACTATAAGTAGTTGCGATTACCGCATCTACAGTTCCCCCGACACTTTGAAGCAATTCACACAGACCAACGCACATATCAGGTTCTCCCGTGATCACAAAGTGAGAAGAGCCTATGAGAAAGTGGGTGTCAAGCATGGCATCTTGCAATCTTCCCCTCCAACGTTTAATGTGAGCCATCGGCTCAATTTGTCTTATTTTCATAAGTGTTGCGACAAAATTGTCGTTGTTTTGTTGTCCCATGACATGGTCAAAATGGAGGTGCGTAATATTTGGGTTCTTTTTAAGCATCGCTTTTGCAACTATGAGCATGGAAGTCCCGATGGTTATAACAGTTGCAGAATCACCAAGCTCTTTAATCTCCTCTATACTAATAGCTCCAGTAGAGAGTTTGCCCTGCCCCTCACTCAAATAGCCATCAAGCGCGGTAGACAAGTCAGGGAGCGCAAAGGTCTCAAAACCAAAACTCTCACACAACTCTTTGACTTTTTCAACTTCAATGGGCTGCATACTGACATGAGGAAGCAGGAGGAGTTTGTTTGGACTCAGCCGTATTGTCTCTTGCGTATGTTGCTCGATAAGTGCCTTTGCAGTAAGAGCCCAACCACTCTCCATTCCGCCCTCATAATCGGGCGTATTGACATAACAGTAGGGGATTTCTATATGCGCGGCGATATTGCGCACATCATCCCCTTTTGTCTCGGTGAGCCCCGTTGTACAAAGCCCTATCAGCTCTGGTTTAAGCGTAGTATTTTTTTTCGTAATATTTTCAATCGCCATCAAAATAGAGTAATCGCCGCCATCAAGAACCGCCGTAATGTCGCTCACGGAAGTGTTATAAAGTGCAATCGGCTCGTTGTAATGACGGGTAAAAAAAACTTTCGTATAAGAAGCACAGCCTTGCGAACCGTGCATAAGCGGCAGGCAATTTTTTACGCCCATGTAAGCGAGTGCCGCGCCCATAGGCTGCGAGTGTTTAATGGGGTTTACCTGAAGCGGTTTGTGTTCGCGTTTGCTGAGTGGAATTTGTAAAGAGTTATTTTTAGGGGTTTGGCTCATGACTGGATATCCCACGGTGCTTTTTTTGAGACATTTGCAAAGACGGGATTTGCAAAGGCGCACTTCAAATCTTGCGCAAGATTCAAAAGCCCCTCATACCCGCCGTAACTCACTTTTTTCTCTTGGTTTACATCGATGAAAGAGATTTTTTTCTTGATGGCAGTGTAGAGACTTCGCCCGCCTGCGAGTAAAATGTGCGCACCAAATTGGTCTATGACTTTGGCTTGTTCTGACGCGGGCGCCTTCATGAGAACACCACTCTCACCCAAATACTCTCTTGCTTTTTCTATATCTTCCGCTGTCGATTTGCGAATAGAAGTCGCCACAACTTCTATACCTAAATCTTGAAGCCCAGAAGCAATCGACCATGCTTTGTTTCCGCCTGTGTTTAAAACTGCTTTTTTCCCTGCAAACAACTTTTTGTAGGGAAAAAGTTTTGCTTCAAGCTTTGCCTCTTCCTCGGCTATCACTTCTTTTGCTTTTTGTATCAACGCCTCATCGCCAAGAGCATTCACGATTTCTAAAATGGCAAAACTCGTATCGCGTTTGCCGTAAAAAGAGACGGAAACCCAAGGAATGCCATACGTTTCTTCCATTTTACGGCACAGTGTAATGAGCGATTTTGCACAAACAATGACATTGAGTTTTGCTCGGTGTGCTGTGCGAATCTCCCCCACACGACCATCTCCGCTTAAAGAAGAGAGCACTCGAATACCGATTTTCTCAAACAGAGGAAGATACTGCCACATATCACCCGTTACGTTGTAATCGCCAATAAGGTTGATGTCGTAGGGCGTTGTAAACTCTGGCTCTTTTGTCCCGATGAGATGCTCCAAAACCGCTTCGCCGGCTATGCGAGAACCAAGATTTTTCCCACCCACAAAACCAGGAGCATGAACGGGCACAATGGGAATACTGTATTTTTGTGCGCTGAGTTTACAAGTCATGTCGATGTCGTCACCCACCATAGCGGTCACACAGGTTGAATAAACAAAAATCGCCTCAGGAGTGTAATGCTCCACGATGTAGTCGATGGAATCAGAGAGACGCTTATCGCCGCCAAAAATAACATCGTTGGTCGTAATGCCTGTTGTAAAACCCATAGAAGTATGGTCACGTCCTTTGTAGGAACTCAGTGTCTCCCGAGTCTCCCATGAAGCACCCAGACAAGTTTGAGGACCATGCACCAAATGCACTGCATCCGCATAAGGAAAAAGTGAAATCTGCGCGCCATCAAATGCACACCCGCCAGCCGCCATTCCAGGTTTAGGCATATCACACCCTTCACCCTTTTTCTTATCTTTAGAGTGTGAACAAGCGCTCTCATTCATAAGCTCTTTAATTTTTGCACGATTGACCATAAATACCCTTTTAGAGTTGTATTAATAGTAGGACTGCATTTATTGTTCGAGGGACTTTTCATGAGCGAAGGGAAGCCATCGCTTCCTAGAGAGGAGTATTATATAAGTTGTGCAGAAACCTGACTTAAGATTATATTGGCTTTATCAGCTTCTCCATTGTACTTTTTGATTTTTATACCCTGATTTGTAAAGGCGGCTGCAGTATTTTTACAAATCGTTTTTACGACGATAAATTCACAGTCGCTAATGGCTTCACCCATAACATCGTGTGTTTTTGCATGCTTCTCATCTTCATGGTCATGACTGCAGACATGCCCTTCTTCATCGTCATGATGATGATTCGCATGACTGCGCGGGTTTGGACGGATAACGTCAAGTTCAAATGATTTGAACATGCCAGCACCTTTAATATTGTAAACCGCGAAGTAAGGTGTGTGTCCTGCATTGGCAAAAAATGTGAGTGAATCGTCTTTAACTGGAATGGCAACTTTCATAAATAATCCTTATTTGTATTATTAGTATAATTATACTGTAACCTTACTGCTGCATATCTTGTTCTGTATGTTATATATTTCTAAAGTAAGCTAGTATATAAAATGCAAGCAATTA
The DNA here is from genome assembly GCA_002428085.1 of Sulfurimonas sp. UBA6014. Classification (GTDB taxonomy): domain Bacteria; phylum Campylobacterota; class Campylobacteria; order Campylobacterales; family Sulfurimonadaceae; genus Sulfurimonas. The sequence continues at coordinate 34,516 of DJAA01000044.1, read as the reverse complement.
TATAACAAACATTGTATTTAACTAATTAGGTTCCGACAGTGGACTTCTTTGCTTTTGTAGAGTGCAAAAAAGGATTTCCACATGCCAAAATTCCACCTAGGAGTCTGTCGGACTCCAATCATTCAATAATAAGCATCTAAACAGTAAAATATCAATTCCTAAATCCTATTCCTAAAAGATTTTCATATGGCAAAAGAGTACATGAGTTCCAACAGACAACAAGCCTATCTTTTACCACCAAGCATAGATGAGTGGTTACCAAAAGAGCATTTGGCTCGTTTTATTGTAGAGATAGTTAAAGAGTTAGACTTATCAAATATTCATAAAAGCTACAGTGGACAAGGTGGTTCAAAAGCTTATCATCCAGAGGTGTTATTATCACTTTTTTTTTATGGCTATACTACAGGAGTGTTCTCAAGCCGAAAGATTGAACGTGCTACTTATGATTCTGTAGCATTTCGCTATATTGCTGCAAACACACATCCTGATCATGACACAATTGCCACCTTTCGTAAGCGTTTTCTTGCAGAACTGGAATCACTTTTTGTTCAAATTTTAATGGTTGCACAAAGTGCAGGATTTCTTAAAGTGGGTAAAGTAAGCCTTGATGGCACAAAGATTAAAGCCAACGCTTCTAAACATAAAGCTCTAAGCTATGCCTATGCAAATAAACTCCAAGAACAACTTGAAGCAGAAGTACGGACTCTTATGCAAAAGGCACAAGAAGCTGATAATGAGGATGCGAATGATGGAATGGACATTCCAGCTGAATTACTACGAAGGGAGGATCGTCTTAAAGTAATCAAAGAGGCAAAAGCACAAATAGAACAACGAGCCAACGAGCGTTATGAAAAAGAGAAGACTTTCTATGACGAGAAGATGAAAAAGCGTGAAGCTCAAGAAAAAACAAGCGGTAAAAAGCCACGTGGCAAAATACCTAAAGTGCCGACTCAAGAACCCAAACCAACAGATCAAATAAACCTCACCGATGATGAGTCTCGCATTATGAAAACATCAGGTGGAGGGTTTGAACAGTGCTATAATGCACAGGCATCAGTAGAACATGATTCAAGATTGATAATCCATCAACATGTCACACAAAATACAAACGACAAACAAGAGATTGCACAAACGCTCCAATGGTTTAATAACCACCCTGAGCTTAAACCACCTTCACTCTTGGCAGATGCTGGCTACTTTAGTGAACACAACATTCATCAGTGCGAAAATAATAAAGTAACACCCTATATCTCTTTTGGTAAAGACCAGCATAATCAACCCCTCGAAGAACGCTTTAAAGCAGAAGAACCACTTCCTCAGAATCCTACAGCGGTAGAGAAAATGAAACATCGACTCCAGACAAAAGAGGGTAAACAGATATATGCCCAGCGTAAAAGCACTGTTGAGCCTGTATTTGGTGTTATTAAACATATCTTAGGCTTTAGACAATTCATGCTTAGAGGCTTTGAAAAAGCAAAAGGTGAATGGAATTTAATCTGTATAGCCTATAATCTGAAGAGATTACACATAATAAGAGGGTAAAGCCCTTTAATATTATAGATGTGATAGAGATTTGAGTGCCAATTTACCTGAAATTGACACGCAATCAATTATTTCTAAGCCCTCTCAAATCTCCATGAGAGTTTTTTACTTTGGGAGACCGACAGACTCCTAGATAGTTTATAGCTTCCCCTTTTTCATCTCGTATAACACTTGTGGCAAGGTCAACCCATATAACCTCCCCATCTTTACGGAGATATCGCTTCTGTAGTCTATAACCATCTCTTTTTTTTGATGTGATATCCTCAAAAAGGGGTAGTTCATTAGCTATATCATCTGGATGTGTTAGCTCGGCAAAATTCATACTCTCAATTTCATTGTTAGTATATCCAACCATATTGGCAAAATAGCCATTACAAAGGATGAGCTTTCCACTGCTATCTCCATAGGCTATACCACAGTTTGCTTTTTCAAAAATCACCCGAAATTGCTCTTCACTCTTTTGTAGTGCTCTTTGTGCATCTTTGAGATTTGTGATATCAAAATTTACCCCAATAACTTGGAGTGCTTTTCCTCTCTCATCTCGTATCACTCTTGAATTGGCTTGTATATAGCGAATAGTTCCATCAGGCAAAATTATGCGAAACTCAGGGGCAAAAGTGGTGTTTGGATCTTGGAGTGCTTTTGAAAACAGATCAGTATTCGTCTTTGAGTCATCAGGATGAAGTGCTGATATCCACGCTTCATATGCTCCAGAAAAACTATCTTTGGCAATACCATAAATTTTATACATCTGGTCATCCCAGACAAGAGAGTTGTCTTCTACATTATATTCCCACACACCGATATTTGCTGAATTGGTTGCTGCAGCTATACGATCTTCACTTTTTCTAAGTGCTTTTTCGACCCTTTTTTGCTCTGTAATATCTCTAAATGTGCACAAAAAGTATGACTTGCCATCTATCATATATAAAATGACAGTCACTCTCATGTCTAGCAAATTTGCATATTTTGTTTTATGCTTTGTCTCGAAATCATCTCTTCCACATTTGATGATATTTTCTATGTGTTCCTTAGTCTCCTCTGGGTTTTCAAGAGCTTCATAGTCTGAGATAGTGAGCTTTGCGAACTCATCTTTTTCATACTCTAGTTGAGTATAAGCAGCCTGATTGAACATGACTGGCAATTTGGTTGCAGTATCTATAAGAACAACCGCATCAGGAAGTACTTCAAAAAGCTCTTTAAAGTGTATGTCTTGTATCGATTGCACTGGGCTACTCCTTGTTTGCTTTTACCTGATTTCTTCCACCCTCTTTTGCTTCATAGAGTAAATCATCAGCCTCTTTATATGCTTCATCCATATCTTTTATCTCGTTTGCATTTTTACAAAAAAGCCCCATAGAGGCGGTGATATAAGGACTTGCACTATTGTATTGATGTTTTAGTTGGAGATTTTCTATATTTTCTCGAAGTTTATTTGCAAATTCTAGAGCTTTGTCTTTTGTCTCACTTTGAAAAACAACCCCAAACTCTTCACCACCTAGGCGAAATGCCAAGTCATCTGCTCTATGGAGACTCTGCTTGAGGCAAGCTGCGAACTTAACAAGTACATTATCCCCCGCTTGATGTCCATAGTTATCATTATATAGCTTGAAATGGTCAATATCAAGAAGCACAAAGCAGACAAGGCTGTTATCTCTTTTAGCACTGTTAATTACCTTTGCAAAGGTCTCGTTAAAGTGTCTTCTGTTAAAAATATTCGTCAGACCATCAGTGATACTTATCTCTTCTATCGCTTTCTTG
>DJAA01000044.1:14783-31066 GCA_002428085.1 Sulfurimonas sp. UBA6014 | reverse complement strand
TCTGGCATATCAGGATGTCTCACTATATTTTGCTTCTTTCCGATAAGCTCCTCTTTGGAGTAGCCGCTTATCTTACAAAATGCATCTGAAACATAAGTGATAACACTCTCCAAATCAGTACTTGAGGTAATCACATTTTGATCAATCACTTTTGTATATCGTGAGAGTTGCTNNATGGCTTCAGAGAGTCTTTCTAGCTCGATTTGACGAAGACTAAGATTTATATGCGTATTTACTCTAGCCCTTACAGTTGAAGGCGTTGAAGGCTTGGTGATATAGTCAACTGCTCCTAGCTCAAATCCTTTTTCCTCATCTTCTTTGCTTGTATTTCCCGTGACAAATATCACGGGAATGTCCCTAGTTTTCTTATTACTTTTTAGCACTCTGCAGACCTCATATCCATCCATCTGCGGCATTATAACATCAAGTAAAATAAGATCAATCCCTCCACCGGAGACTATCTCTAAGGCTTTTTCTCCACTTTTCGCCAACTTGATACGATACTTGTCTTTAAGCATACTTGCTAACACTGATATATTTGCCTGCATATCATCTACTATTAAAATAGTTGATTGAAAATCTTGTAGAGTAGGCATGTATTACCCCTTTTTTTGTATTGTTATTTAAACCCGAATTGGATATTTGATTTGGATAAATCTTATTAAGTCTCGCCCTCTATAAGATTCTGAGGCTTGCCGAAATAGTAGCCTTGATATTCATCAACTCCATACTCTCTTAAAATCTTATATATATCTTCGTTTTCAACATACTCAGCAATCGTTATGATTGCGAGCTCTTTTGCAAAAGAGACGATACTTTTTACTAAAATTCTTGAATCAGCATCCGTGAGTATGTTTTTAATAAGTGAACCGTCTATTTTTAAATAGTCTGGTTTTATCGCTAAAATATGAGCATAGTTTGCATAACCACTCCCAAAATCATCAATAGCAATCAGCACCCCAAGATGTCTTAACATTTTGATAGCATGGACAAGCCTCTCAAAATCTTCTATACTCTCTTGTTCGGTAATCTCAATAACTATATTTTTTGGAATATCAAAATTTTTAATATTTTTGATTAATGTATCTGTAATTGAGATGTTAAAAAGGTCACTTGGATTGATATTGATAGAAATTTTTTCACTTTTATTTTTAAAAAATGAGAGGCTGCTCACAATCATTCTATTGGCAATTTCAACATAAAAACCATTTTGTTTAGCTATTTCTAAAAAAGAGTCAGGTCCTAAAACTTCCTTTATTCCATTTTTAAACTCCACAATTCTAATAAGTGACTCATATTTTGTAGTTTCACCCTGAGCGTTCGTGATGGGCTGAAAAAATGGAACAACATTTTTGTGCTCAAGAGCATAACGGATAGAGTGCCTCATCTGCAAAAGATCTTCTGACCTCTCTTTTGTGTCTACTTGTTTCGTATATGCCAAATACGATGCAGAAGAAGCTTTTGTTTTTTTCAAAGCCATCTGTGCTTTTTCAAGAGAATCGATTGCATCAAAAACAATCCCTGAATTGATATCCACTCGAATAGTGTCAAACAAATCATCAATATGTATTTGAAGTTTATTGATATCATGATGCAAAGATTCCAAAATGTCATTATATTGCTCTGCATCGAAAAATTCTTCCACTTTATACAGTGCATACTCATCGCCACCAATATGGAAGGCACTAAAGCCATGTTTATGTGCAAATTTATTAAACTCAAGCGCCACTTTTTTTAGAACCTCATTCCCAACTTTTACACCATAAAATTCATTGATAATACTAAAATCTTTGATGTCACTCAAAATAAGTATATGATTTTTATTTTGCTCAAGGAGTTTATTAAGACTCAAACGATTTTTGAGTCCAGTTAATGTGTCAGTAAATAATCTTTGGGTAAAAAAGTATAGTATTTTCTCAAAGCCTCTATGAAGAATGTAGATTGAGATAAGAATGACAATTAGCATTAAGCCAAAGAGTTTATAAATGACAAGATTCGTCTCTTGTATCATTTTCTTTGTTTCAAAGCCAACCATCAAATGAGCAACTGTTTCTTTGGAGTGATTTAGAAGGGCAATATCACTTTTTACAATCAGTGGCTCATTGGTAAAAAAAAGATTTTTATTGACCTTATTGTTTGCAAGAAAAAAAGATTTTAATTTTTCATCACTACTCATGAGAGAGTAAGTGCTATCGACGTTTACCACTAAAGGATTGGACATAGCATCTAAAGAAGCGTGTTTAAGGATAAGACCTGCTTGAATGTTAAAATGAGTTTTTAGCCTATTGATAAAATAAACTGGGCTCAGTTTTGCCTCCACACTTCCAATATATTTATCTTCATAAAAAAGTGGTTGCGTCATATAATAGTTTATGCCCAATTCCCCTATTTCAAAGCCACTTAAAGATTTTTTAAATTTATAGGTATCGGTGATAATTTTTCTTTGATGGTTCACTTTATCGCCATGAATTTGTGGGTTATGAGCCCTATAAAGCGTTATTCCATGATTTGAATAAAAAGTAAGCATCTCACAATGGGGATATGTAACTTTCAAGCGAGCGTAACTCTCACTCACAATGCGGTCTATTTCTTGAGGATTTTGTTCCAAAAGAGCCTTTGATAGACCAGGAAGTGCAATAATTTTTTGTAACTCTAAGTCAAAAATCAAGTTTTCATTTTTGACACTCATAGAAAAAATTTGCTGCACACTTTTATATTGATTTTGGATTGAATTATTGATTAAAGTTTTGATTTGAAATTTTAAGAAAAAATAACCTATAAACAAAGACGCAAACAAAACACTTAAAATCAAAATTAAAGTACGAATTTTCGTCTGTTCTACATTCATTTAGAAACTCAATTTTTAAAATAGGATACTTAAATCCTATCGTAATTATTTATAAAATGAACTTATTTTACCTCTATAATGGTATCTGCAACCAAAATTGTCTCGCCTGAAACAATTTTAGCTCTTTTCCTAAGTTCGACAACACCGTCTCTTTGAACATATCCATCTTGAATAAGCATTTTTGCCTCAGCTCCACTTTGAGCCAAATCCATCACTTTAATCAGTTTGTAAAGCTCTATATACGCATCTTTGAGTTCAAATTTCATCTCTTTTCCTTATATTATGGTGAAATCATATCAAAATTTAAAGCCATTATTAAATTTTACAAATGTACAATTAAAATTATGCAAATAACTTCAAACTCTTTATACAACTTCGGTTCCTATGAAATAAAAATCAATGATAAAGAAGTGCTTGTTTACGAAGAAGATAAAGAGACAAAAAAAAGTTTAGCTCTCGCAGCAAAAAAAGAGCAACAAGCGAAGCAAAAATCAAAAGCTTCTGATGAGCTCACTCCTGATGAGCTTAGACTTGTTCAAGACCTTCAAGCCAGAGACAGCGAAGTAAAAGCCCATGAAGCAGCACACCAAGCTGCAGGTGGAGGTATGACAGGAGCAGCGTCTTACACCTACCAACAAGGACCAGATGGCAAAATGTACGCCATTGGCGGTGAGGTTTCCATCACCATGAAATCAGGCTCCACACCTGAGGAGACTATCGCAAATGCAAGACAAATCGCCGCCGCCGCCATGGCAGCAGGAAGCCCAAGCCCACAAGATTTTGCCGTCGCTTCAAGTGCGAGAGTCATGGAGATGAGAGCACTCCAACAACTAGCCAAACAAACACAAGAAGAGATGAGTGGAAAAAATACTTACACGAATGAGGCTAAAAAAAGCAATACGCAAGATAGAGACTTCAATAAGCTAAGCGGGTTTGATTTCTCTGCTTAGCTTTTTTTATGAAGAGATTACACCTCTTGATTGAGTATAGAAAAACCTAAATCATTCATCGCCATGTCAACCATCTCTATAGCTTTTGCCATAGTTTGTTGAGAGATTTCAGGGAGTTTACCACCCCACATTTTTTCAGCCTCTTTAAAACCCTGAATCATCCCCTCGCGACCTGCACGCATCATCTTCTCATCGCCGCCAGAGCCATTAATTACAAAATCTGCTATACGCTGGGAAGTTTGAGCAACACCAAAGATACCATCTTCACTTACAAGCGCTGCCGCTTCATCTTTTGAAAGCTCAGCGATTGGTTTGCCTTCATAGCCAACACCAGAGAGAAAACTTTGAAAATCTTCATAATCTTTTTTAAACTGATCTTGGGAACTTAATACATTTGTTTGGACACTAAAAGAGTCAAATGAGTACGCATTCGTACTTTGAGCTATTTGGTCCTTCAAGCCTTGAACCTCATCTTTTGTGAGTTTTTCAGTAAACACACTCTTGACACTACTCGATGTTTGTGTAAAATCGATAGCTGTTTGACTAGATGATACTTGCATGATTTACCTCCTATGCATTTTATCTCTATAAAATCGGCATATTTTGTTTTTACTATACTCCAAGAAGCTTCAAACACTCTTGTGCGATTTCCAACTCTTCATCTGTTTTGATAACCAAAACCTTCACTTGAGAGCTAGGAGTCGATATAAATGTTGCATTTGCTTTATTGGCAGACTTATCTATCATGAGAGAAAATGGCAAATTCTCTAAGGCTTTCTCTCGTATATAAGAAGAATTTTCACCAATTCCACCACTAAAAACAATTGCATCAACTCTTCCAAGAAGCGCTATATAAGCGCCAATATACTTTTTGATACGTCGTATCATCATGGCCAATGCTAATTTTGCTTTTTCATCTGTAGAATCCATAATAGAGCGCACATCATTCTCACCACAGATACCAAGCAAACCAGATTTTTTGTTTAAAGTCGTATCAACCTCATCAATGCTAAGCCCTAAAACTCTTTGCATAAAAATCAAAATTGCAGGGTCGACATCACCGCTTCTTGTCCCCATCATGAGCCCCTCAAGAGGGGTAAAACCCATCGAAGTATCTACGCTGATTCCTTTTTCTATCGCACAGACACTCGCCCCATTTCCTAGATGAAGGGTAATGATATTTAACTCATTTTTATCTTTTTTTAACTCTTTTGCAGTTTGTTTGAGGATGAAGGCATGAGAGGTTCCATGAAAACCGTAACGTCTGATTTTATGTTTTTCATACATCTCATACGCAAGTGCGTATAGATACGCTTCTTTTGGCATCATCGCATGAAAAGCAGTATCAAAAACTGCTATTTGTTTGACGAGCGGTGCTTTTTGACGAGCAACTAAAATCCCTTCCAAATTTGCAGGATTGTGTAAAGGTGCGAGAGGATTCAAGGCTTCTATCTCTTTGATGACCGACTCGTTTATAAAGGTGGCGCTATGAAAATTTTCTCCACCATGCACTACTCTGTGTCCTATGGCATCTAAAGATGAGAACTCTTGCAAAATGTCAAACTCGCGTAAAAGTGCGATGATTTTTTCCAAACCTTCATGATGGTTTTTTATGACATCGGTGAAGGGATACTTTTTGTCCGCATATTTCAGCGTGATTTGTGAGCTTGCTTCACCAATTTTTTCTACCAAAACATGGGCTACCACTCTCCCCTGAGGCATAGAAAAAAGTTGAAATTTTATAGAAGAGCTTCCCGAATTTATAACCGCTATTTTCATTTTTGTTGTCCTGCTTGAATGGCGGTAATCGCCACCGTGTTCACTATGTCTTCAACCAAACAACCCCTGCTTAAGTCGTTGATAGGTTTGTTGAGCCCTTGAAGAATTGGACCGATTGCTATGGCATCGCTTGAACGCTGGACTGCTTTATAAGTGTTGTTTCCAGTATTTAAATCGGGGAATATAAACACACTCGCCTGCCCTGCAACTTTTGAGTTTGGCAATTTTGTTTTTGCTACATCCATGTCAACCGCTGCATCGTACTGGATTGGTCCTTCTATGAGAAGCTGCGGCTCTCTTTGCATAACGATATGGGTCGCTTCTCTTACTTTTTCTACATCCGCTCCCGTTCCGCTCTCGCCTGTAGAGTAAGAGAGCATAGCGATTTTTGGCTCAATGCCGAAAGAACTCGCCGTTCTTGCCGAGGAGATAGCTATTTCAGCCAAAGATTTTGCATCAGGGTCTTGGTTGACTGCACAATCGCCATATACCAATACTTTTGTTTTTAAGCACATAAAAAATACGCTTGAGACGACTGAGACATCAGGTAAAGTTTTTATGATTTGAAGAGCAGGACGAATCGTCTCACCAGTAGAGTGAATAGCCCCACTCACCATCCCATCTGCTAACCCTGTGTGAACCATCATGGTGCCAAAATAGTTTGAGTGGGTCATGGCATCTTCGGCAGCTCCAAGTGTTAAGCCTTTGTTTTTTCTCATCTCATAAAATTCTTGAACAAATCTAGCACGAAGAGGAGATTTATGATAGTTTATAATCGTTGCCTTACTTAAATCAAGCCCTAATCGGAGGTAGTTGCCTATAATTTTTTCCTCAGTTCCAAGCAAAATAATATCCGCCACATCACGACGAAGAATAATCTCAGCGGCTCGTAAAATTCGCTCATCACTACTCTCAGGAAGGACAATTCGCTTTTTATTTTTTCTTGCCAAATCAAAGAGTTTGTACTGAAACATCATAGGAGTAAGGACATTACTCACCGCGGTAAGTATTTTGTTTTCTATGGCTTCAATATCTACACTTGAGTTAAAAAGTCCAAGTGCCAAAGCTATTTTTCTATGACTTGTCACTCTTATGCGGGCGTTTGTTTTAGAGAGTTTTCTTGAGGTAATATAGGTATCATCTTTAACAGACAAAACAGGCAAAGTAAAACTCTCTAATCCATCGATGAGTTTTTTGATATTTGGGTGCGCAGTCATGCCAAAAGGAAATACAATGGCACTGATATTTGGATAGGCGTTGGAGTGAAGTGCCCCCAAAAGTCCTAAAATAATATCTGATCTATCAGCAGGGACGACCACCAAATCGTCTTCTTCAATATGATCTAAAAAATTATCGAGCGTGAGCGCTGCAACTTTCACCGCCCTAATAATCCTTGTTCTGTCACTAGGCTCCATGATGACAATTTTTGCATCAAGGGAGTCTATCACATCATTGAGTGTGAGCATGTCAAGTTCAGGAATCTCTTTTAATAGATAAGTATTGTAGGTGTATTTTTGGAGCTTTTTCGTGAGTGACTTGAGTTTTTTGTCATCAAGTCTGTTAACAAACGTCGCAAAATGAGTACATCCTTGGCTTGTAGAATTTTCATTTTCTATAAGAATATCTTCATAAACATCTTTTAATGTTCTGTTTTTTGCGTTGATGATATTTATGACGGGTGAGCCAAAATTTTGAGCTATTTTGATGTTAAAATCAAAATTGATGGTATTTGTTAAAAAAGAGTGTCGTACACCCTCGACTAAAACGAAATCATATTCACTCTCTAGTTTTTTAAATTTTATGATGAGCTGATCAACAAGTTCATCTGTTTTATTGTTAGCAATCATAGTCTCAACATACTCTATCTCGTATCCATAACAATCTTTATAATCCATCTCAAGATTGTAGCGCTCAAGCATAAAGCTAATGTCAGTGTCAATGATGTTCTTAGAAGCAATAACAGGTCTAAAAAATGCAACACGGTGGAGATTTCTTTTTAAAATCTCCATCATTCCCATCGATACAAAGAGTGTGCCTGCCCCTTTTTCTTGAGCAGATATATAAACTGATTTTATCTTCATAAATTATTCACCTAAAAAATTTTCATTATTATAGGCTCATTTTATTACAAATAGTTCTAAAATTAATCACTCCATAATCATTTTGTAATAAAAGTTAAGTATAATTTTGCAATTTAAATATTCAAAAAAGGGATTAATTATGCTCAGTAAAACACAAAAAGAGACAAAAACGTGGGTAACTTTTACATTTACCCCAAGCGATTCTGCAGAATCAGTTAGCGTTGTGGGTGAATGGAATGAATGGGTAGAAGAGCCTATGAAGCAAAAGAAAAGTGGTGAATTTTATATCACTAAAGTTCTTAAAACGGGTGAGTCTTTCCAATTTGGATATAAAGTCAATGGAAATGGCTGGTTTACGGAAGAGGATTGTGCAAAAGTGCCTTCTCCTTTTGCAGGGGACAACTCTTTACTACAACTCTAACTCTTTTATCGTAGCGTAATTATAGGTTTTACAAAAAGAGAGTCGCTTTTTGTAAAACCATTTTTTTCATATATTGCATCCGACGCCAATGCATGGTTGTGAGAGGTAAGGACTATATTTTCTGCCATACTGATTTTTGCGTGGTCATAAAGATATTCCAACATTATTTGTGTATATTTTTTATCTTCGAACTCTTTATCAGTAACCAAATCAAAAACGCACAAATGTCTCTTGTAATAAAGATTTGTTACAACAGCTACTCCCGCAAAAGCAATGAGTTTTTCACGTTCTAAAATACCGAACATTTTATATTGAATATGTCGCATATCGTATACTAAATTTTCAAATGCATCATAAGAAAGTTCTGGATATAACTGCAACACAACTTCGTAAACGGTATCTAACTCTTTATAATCCAATTCTCTTATTTGCATTATTTTCCTTTTATAACAAACGCTTTAAATGTATTTTATCCCTTATTTATTAAATAAATGAATACTTTAAGTTTCTCAACCAAGAAAGTTGTGTTACAATTGAACTGTACAATAAAGGAGATATGAAGATGAATGTAAAAAGTATTAAATTTAAGGTGATTGCCCTAATCTCTCTCTCTTTACTCTTAGTCACGGTCGCAATTTTATCACTCTCGGTAAGTCGAACAACAGATTCTTTGGTAGAGAGTAATATGGCACTTTTAGATGCTGTAAAGGAGTCTAAAAAAGAGCATATTGTAGATTATTTTGACTCACTTAAAAATATGCTTCTCTCTATCACGGCAGATTCTGTCACTGTTCAAACGATTTGGAACCTCGATGAAGCTGTAGAGAGTTTGGATAATATTGAAGATTTATCTACGCAAAAGATAGACGAAGCACTCCTAAAACACTATACAGAATATGTTGGACGAATAAACTACGATATTAAAGGCTCACAGCCAAAGAGAACTGCTGAGGAGTATCTGCCAAAAAGCGAAACCGCTAAAAAACTTCAGTGGCTCTACATGGTTGACAATCCTAACAAGGTTGGCGAAAAATACAAATACATCATGAGTCAAAGATATAAAGACAATTATTCAACTATTCATATAGCCTTACACCCTACATATACGCAAATACTCCAAAATTATGGATTATATGATTTATACTTTGTCAATGTCGATGGGGATGTACAGTATAGTGTCAATAAAAAAGAGGATTTTGGAACAAACTTATTAGAAGGAGTTTATGCAAAATCTGGTCTTGCAGAGGTGTTTAAAAAAGTTTCGAAAATTAAAAAAGGTGAAGTTGTTATCCAAGATTTTGCACCTTACGAACCTTCGCTCAATGAGCCTTCTATCTTTTTAGCCTCACCAGTTTATTTTGGAGAAGATTTTGAGGGCGCCATTATTTTACAGCTTCCAAAAGACAAAATTACTAAAGTCATGAACTTTAACAATGATTTTCTTAAAGCAGGTCTTGGAAAAACAGGACAAGCTAACCTCATCTCTTTAGATGGAAATATGAAAAATGATACTCGCTTCATAAGCTCTATCACGGACAAAGATGTCAAAATCGCCAAAACAACCGTCTCCATTCTTCAAATGCATTCCGAGTCTGTCGATGCACTCAAAGAAGGCAAAAACGCTTCTTGGATTATCACCGACAGTAGAGGAGAAGAGGTGCTAAGCTCTTTTTCACCCATCGATATATTAGGTCAAAAATGGGGTATTATTGTTGAGATAGATAAATCTGAAGTTCTAGAAAATGTGAATGAAACAAGAAATATCATTGTTATATTCTCTTTTGTCATCTTTATTATCCTTGTTTTCATAAGTATTACTTTAGTTCAAAAATTTATCATCTCAAAACTCCAAACGCTTCAAATTGCAACACACGATTTAGCAAAGGGCGAAGGTGACTTAACAAAAAAAGTCAGCGTTGAACAAGGGGATGAAATTTATGAAGTGGCACAAAATATCAATGAATTTATCGAAAAAGTGCGCATAACTGTTGCAGAGGCAACTAATACATCGGCACAAAATGCCGCTATTGCGCAAACGCTTTCCAATGCTTCGGTGGATATGAAAAGAAAAGCCAAAGAGGAACGCTCTATTGTTCATGAAGTCTCAAGCAACGGAAAAGAGCTTCAAGATGTCCTCTCTGAATCGATAGAACAAGCTAAAAAGACGAAAGAAAACATAGACTCCGCAGGAACTATCCTCAAAAATGTCAACAAGCAAATCGTTCATTTAGCCGACGAAATAGAACAGCGCTCGCAAGATGAACTCGAACTCTCTCATAAAATAGTCCAATTAAGTGCCGATGCAACACAGGTGAAAGATGTCTTAAGCGTTATATCTGAAATCGCCGAACAAACAAATCTGCTCGCACTCAATGCCGCCATTGAAGCGGCACGTGCTGGTGAGCATGGACGAGGATTCGCAGTTGTTGCTGATGAGGTGCGAAAACTTGCAGAGAGAACACAAAAATCACTCTCCGAAATTAACAGCACGATTAGCGTCATTGTTCAATCTATCAACGATGCAAGTGACAACATGTCTAAAAATGCCCAAGAGATAGAAATCCTCTCTAAAAATGCTTCAAAAACAGAAGCAGAGATAAATATAAGCGTGAGTTCTATAGAGCAATCTATCATTCAAGTCGATGAAACAGTGGTAGGCTATATTAATAATTCAAAAACTGTCGCCTCCATGGTGAGCAAAGTTTCACAAATCGAAGCTATAGCAAATGAAAATAAAAAGAGTATCGATGATATTTCAAACGCATCTTCAGAACTGACCAATATGACCATAAGTTTAAATGACTTGCTCAAAGGATATCGCACTTAACTCTACGTTTTTAACTCAAGCCTCTCTTGGCTTTGAGAATTTTTAGCTACTATTGCATTTTAATTTGGACCATACGCTGTTCAAAAAATCAAAATATTTTTAAAGGATACTCTATGGAATTTGGAATTTCAACACCTGCACTGTTATTTCCTGCACTCTCACTATTGCTTTTAGTCTATACAAACCGCTTTTTGGCAACCGCCCATTTGGCTCGTATGCTTCATGAAACAGATAAAAATCACATTGAACGTGATGAGCAAATCAGAAATTTAAAATATAGATTGGACTTAACCAAATGGATGCAATTTTTTGGTGTAATGTCTATTCTTTTGTGCACATTTGCAATGTTTGGGCTTTTTCTTGGCTATTTAGACATAAGCAAAAAAGTTTTTGGATTGAGCATGCTTGTCATGTCTATCTCGCTCGTCATCTATTTACTCGAAATATCTGTCTCCACCAAAGCACTCAATCTTGAATTATGTGACGCTATTGATAAACATAAATAAACCCTCTTTAAACAAGCGTTGGATATAATCCGCAAAATTAAATTGGGCTTGCTTTTAAAGCACCTAAGTGAGAGAAAACCATGGTAACTGTACAAAACTTAATTATGCGATACGGAAACAGAATTTTGTTTCAAGATATCAACCTTAAACTTGACCGTCATAAAAGATATGGTCTCATCGGTGCAAATGGCGCAGGGAAGACCACTTTTTTGAAAATTCTTTGTGGTGAGATTAACGAATACGAAGGCGATATTATTATCCCAAAATCGAACAAAGTGGGAGTCTTAGGTCAAAATCAATACGCCTTTGAAGATTTCACCATCATGGACGCCGTTCTTTATGGCAACAAAAGACTCTACGATGCTATCAAAGAGAAAGAAATGCTCTACATGAGTGGTGATTTTGAAGATGAAGCGGTCAATAACCGTCTTGCTGATTTAGAAGTGATTTGCGTTGAAGAAGACCCAACTTACGAATATGATGTTAACATTGCCAAAATCCTAGGAAATGTTGGCATTCCACCAGAAGAACACAACCAACTTATGAGCACACTTGATAGTGCCGATAAATTTAAAGTGCTTCTTGCGCAAGTTTTATATCCAAAACCTGACGTACTCTTTTTAGATGAACCAACCAACAACCTCGACATTGAGACTATCAGTTGGTTAGAGCATGAACTCCAACGTCATGAGGGAACTATGGTCGTTATCTCTCATGATAGACACTTTTTAAATGCAGTTGTGACAAATATTTTAGATGTGGATTACCAAAAGATTCGAGAATTTACGGGCAATTTTGATGACTGGTATATTGCTGCAAATGTTATAGCAAAGCAGATGGAACTCAACAATGCCAAAAAAGAGAAGGAAAAAGATGACCTTGAAGCTTTTGTGCGACGTTTTTCCGCCAACGCATCAAAGGCAAAACAAGCAACTTCAAGACAGAAAAAACTTGACAAATTAGTTATCGAGGATATCAAACCCTCTTCTCGTCGCGACCCAAGTATTGTCTTTAAACCAAAAAGAGCCATGGGCGATGAAGCACTCAATCTCATCAATATCAATCACTCTTACGGCGACAACGAAGTACTTAAAAACATCAATTTGAAATTTGAGCCAGGGGAAAAAGTCGCTCTCATTGGACCAAATGGTGCAGGAAAAACAACACTTCTTAAAATCATGATGGAAGAGATTAAGCCTAGTTCAGGGGAGATTCATTGGGGTGCAACGATTGAAAACTCCTACTTTCCTCAAGATACTGCCGATATCATAAAAGGCGATGGAACGCTGTATGACTGGCTAAGAGCCTTTGATCCAAAGCGTGATATTGCTGAAATTCGTAACTGTCTTGGACGTATGCTCTTTAGCGGTGAACAGCAAGAAAAAAGTGTAAAAAGTATCTCAGGCGGGGAAAAACACAGAATGATGCTCTCCAAAATGATGCTTGAAAGTGGTAATTTTCTCGTCCTAGACGAGCCTTCAAACCACCTTGACCTTGAGGCTATTGTGGCTCTTGGAGAGGGGTTGTTTGATTTCAAAGGGAACGTTATTTGTGTCTCACATGACCGTGAACTTCTCGATGCATTTGCCTCTCGAATCATCGAGATTCATGCAGATGGAAGTGTAACGGATTATAAAGGGACTTACGAAGAATATGCAGAATTAAAAGAAAAAGGACTCATCTAATGGCAAAGTATAAAAAGTTTTTAGGTTTAGGAATTGCGGGAAATTTCGCACTCCATTTAGAGCAAGCAGGCGAAGCGGAAGATTTCAAA
Organism: Sulfurimonas sp. UBA6014; assembly: GCA_002428085.1. Taxonomy (GTDB): domain Bacteria; phylum Campylobacterota; class Campylobacteria; order Campylobacterales; family Sulfurimonadaceae; genus Sulfurimonas. The sequence continues at coordinate 17,880 of DJAA01000044.1, read as the reverse complement.
CACATCATGACGGCCGATGAGGCTGCACCTAAAGGGATGTTCCCTTTTTTCTTACCAAAAGTACAAAATCCAGTAAGCGAAGTAGCGCTTCACGCGAAAAAAATACTCAACACCTATCCAATCGGTGCTGAATTTATCAGACTTCCTAAAGAGGGTGGCAAGGTTCAAGCAGAAGCAGAAGTTGCTATCATATTTGACTTGAAGTACACAGCAGGACTTTTATCTCAAATCACACCAACATATTTTGGAGCTTATAATGACTACTCTATCCGTGGTTCTGGAGCGCAAAAGATAAGTGATAAAAAAAACTGGGGAGAAGATTGCAAAGGATTTTCAAACCATATATTTAAAATTGACAAATTCAAACCTGGCGGCATTATGGACAACTTTCGTCTTTGTAGTTTTTTACGAAGAGATGGAAAACTCCATGCGTATGGTGAAGATGTAGAGCTCACAGGTTACAGCTACTTTCATGAGAAACTTACAGACTGGATTTTTAACCAAATCACAACACAAGAGAATTTTGGTCCACTTGAACCTCTAAACGAGTACATTGAAGCATGTGATCATCCCGCAGAAGCCATCATCAGTATCGGTGCAACACGATATACAGAGTACGGTGAAAACACATTTTTGCAAGCAGGTGATGAGAGTATAGTCATCGTATATGACGCAAGAAAATTTACGTATCAAGATGTTTTAGAGTCCGCACAAACATCCCACTACGACTATGCAAACATGAGCGTTTTGGCACAAAAAATCGTTTAAATGGGTGCAAATAGAGGGAAGAAACTCGACCTTTTTATAGGCGCAGACATACAAGATGGCTGGGTCGAAGTTCAAAGTGAGAGAAAATCTACAGTCTCAGATGCGATTTTAGAGCCCTCGAAACATTTTTTACTCTTCAAAAAAGAGAAACGTCGAGGCAAAACAGTGACACTTGTGGGAGAATTTAAAACACCCACAAATGATGCACTAGCGACACTTAAAAATCTCAAGATAAAACTTGGATGTGGTGGAGCATACAAAGAGGGTTGGATGGAGTTTCAGGGTGAACTCAAAGAAAAAATAAAAGAGCTTTTACTTCAAGAGGGTTTTCGTTTCAAAAATCAAAACTAAGCACTAAATTTATCTAGCTTTTTCAGAAAAGCCGTGGTTGCTATTTCATTTGATATACTGGTGTTTTCTTGCAATTTTTCTTCTTCTGTTGTATTTTGGCTTGATTCCTCTGCAACTTTTGTTTTGGCATCACTTATATCTGTTCCCAAAACATAACGGTCTCTCCCCTCTTCTTTTGCTTTATAAAGCATAGCATCCGCACGCGAGATAAATAGCTCTTCATTGAGAGCATCATCGGCAATACAACAAACCAATCCGATAGAGATGGTTAAGAAATCATTGACTTTAGATGTTTTGTGTTCGATTTGTTTAGCTTTTATCGCATCACAAATTGTTTGTGCAAGTGCAGAGCTATTTTGAGGGTCTGTATTTGTTAAAAGAACTCCAAACTCTTCTCCGCCGAGTCTAAAAACAAAATCACCTGGTCGCTTAAGGGTATCTTGTAAAACACTCGCAACAGACCTCAAAGCCGAGTCACCCTCGATATGCCCATATGTATCATTAAACTGCTTAAAAAAATCAACATCAAGCATCATAAAAGTTATATAACTGTGAGTTCGCTTAGCACGTTTAAGCTCTCTGTCATAAACAACATTAAAATATCTTCTATTGTGCAGAGAGGTAAGTGCATCGGTGTAAGAGACATTTTCAAGTTTTTTATTGGCACGCTTGAGTTTGCTTGTTGCGATTTCAAGTTTTGTATGATCATTTTGAATGCTTTTGAAGACATAAAATGAGATAAATAAAACACCTAAAACAACAAAAATCAAGATAGTTAAAACTTCATTAAAAAGTTGGTCATACTTTTGCAAAAACATTTTTCGTTCATACTTGGCTATCTCTACTTCATAATTAACAAGTTTTTGGATGATAGCATTAATGTGTGCCGTATTTTTCTCCAAAGAAGCAGTCGAAATCTTTCTCAAATCCTCTCCTGCCATCCCAGCTTTTAAGATTTTCATAAAATAATTATGCGTCATTTGTATCTCAAGTGCTGTGTATTCGACATACTCAAGTTCATTATCTTTTTTAAAATGAGATTCGTAACTTTTCCAATGTTGCGATATTTTCATCAAAGAGTTATCAATTTTTGAAATTGCCTGGCTTTGACTAATCTCTGAATTTTTTGTTTTGTAAATAACGGTTGTTAAATCGCCCCGATAAAGTTGAATAATTTCATTGAGTTCTGTTACAGGAATGAGTGTTCCAAAGTAGAGTGCATCTATGTTTTTTTTCATCGCATTGATATTGAGTGCGCCCATGACACCAATAGCTAGGAGTCCCATAGTGATAAGTATAAAAAGTAAAAAAAGCTTACTTCTAAGCTTTAAAGCCTCTATAAATTGCATAGTTCCCCTTTTAATTATTCGATTTAAGCAAAAAATATTCCATATTTTTATAAAAAACTTTTAAAAAACTACAAAATATTAGGGGTGTTATGTTAAGATTGGTATTGAAAATTTACAGTATAAAGGGGTACGCTCCATGGTAGCAAAATCAATTGTAACAGACACTTATCTCGACTCTGCCCAAATACAGCAGCACTTAAAAAATGTAGAGTATGTCATCTTAGCAACTCCTGCTCCTAGTGTCTTTACAGCTACTCCCATACAATTTACCATCTTTTTAAATACAGATGAAGTTTTACCTCAAGCGGTAAAAGATGCTATTTTGGAGAAGTTTTTAAAAGAAAACTCCATCGTGAATGCTGCAGAGGTCATGAGCCAAATCATGCCAGTTGGATTTGGAATAAGCCAACAAGAGACTCCCATGCCTATCCTTCTTGTAAAGCCTGAAGATCAAAAAAGTATCCCCTCAGTCCTTATGCATGTTATAGATTTCTTAGGTGATTCTGATAGATTTTTTGAAGCAAAAACTGAAAAACTTACAGGCTGGAGTTATTGTTACAATTAAATTATCAGCCTTTTTGCATAGAGTAGATTGCTTCGTCATTCTTCCTCGCAATGACGGTGTTATT
>DJAA01000044.1:2162-14633 GCA_002428085.1 Sulfurimonas sp. UBA6014 | reverse complement strand
AGCAAAGCGAAGCAATCTAAAATATTGGTTATTTAAAAGTCTGTTGTGTAAAAAAGAGCGCTTCGATTTCTTCTATATTTTTAACAATTTCAAAAGATAAATTTTCAAACCCGTCGTGGGTGACTAAAATATCATCTTCTATTCGTATCCCGATTCCGCGGTATTTTTCAGGGGCGGATATATCATCTTTGTCTATATAAATAGCAGGCTCTATCGTTAAAACCATCCCTGCTTTGAGCGGTATCTCATCCCCTTTGTCATCTTTATAAGGGGACGCATCATGCACATCAAGTCCCATCCAATGCCCTATCCCATGAGGATAATATTTTTTATGCGCTTGTTTTTTTATCAGTTTCTTATAATCACCCTCAAGTATGCCTAGTTGAATCATCCCCTGACAAAGAAATTTTTCTGATTTTTTTTGCAAATCACTTCTGAGTATATTTGGTCGTATCATCGCAATAATTCTCAACTGCACATCCAAAACCATAGCGTAAAGCTCTTTTTGTGCCTCTGAAAACTTCCCATTGACTGGAATCGTTCGAGTGATATCACTTGCATAATATTCATACTCGCACCCCGCATCAATAAGGATAAGTGCATGGTCTGCTAAAACTTGATCATTAGCCACATAATGCAAAGTATTTGCACCATTTGCGCACGCCACTATAGAAGTATACGCATCGCTGTAGGCTCCTTTTGACTTAAATATATACTCTATCTCAGCTTGAAGTTCATACTCTTTTTTATCCACTTTTTGAATTCTCATCGCTTGGTGGTGCGCTTCTTTTGTGATTTGAATCGCTTGTTTGATGAGAGCTATCTCAGATGGAGATTTTATAAGCCGCATAGCACCCACAAGTGGAGCGATGTTTTGAAGAGCATCCAAATCTTTTGCATATTTTTTTATCTCTTTAGCCTTTGCTTCTTCTAAAGCAAAATCAAAATAAAGATTTTTGCTCTTTTTAAGCGATGATTTGAGTTTTTTCTCCAAATCGGTGATGGGAAATACTGCATCTACATGAAACATTTTTTTTGCTTCTTTGGTTCCAAGTCGCTTTCCATTCCATAACTCTTTGAGTTTGTCTTTAGGCTCAACGAACAAAATAGTTTTCACCTCTTTGTCCTGCTTTAGAAAAACCAAACATGCATTATTTTCTTTAAACCCTGTGAGATAATAAAAGTTACTATCTTGTCTGTAAGGATATTGCGTGTCATGAGAGCGAGTTTTATAAGAAGCACTCCATAAAATCCCAACAGAATTTTTAGATAGCTTTTTTGCCAATCTCTCGCGACGCTTAGCAAATTCTTGTTCGTCTATCACTTGCACACTCCAATAAACCAACCGTCCATTTGCTCCAACACATCTTCAAGGGCACTGTTGAGTCCCTTTACTCCCCCTTGTGCATCGAGTGTTTGCGACTTGATTTTTGACTCAAAAGTGCGTGTCGCCACAACCTTATTTGAAACAGTTTCAATAAGACTTAGACTTATAACAACTTGGGCATACGACTCAGTTTGCTCTTCGTTAAAATACTGCATAAAATCTTCAATATCTATCTCAAGAATAAAATCACTGGCACTTCTTGATTTGGATGTTTGAACAGTTTTATAGAGTTTTGCACTTTTGAGCAACTTTACTATTTGAGCATTTATCACGCGGTTTGGTGCATCTGCCCACTGAGACTCTGTATAAGCAAACTGCTTATGCGCACCCTTTGCATAATTCATTTTTGAAGAGGCAATATCACTTGAACTAAAAGACTGTGCGACTTTTATCGACGCGTCTAAACATTTATTTGCATCTGAATCTTTACTTTTTACTTGTGCATTAATTCTAAATTCTGTCACAAAGGGTTGTTTTGTGCTACAGCCTGAAAATAACAAAACTCCTAACACTATAAAAATAGTTCTATACATTTACTCCTCCCCTGGTCCTTTTTTGACTTGTTCTTGTTTGAAAAGAATATCACTTGGACTTCTTTCATGACGCTTGAGTGCTTCATCTATTTGGACTAAAAGATGCTGTAACTCTATCAAAGTGGTGTTCATCGTCACTGCAAGGTCTCCTGTAATCTCTTTGAGATTAAATTGCCCACTTTGCATCGTCTTTTTGACTTGGTCTGCTGAATCTCGAATGCCGAGATAACTGCCCATAATAGAATTAAAAGTTTTTGCAATTTGTTCTTCCCAGAGCATACTTTTATCAATAAAAATTTCAACTTTTGGCATCATTGTGTTAACTTTATCCGTTGCAGAGGCGAGATTATCCATGCTCGTATGAAAATCCTCAATCGCCTCATCGCTTAAAAGCCTCTCCATTTTATCCATAAAACCAGCACTTCGTTTTAATAAAAGTGCTATTTGAATTTGATTTTCATCATTTAAAAGCTCTTCCGTTTTCGTGAGTGTTTTTGAGAGTTTTGTCGATACAGTTCCCAAAGACTGCTCAAAATTTTCAAAAAATGATGGAACTGTTTTTATAACCGCATATTTTTCACCGCTCTTTGGGGTGAGTGAAGGAGCATTATTGTCCCCTAAACTAAGGTTAATATAACTCAGACCCGTGATTCCTTGCGAGGTAAGTTTTGCCACCGTGGATGACTTGATGGGCGTCGATTCTAAAATGGTGACCAACACTTCGACTTGTTCTGAATTATTTGGATTGATACGTAGCTGAGAAACCTTCCCGACACTTATCCCTCGATATTTCACTGGAGCATCGACATTTAGCCCCAAAACAGACTCATCAAAATGGATAAGATACTTTTTAGTTTGGGCTTCTGCAGAAGGTTTTAAGAGCCAATAGGTAAATCCCATCATCAAAACAAATCCAAAAAGTACAAACAAACCAACCGCTGTATAATTTACTTTATTATTCAAAACTACTCCTAAAAAATGCTTGGATAAATTCACTTTTTGCTGAAGTGACCTCTTGCAAAGTCCCTTCATAAGCAATCTTTTTATTATCAATGACTGCTAGTCTATCGAGTGTATTATAAATCGATTGTAAATCGTGCGACACCATGACAATAGTTAAATTAAATAAAGCGCGAAGTTCTAAAATTAAATTGTCAAAATCTCTCGCAGAAATAGGGTCAAGTCCACTTGTTGGCTCATCCAAAAAAAGAAGTTTTGGATCCATCGATAAAGCACGTGCGAGCGCTGCTTTTTTCTTCATCCCTCCACTTATTTGTGAAGGGTACAAGAGAGCATCACTTGATTTAAGTCCGACGATATTTATCTTAAATGCAACGATTTCATCAATCATCTTTTGAGATAATTTGGTGTACTCAACCAGCGGAAGTGCTATATTTTCAGCAAGTGTCAAAGAGGAAAAAAGTGCGCCTGCTTGAAACAAAACGCCCCACTCTTTTGTCAGTTTTTGCGCTTGCTCTGTTTGAATATTTCCTATGTCATATCCCAAAACTTCGATAGAGCCACCATCAAAATGTTGCAACATCACCATCTCCCGTAAAAGTGTTGTTTTGCCACATCCGCTTGGACCTACCAAACCATAGATTTCACCTTTTTGGATACTCAAACTCAGCCCTTCATGGATGACTCTGCTATCTAAAATAGTTTTGAGATTTTTCACACGAATAGCGTTCATTAAATCCCCAAATTTGTAAATGCAATAGAGAAAATTGCATCACATACAATCACTGCAAAAATTGACTCAACTACACTTTTAGTAGTATTGAGTCCTATACTTTGTGTGTCATTTTTTACCATCAGCCCTCTATAAATCCCGATAGAAGCGATTAAAAAGGCAAAAAATGGACCTTTTACTATTCCCACAAAAAAATGTTTGGCGGCTACTGCGGTGCTAAATCTGTCCAAAAATAAATCTACCGTGATATTTAAATCAAGATTTGCAACCACCATACCTCCAAGTATCGCCATCATGTCTGAGACAAAAATCAAAAGTGGCATAACAATCATGAGGGCAATTATGCGCGGCAAAACTAAAAAAACATAAGGGTCAAATCCCATTGTGCGCATGGCATCAAGCTCTTCTGTGATTTTCATCGCCCCTATCTGTGCAGTATAAGCCGAGCCGCTTCTGCCAGCGATAACTATGGCGGTGATAAGCGGTGAGAGTTCTCTTAAAATAGAGATGCCAAGCATATCAACAATAAAAATATTCGCCCCATATATTTTGAGCTGAAACGCTGACTGATAAGCTACCACAAGCCCTATAAGAAAACTTGTTATTGCAATAATCCCAAGAGCTTTTATGGCACTCTCATGCATCTCAAAAATGATTTCTTTTATTCGTATATTTTTGAGTGTTCTTAAATTGCTTAGTTTGGTCGCAAAAAGTTTTCCCAAAAACCCCATAAAAGATAAAAATCCTATGTAATTATGATAAGAAGCTCTCCCGATTATCTCAAGGAGCGTTCTTTTTGGGAAGTGAGGAATCGGCGTTGTCTGTCTATTTTGTTTTTTGACCAATTCAATTGTAGCGAGTATGGAAGCATCAGAGCAGATTACTTTTGCTATGATATTTTTTTGAGAAAAATCCATCAATAAAGCATTGACAAAAAGTGAAGCAGCGGTATCAAAGAGAAGAACATCCTCAAAATACAACTCTACACCTTGTATTTGCGACAAATCAACTGCGTCAATTTTTGCTTGAAATATGTGGAGCGTATAGATGGTAAACTCTCCTGAAAAGTGCAAGGAGAGTTTTGTATTTGAGAGAGAGACCGCTACAGAGTTATGCATCAAAAAAAGAGATTAAAAATCTCTTTCCAATAACTTATTGACTTTAAGAATCGTTAAAATTCTATCTTCTTGTTTGCCGACACCTTCTATCATGCTATCGTCACCCGCTACACTATCTGGAGCAGCGCCGATGTCAGTTTTTTTAATTCTTAACGCCATAGTGAGTCTGTCTATAACAAAACCTGCAACATCATCTCCTTGTTTTAGAACAAAAAAACGTGTCTCTTCATTGTGTTTTTTAGGCTTTAACCCAAATTTCACTCGAAGATCTATAAGTGGAATGACTGAACCACGAAGGTTAAATACTCCTAAAATATAGGCAGGAGTTTGAGGCACTCGCGTCCATGAAATAGGCTTGATAATCTCTTGAATCGTTAAAATAGGCACCGCGTACTCTTCTTCACCTATAATAAATCCAACTAATTGAACTACATCATCTGAATGAGAAAGAGAGACTTCTTGTTTTCTACCCTGTTTTTTGATTATTTCTTTTAATTGATCACTCATTATAAAAACTCCGCTTTAAAGTTAACGTTTCTTTGAACAACACTTGAGAGATAATCAGCAGAATATGGCTTCGTAATATACTCAACCATTCCCGATTCAACGCCTCTCATACGGTCAGATTTGCCTGTTCGAGAGGTAACAGCTATGAGTGGCAAGTTTTTATATCTGTTATATTTTTTGATTTCTGAGGCTAATGTGTATCCATCCATTCGAGGCATCTCTATATCGATAAGCATAGCATCAAAGTTTTTGTCACCCTGCTTTAAAATATTTAATGCCTCTTGTCCATCCCCCGCTTCAACTAACGTTACACCCAAAGACTCAAGTGCCTTACGCATAATCATTCTATCGGTTTTTGAATCATCTACTATCATGACAGTATAGTCAGAAGCTCTACTTTTATCTTTGACTGAAGAGGAACTCTCTTCAAGTAAAATCGTAGATTTAACACCTTTTGCCATTTGCATCAAAGCTGCGACATCGACGATGAGTGTAACGCCACCATCACCTCGTATTGTAGCGCCTGCAATGCCATCAATACCAGCTAAATAGTCACCCATAGACTTAATAACAATCTCCTCTTGCCCAACAAGTGAATCTACGATAAGCCCTATTTTACTTGAGCCAAGTCCAAGAACAACGACATAAACATGCTCACTTGAGTCTAAAATACGTTCTACTTCAAAAATATCGCCAATATGCACCAACGATAAAACTTCATCACGAAGTCTTAAAACTGAGCGGTTTTCAACTGAGAAAATCTCATCTTTTGAAATTCGCACCGTCTCCAAAACGGATGCAAGTGGAATCGCATAATGCTCCTCTTGAACACCGACCAAAAGTGCCTGAATGATAGCGAGAGTTAAAGGAATCTTGAGTTTTAAAGAGGTTCCCTTCCCTACAACACTCTCAATATCTATGATACCGTTGAGTTTTTCGATGTTTGTTTTTACAACATCCATCCCCACACCACGACCAGAGACACTTGTCACCGCTGCTGCAGTTGAAAAACCTGGTTTAAAGATAAGAGCAAACGCCTCTTTTTCGGTCATCAAATCTGCTTCTTTTTCTGTGATGATTCCTTTTTCAAGAGACTTGTTTTTGAGCATCTCTGCATCTAAACCTTTTCCATCATCATCGATTTGAATAACGATTGCATTGCCTTCATTGTACGCTTTAAGTGTAATAGTTCCTGTCTCAGGCTTACCTGCGGCTAAACGAACAGCTGGCATCTCGATACCGTGGTCACATGAATTTCTGATGATATGCACAAGCGGATCGCCAATCTCTTCTACAATAGATTTGTCAAGCTCCGTATCTTCACCAGCGATTTCAAGCTCCATTTTTTTGTTGAGTTCGCGGGTTAAATCGCGAATCATTCGAGGAAACTTGTTAAACACTTTGCCTATTGGGAGCATTCTTGTTTTCATAACAGCGATTTGAAGGTCGGTTGTTACAAGAGAAACAATAGAGACAACTTGATTTAACTCTTCTAAAAACTCTTCGCCTTCATATCTCTCTTCCACATCATCATTTATCTTGATAAGACGGTTTTTAGCAAGAACAAGTTCCCCAATAAGGTTCATAAGGTGGTCAAGTCGTTTTACATCCACACGTATCGTCTGCTCAACCGATCCAGAAGTTTTTGAAGCAGGAGCAGCAGCTTTTGCATCCTCATCCTCATGTTTTGCACGAGCCGAAGGAGCTGGAGTTGCCACAACTGGTCTTGGAGCTTGTGTCGGTGCTGCTTTGTGAACTGCTTCTTCTTCTGAGATAGGTTCAGGCGGCGCTTCAGGAACACTCTCTCCTGCTGCGATTTTGGCCGCTCTTTTGGCTTTATCTTCTTCTTGTCTTTGTGCCAAAAGTCTCTCGATTTCTGCTTCAACATCATCATCACTCATAGCATCATAGTCAAGTTCAGGTTCTTCTTTAACAGGAGCTTTTTCTACCACTGGAGCAGGTTTTACAGGTGCCGCAACAGGTGTTGCAGCTTGTGCTGTGCCGTTACTCACTCTATCGAGTCGAATCACACACTCATCTACATCAATACCCGCATCAGAACTTGTATCACGAATAGTCACTAAAAGTGCCTTCATGAGGTCGATAGACTCTAAAATAACATCCATTATGTCTGCATCTATAATCAAATCCCCATGTCTTGCTTTGTTGAGGACATCTTCCATGTGATGGGTAAGATGGGTCAAAACATCAAAGTTTAAAAATGAAGAAGCACCTTTGACGGTATGTGCCACACGAAAAATACCATTGAGAAGTTCTAAATCTTCTGGTCTTGATTCCAACTCGACTAAATCTTGATCTAGCTGTTCTATCAGCTCAAAAGACTCAACTAAAAAATCTTGCAATATTTCCTGAAATTCATCCATATTTAAACTCCTAATTCATATGAGCACGAATAACGCGTGCTACTTCATCGTAAAACGAACTTGCTTCAAACTTCACCAAATAAGCTTCTCCACCAGCATTTTTGCCTCTATCTTCACTAAAATGGTCACTGATTGAGGAGTTAAACACGATAGGGATTGTTTTAAATCTCTCATCTTCTTTAACATTGACTGCAAAATGAAAACCGTCCATTCTTGGCATTTCTACATCTGAGATAATGATTTTGAGTTGATTTACCAAATCATCTTTGTACATGTCGTATAAATCATCAAGCTTTTCAAGCCCTTCTTGCCCGTCCATAGCCTCAACTACATTGAAACCCATTTTTTCCAAAGCATCTTTTACGATTTTTCTCGCCGTAGAGCTATCATCTAAAACAAGGGCTAAACCAGCAAAATTATCCAATGCTTCAGGGATGTTTTCTATATCAGGTTTATAAAGACCCAAATCTTGCACAACACTCTCCAAATCAAGTATCAGCAAAACATTGTCACCCTCAATTTTTGTCACACCTGTTATCTTACTTCCATCAAGCGAATTTGCATTGCTTACGAAATTGGCAGGTTCAATGTCACTCCAATTGATTCGTCTAATTCTCCTAGCTTCATGAACGATAAAACCAATGAGAACATTGTTAAACTCGGTGATAATGACTCTTGATGTTTTTTCAATATCCTCAGGTCCAGTAATGCCCATCCATTTTGCAAGATTTACAACAGGAATCACCACACCCCTTAAATCAAAAATACCCTCTATAAACTCAGGAGTACCAGGAAGCTCTGTTAGATCTGGAATGCGGATAATCTCACGTACTTTTGACACATTGATGCCATAAATACCCTCATAGACTTCACCGTTTTCGGCTTTGAGTATGCGAAAATCAACGAGTTCCATCTCATTTGAGCCAACTTTTAATGAGTTGTCTTTCATTTTTATCTATCCTTATAGAACATTTTTTCTTCAAGCAGTAGTTGTTCTTTGAAATATTTTACAATAAAGTATCTTTGATTGCAAGCAAAAGCACCGAGGTTCGTATAGGTAAAATCATCAAGTTTGAACGTTTTATTTTGGTGAAAATGCCCCTCTATAAAATACTCACACTTATATTTGCCGCCTAAACGCTTAGCAATAAAAGTCTCAAATCCATGAAACTCTCTACAATCCTCTTTTTTACTTAAATACTCATCAAGTTTTTGTATCATTTGATTGAGCGACAAAAAGTTAAGCACTCGTAAAAAAGCTAAAACGAAACGATTTCGAATCACTGCAGTATAGATTTTGTACCCAATATCACCCTCCAAATCTCCATGAGCGAGGTAGATTTTTTTACCCCCACCCCAGCATGCAACAGGCTGCTTAGCAATAGGAAAAACGTTAACATTGGGAAATATTTTTTTGAGATTAAAATCATGATTGCCCTCAAGATAAAACACCTCTATCTCCGCAGATATCTCATTGAGGAGTTGTATCGCCTCAGCATTGACGTCGATACTGTAAGTAACGCCACCAAAGAGTGTGTCAAAGATGTCACCCATGAGGATAAGCTGCGTAGGTTTAAGTTTTCTGGCATGAATCTTTTTTAGGAAATCCAAAAATTGGGGACGAAAATGGGAATAGTGTGCATCTGCAACAACAAATGCACCCTCTTGTATCTCTCTATTATGGGACATAAGCTATATTTGGAATTCCCATAGTCTCAGCAAGTCCCATCATGATGTTAGCATTGACAACAGCTTGAGAAGAGGCTCCACGCATAAGATTATCGATGGCACTTGAGATAAAGACGATGTTCCCTTTTTGCTTAACAAAGATGTCACAAAAGTTCGTCCCTGCAACATTTTTCATATCCACAGGCTTAGAGCTGATACGAACATGACGCTCATCTTTATAAAACTCTCGCACCACCGCTTCTGCGTCAAAAGAACCCTCAACTTGGAGGTAGATAGAAGAGACCATCCCGCGCGTTAAAGGGATAAGATGAGGGACAAAATTGACCTCATCAAAAGAGACACCAAGTTTTTCTGCGATTTCTGGCGCGTGTCTGTGCATGAGTGGGTTGTAAGCAAAAAGGTTGTCATTTACATTGACAAAGTGTGTCACTTCGCTAAGCTTTTTCCCCGCTCCGCTTACACCTGTTTTTGAGTCAATGATGATAGGAGAGGATGCGATTCTAAACTTCATAAAAGGCAAAATCCCCAAAATTGCAGAAGTTGGGAAACAGCCAGGATTTGCAACTAATGTCGCAGTTTTAATCTCTTGGCGAAAAAGCTCAGGAAGCCCATACACAACATGTTTTAAATTTTCAGCATCCAAATGAGGCGTATAAAATTTTTCATATGCATCTTGTTTGAGTCTGTAGTCAGCAGAGAGGTCAACAACTTTGACTCCATTTGCCAAAAGTGGCTTTACAAAAACCATAGCAGTTTGGTGTGGAAGTGCCAAAAATACCAATTCACAAGCCTTAGCACACTCCTGCGCATCGGCTTTTTCAACTTTTAATTCACACACACCATTTAAAGAGGGATGCAACTGGTTGATGGTTGTATTGCCCTCAGAATTGGCAATATAATTTAGCGTAAATTTCGGATGCTTAATCAGTATTTTAACAAGCTCTAACCCCGTGTATCCCGTAGCTCCGATGATTCCAACATTAAATGCACTCAAAGACTATCTCCTGATATTTTATCTCTTGTATCTCAAACTCTTTTGTTCCATTTGGAAGAGTCACTTTCACTTCATCACCCTCTTCTTTACCCATCAGCTGCTTCGCCAAAGGGGAAGAAAAAGAGATAAGTCCGATGTCAGGGTTGCTCTCACACCCACCAACAATCGTGTACGTCACCACCTCATCTGTTGCCATATCACTTAAAACTACAGTGGAGCCAAAACTGACGATAGAGTGCTCAAGCTCTCGCGGATCTACGATTTTCGCAGAACCTATAAGCTCAGCCAAATCCGCCAAACGCCCATCAATAAGCCTTTGCTGCTCTTTTGCTGCATGATACTCAGCATTTTCTTTTAGGTCACCATGTCCGAGTGCCTCTTCGATATCTTTGACAACTTGAGGTCTTCTTACCTGCTTGAGATTTTTCACTTCTGCTTGAAGTTTTTCATACCCAAAAAGTGTCATTGGTTCTATTTTTTTCATCTTCTTTTCTCTTTTATATTAAAATTATTTATGTAACCACGGAAGTGTGGCTTTAGCCTCACCTTTGGCTTTAATGACGCAATAGTACGACTAAAGTCGCACTTCCGATAGATTTAATTTTAGTGATTATAACAAAATTTCGCAGTTGTATTATCTCGGTTTTGTAACGACTTTGAGGGTTGTGTAGGTTTTGCCTTCTAAAAAAGCAATCAACTCATCAAAATTTTTGTATTTCTCTTCACTGATAAGTTCGCTGTCTGCGTAAGCAAAACTCTCAAAAGAGAGTTTTGTTTGCGAGTAAATAAGAACATACAAGTCATAAGTCTCAACCCCTTTTTGCATCAAACCAGCTTCAGGCATGGTCTCAAAATTTGCATCAGGAATCTTCTCTTTTGTCTCTTTTTTTACAGGAATATTTCGCACAAGTGTTGAGACGGTTCCATCTTCATAAACGCTCACAATAGAGACAAAACCCCCATTGTCCGATGAGACTTCAAAGTGAAACGTCTCACCGTCATGAAGAATATTATTTTTTTTGTTTGTGTTGATGGTGAGCGTAGCATGAGGCACACTCACAAAGAACTTTGCAAAATCTTTCTTATCTAAAGCTTGCAGTATCTCCTCATGTTTGATAAACCACTTCGCATCTTTTCTCAAAAGCGAAAAATCTATCTCTTTGCCTAACGCCTTTTGCAACTCTCTAGCCATGGAAGTATTTCGCAGATATCCGCTCGGATGTGCGGTTTCAACCGCACCCTTAAGCTTCACTTTCCTTACAAACTTATCTAAAGAGTGAACATTCTCATACGAGAGCGCCACAAAATAGTTCCCATCACTCCGCTCAACCTTCAAAAGTGTATAGTCGCCGAGCGTCGCCTGCGCGCTTTGCTTCATCGCATCTTCGCTCACACGACTCACTTTGCCATCCACCTCTTTGATGTTTTGCGAAAGTGAACTTTCTATATTTACCGAGATTTGTGAGGCGATATCATTCAGCGCCTCTTGCTTCGCCTGCGCCTCACTTTGCGCACTTCCATACCCGATGTATGTAGAAGCATTCTCTTTTTGCAGTGTACCATACCAAGTAGGACTCGCAACGCTACATGCTAAAAAAGCAAGAAGTAAAACGAAGTGCTTCATCACAAACTCAATCCGTAATTTCCATCAACTGAGGGCTCTTGTGCTCTTGAGTCGCCGTACTCTTCGAGGGAGGTGTCGTAGGTTTGTGTTTTAACATGACCATAGAGTGTTTTGATGTCTTTGTCGCCTTCTAAAATGTTTTTCATGACATAAAAACTAAAGAGTCTGTGGGCTTTTTTGTCGTAGCCGTTTGAGTATTGGTTGGCTTTTCCTGCGGTTAAAACTACCATTTTTTCTTTGTTAAAGGTGACGGTTTTTGCGACCATTTTTGTCGCTGCAACTCCTTTTAAGATTGCTTTGCCGTCCGTCACACCGCTAAAACAGCTATCGACGACTGCGACGACTTTGCCCGCCTGAGAGTTACTAAGTTGTGTGTAAATATTTTGGAGTGAGAAAAACGTATCGTCTGAGACAAAGTCAGGTTCGGTGTCGCTTGTGAGCATAAAAGGTTCATTTTTCAAACTAGGAACAGGCACGCCGTGACCGTTGTAGTAAAAGTAAATAGTATCACCGCTTTTAACGCGACGCAAAAGTTTTGTCAT
>DJAA01000044.1:1934-2110 GCA_002428085.1 Sulfurimonas sp. UBA6014 | reverse complement strand
GCAGTTTTTATAAACATCTGCGCACTTCTGTTTGCGTAACTTATGTTATCTGTATGGCTGTATTTCTCTATCCCCACGACAAAAAGCCATTTTTTTGCATCGGGTGCGGCTTGTTTTGCATTTTTGAGCAGCGTATCTAACTCTGTAAAGTTGTTGAGTTTACTCGCATCAAAAGT
>DJAA01000044.1:1315-1886 GCA_002428085.1 Sulfurimonas sp. UBA6014 | reverse complement strand
ATCGTTTGTGATGTTGACCGCAACTCTGGTGTCGTCTATACTCATGTCAGTAAACTGCGCTAAATACGTCTGAGTTTTGTAAGGGACGCGGATATCTTTGAGCTTCACACTGCTCCCGTCATAGTCGAAAACCGCCTGAGGTTTGAGCGCATCAAACTCCGCTTTAAAACTTTTTGCATCTTCACGGCTTACTTTGATGGCAACTTTTTTACTAAAATCTGTTTTTGCTTCAAAGCCTATATCTGCGACAAAGTAGCCGTTGTCGGCATCGTATTTTAAATTGGTAAGGGTTGGTTTTCCCCAAGTTAACTCAAGTGCTTTTTTGATGGCAGTGTTTTTAGCATTTTGCGAAGCATCAGCATATTTCTTTTTATACGCCGCAATGATGGCTTTTTGCTCACCCTTTGTTTTTTCGACTCTTTGGTTAAACTCCGCCGTGGTCTCAAACTCATCTTTTACAAGTTTGAGCTCGGTCGGAGGAGTCGGGATGTCACGAAGCTCATCTTCAACTAACTTAGAGATTAATTTATCAAAGTTCAAAGGTTCAGATTGTCCCGCCCTAGCACACCTG
>DJAA01000044.1:1032-1228 GCA_002428085.1 Sulfurimonas sp. UBA6014 | reverse complement strand
TGCTAGAAGTAACATTTTTAAATTCTGATTTTATAGATGGATTAACTTTATTTTTATCGGTTATGGTTAAAAGTTGCTCTGCGGTTGGCAGAAACCAGTCATGATACCCTTGGAGTGTCAAATTGTTACAATAATCTTGTGCACCTTGCCAGTCTTTCGTAACACTTTTCGCATCACTGTCATCTTGCCACATCAA
>DJAA01000044.1:746-996 GCA_002428085.1 Sulfurimonas sp. UBA6014 | reverse complement strand
GGTGTGCTAGGGCGGGACAATAAGATACTTTGATACTTTGGCTCTTTTTGGAAGTATGACTTTCAAAAATGCTAACCTGTGGCATTTTACGCACGAGTCGTACCTAGTCTAAGTGAGGCTAAAGCCACACATCCGATAAGTTATTTCAAAAATAGTGCTCAATTTTAGCGTTTTTAACCATTAATGTTTCTTTATTACATAAAATATTATTAAAACCATACTACTTTTTGGAAGTGTGGCTTTAGCCTCA
>DJAA01000044.1:0-706 GCA_002428085.1 Sulfurimonas sp. UBA6014 | reverse complement strand
CTCACCTTTTGGCTTTCATGACAACAAGGGTACGACTCATGTGAAAATATCATAACCAGATATTTTCAAAGTCGTACTTCCAGATTGTAGCAAAACCTCTCATCAGCATCTTTCAGCCCTGCTTTTAAAGCATTATTTTCTATATATTTCAGTGTTACTAAAAAATGCTCTTCATCTCTTATAGCTTTGTCAAAATAATCTTTTTGCCAAAATGTTCCTTTTTTCTTTAACTCCTTGTTTATCAAAAAGCTAAGTCCGCCCTTTATATGTTGCACTATTTTACTTATATCTGTATGTTGAATCAAAAGAAGGTGAATATGATTTGGCATAATGCTAAAGGCTACTATTTCACACAAACTTTTTTCTATATTTAAAAGATACTCTTTGGTGATTTGCAAAACTTTTCCGTTTAAATAGACTCCGGCATTAGAGGTGTCTAAATACTTGTCTATTGAGTATTGAAGCTCTTTTGTTTTGAGATTTTGTGATGAGAGTTTTAAAAGGTAGTCGTCTGTACTCTCATGTGTACGAAATGTGATGAATTGATAGAAGTTGTTTTGGCTGATGTGCGGTAAGTTTGAGTGCAAAATATATCCTTTTCTCTCTCGGAAGTGTGGCTTTAGCCTCACCTTATAGCTTTCATGACAGCAAGGTACGACTGAAGTCGTACTTCCGAAAAACCACTCTTGGAAGTGTGGCTTTAGCC
>DJAA01000032.1:2174-13444 GCA_002428085.1 Sulfurimonas sp. UBA6014 | reverse complement strand
CCACATACTCTTTGACGGCTTCTTCACGTTCACTTTGGCTCAGAGTGTCACTCGCATCACTATTCCAAACAATCTCCCCCGCCATCAGGACAAAAGGAAGTAAAAGAAATAAAAATTTTATAAACATGGGGCAGTTTCCTTAAAAAGTGTTTTTATTGTTATTTGTTGTATTTTAGCATAAACGTTTCCACATGCCGAGATAAATAACGGCATGTGGAAATTCTTGGCATGTGGAAACCAAAATTACTCAAATTAGCGTCATTGAAACTAACGCCGTTATTGTAANNCATGGCAACTCAGAACCCCGTCATTGCGAGGAGGAACAACGAAGCAATCTAATGGCGGGCTTGTAGATTGCTTCGTTCCTCACAATGACAAAAAGTTTCCTCACGACAGAAGCTTTCTTCATAATCGAAGTTTCCCATATACCAAGATATTTTACGTAAAATTTTCACATGCCATAATCTATTTTAAATAATTAAAAGTGTAGAATTTCATACCAATTTATTTGGGGCATTAGCTCAGCTGGGAGAGCGCTTCGCTGGCAGCGAAGAGGTCAGCGGTTCGATCCCGCTATGCTCCACCATTCCCTGCCCCAACTCCCTTCCCTTTTAAAAATTGCACTTATTTTTAGAATTGGCGCTCTCTAAACTATGTTACAATTTATAAAATGAAAAATGAAAATTTTTTGACTCTCTTTAAGAAAAAAGGAACGTATCATGTTTGAAAAACAAACTTATAACATGCAAAACGCAGAAGCGTATATACGAATGTTTGTTGCTTCGCTTATCTTGCTTTATGGCGTTATTGAGTCATCTTTGCTCTTTGGACTTCTCTCTATCGTCATTTTTTATACGGCAGTTTCGAGGTTTTGTTTTATGTATTATCTGTTTCATATCAACGAAAAATATAGCGTCCAAAACTACTATCTTTCACTTTTACCAAAATACAGAACTTCGCCTGTTTTTATCTTCAACAAAGAGGGCAAGATTGTTTACGAGAACAAATCAGCGCAAACAAATCTGCCAAATATTAGCTCTGTTGCATCCCTTAACATAGAAAATCACACCGTTTTGATGCAAAACGATGCCGTGGATATTTTACTTTATGTGTACGAGGGGAAAAATTATCAGGTAGAGATAAAAGGTATTGCCAAAGAGAAATTTATTTTGGCTTATTTTACAGATGTTACCGAACTCATGGAACTCAACGAGGCTATCGAAGAGACGCAAAGAGAGGTCATTTACGCCATGGGTGAGATAGGTGAAACTCGCTCAAAAGAGACGGGAAACCATGTAAAAAGAGTCGCGCTCTACTCAAGAGAACTCGCTTTGCTTTATGGACTCTCAGAGGCAGAAGCAAACAAACTGCAGATGGCAAGTCCTATGCATGACATAGGGAAAGTCGGCATTCCAGATGCTATTTTAAATGCACCGAGAAAACTCTCTGCTGAGGAGTTTGTTATCATGAAAACACATGCCGCCCTTGGTTACCACATGCTCAAAAACTCAAACAAACCCATCCTTCAAGCCGCAGCAATCGTTGCAGGCGAGCATCACGAAAAGTGGGATGGAAGCGGATATCCACATGCCAAAGTAGCGCAGGAGATTCACATTTACGGACGTATTACCGCCGTGGCAGATGTATTTGACGCACTTGGAAGTGAGAGAATTTACAAAAAAGCATGGGCACTTGAAGATATTTTAGAACTCTTTAAAAACGAAAGCGGCAAACATTTTGAGCCAAAATTGGTAGAGTTGTTTTTACAAAATTTAGAAAAATTTCTTGCCATCAGAGATGAGTTTAAAGATGTATAAAAAACCGCAGATTTTAAAAAATTTTGACGACAAGTTTGAGACACTTTTGTTTTTGCCAGAGGCTCAAGATAGAAAAGGTGAAGGCGGCTTGAGACTTCAAGGCTACTTCAAAACATCTCAAAACTCCAAACCCCTCATAAGCATCATCACCGTCGTTTACAATGGCGAAAAATACCTAGAAGAAACCATCTCAAGTGTCCTAAACCAAACCTACGACAATGTAGAATACATCATCATAGACGGCGGCTCCACGGATGGAACTTTGGATATTATCAAAAAGTATGAAGACAAAATTGACTATTGGGTGAGTGAGAGGGATGGGGGAATTTCAGATGCTTTCAACAAAGGTGTTAAAGTGGCTCATGGTGAGTATATCAATTTTCAAGGTGACGGCGATGGCTTTTATGCGCCAGATGCCTTGGAGAAAGTATTTGAAAATATTGACACAAAAGAAGATGTTTTGATAAGTGCAAAAATTCAGCGAATAGATGAAAATGGAGAGCATCTTTATGTATCGAAATACATGCGTAAATTCAACAAAAAATCTTTACTTTTTAGAATGTCTATGCCACATCAAGGGCTTTTTACTCATATAATATACTTTAAAAAATATGGTTTTTTTGATGTGAACAATATTTTTTGTATGGATTATGAGCATCTCTTAAGAGCCTATAAAGAGTTCCCAAAAGTAGTTACCAAAGATACGATTGCAGCAAGATGGCGAGCAGATGGAATAGGAAACGGCAGAATATTGGAAATTTTTAAGGAGTACGATAAGATAAAAAGAGATAATAAGGTAGCAAATACTTTGCTGCTTGATTTTATAAAGTATTGGACTTTATTCAAATATTATGTAAAGAAAATACGCCTAAATGATTAATATACTGAAAATTTTAAAATATATTGTTTTTAAAAATAAAGGGCTAGATATTATGAAATATTTGATGCTAGGCTTCATATTTCAAGTATTTAAGCGGGTAACTAAAAGTGTTATATCCAAAAAGCTCTTTAACCAAAAATATCTCTTTTTATATCCAAACTGTAATGTATCTACGATGTTTACCTACACCGATATTCCAGATAAAGAAGAAGTCTATTTGTTAAGAGAATTAGCAAAAAATGAGGGAAAAAATAAAGTGGTCTTTTTAGATATAGGTGCTAATATTGGTTCTTATAGTGTTTGTATGATGGATGTTTGTCATAAGATTATTGCGTTTGAACCACATCCATTTACAGCTAATAGATGCAAGTTAAATTTTTTGCTCAATGATTTTGATGACTCAAATGTCAAGCAACTTGCCTTGTCAAATGAGATTGGAAAAATACATTTTTCGGATTTTGGCGGAAGTTCCACCATAAATCATATTGTTGAAAATGGAGGGATTGAAGTCGTAGTAAATACTTTGGATAATTTTGCAAGGGAAAATAAGCTTACAAATGATATGTCTTATCTTCTAAAAGTTGATGTTGAAGGCTTTGAAAAACAAGTTTTTGAAGGTGGAAAAGATTTTTTAACGACCTATAACATAAAAGGCATTCTATTTGAATGTTTTTTAAAAGATGAAGTTTTTGAAGTTTTAAAATCTTATGGATTCAATCAAATTAAAAAAATGAGCGAGAACAATTACAGTGCTACAAAAAGTTAATTGGGTTGATGATTTAAAAGCTATTGGGATAGTAGCTGTCATACTAGGTCATATTGCTTCGCCTTTAGGGGCATTTATATACTCTTGGCATATGCCTTTGTTTTTTATTATTGCAGGTTTTTTTCTCCGTTTTGAACTTACTGCAAGAGTCTTTATTTTCAAAGATTTTCAAAGATTGATGATTCCCTATTTTATCTTTGCTATAGCAGGTTTAGGAGTCGAAATGCTTAAAAGAGTAGCACTTCAGAGAGAAAATCTAGACTATATTCATGAACTCCAGGGGATATTTATCTGGATGGATATCCCATCTTTGATAAATACTTACGCCTTTGTTTTGTGGTTTTTACCGACTCTCTTTTTTGGCAGATTGCTGATTTTTTTGCTTAGCAGACAGATAAAATCTCTTTTTTTGCAATTTATCATAGTGGTATTTTTATTTATAGTGAGTTTTTTTGTCAATCTCCCTTTTGCTTTTGACAACGCTTTAAACAGCACTTTATTTATTTTTATAGGCAGTGTTTTTTTTCGATTTTATCAAGAACAAAAAGCATTGTATATTTTGCCTTTTATTCTCGTGGGATTACTTATATTTTTTGGTATGCCAAGTTTAGATATGGCAAATAAAATGTATGAAAATGTTATCGTAAATATGGTGTGGGCTTTTTCTATAATTTTTGTACTTATAACTATCTTGAAAAAACTAAATTTTAAAAGTAAATTAGTGGCGTTGTGGGGTGCTAACACTATGTTGCTTTTTATCATCCACCCTTATACTAATAATATTGCCGATATTATTGTTGAAAATTTTTATTTTCAAGAGTGGTATTTAAAGCTTTTTCTTTCACTTTTGTTGCTTCAAGGGGTCTTGTTTATAAAGCAAATATTTGATGGCAGAGGAATATTCAAATATGTATGATTATATTATAGTTACGCATATACCAGCTTTTTACAAAGTGAACCTTTACAACGAATTGGCAAAAAAGTGCAATATTTTAGTTGTTTTTATTGCAACAGATACAAATGAAAAAAGAGCTGATGATTTTACAACTTTGAAAAATGCCGATTTTAATTATGAACTTTTAAGCGATGGAGATTTTCAATCAAGGGATATAAAAGTCACCATCATGAAACTCAGAAGTATTGTGAAAAAGAGTCAATACAAAAGATTACTAGTCAGTGGATGGGATTTACAAGAGTTTTGGTATCTTGTGATGTTGTATCCAAGAGCAAAAAACTGCTTAGCTTTAGAATCAACTATACTGGAGAGTCACACAAAAGGTATCAAAGGGTGGATAAAAAGAGTTTTTTTATCTCAAATCTCAACGGTTTTTGCATCAGGAAATTTGCATATAAAACTGCTCAGCGCTTTAAATTACCGAGGGAAAATACTAATAACAAAAGGTGTAGGAATTATCAATAAACCTAATTTTATTGCTCAAAAAAAAGAGTACCAAAAAAGATTTTTGTATATAGGTAGGCTTTCAAAAGTAAAAAATATTGAAACAATGATAAAAGTTTTTAATGGTTTGCCAAATTATCATTTGACTATTGTAGGAGATGGCGAAGAGAAAAACTATTTGCAATCTATCGCGCAAACAAATATAGTTTTTAAATCAGCAATACAAAACGCTAAGCTAGCGGCTGAATTTTTAGCTCAGGATATTTTTATCCTAGCAAGCATAAGTGAGCCGTGGGGATTGGTGGTTGAAGAAGCGTTTTATTTTGGATTACCAGTGATAGTAAGTAAAAATTGTGGTTGTGTCGCATTGGTAGAAAATGGGGTCAATGGATTTGTATTTGAACCATTAGATACAACCGAGATGCAAGACTTGATTTTAAAACTTGATGATGTGATGTATCAAGAATTATCCGAGGGTGTCAGGAGATTTTCTTTAGATAAAAAAGATAAACAACAAGTGGCGTGTTATCTATGAAACTTCTCATAATCCATAACAAATACCGCTCAGACAATATGGGCGGTGAGGATATAGTCTATAAAAATGAACTTGAATCCTTGCAAGCTAGACTTGGAGAGGAAAATGTACTCTTTTATGAAGTCTCAAATGATGATATCAATAAATTTAGATTGCTTTTTGAGATATGGTTTTCCTTTAGGCATTATAGAAATGTTAAAAAAATCGTTCATGACAACGGTGTAGATATCGTTCATGTCCATAACTTTTTCCCGCTTTTAACCCCAAGTGTTTTTAAAGCAGCAAAAGATTCTGGGGCAAAAGTAGTGCATACTTTGCATAACTATCGGCTCTGGTGCATATCTGGGATTTTATATAGAGATGGGTATGGCATATGTGAAGTGTGTACGACTCATACATTTTCTTTCAATGGCATAGTAAATAAATGTTACCGTAAATCATGGCTGCAAAGTTTTGTAGCGCAAGGTTCTTTTTGGTTTTATAAAGCGACGAGAGTTTTTGAAAATATTGACTATTTTTTTGTACTGACGAACTTTCAAAAAGAAAAAATCAAAGCACTTGGCATTGATGAGCAAAAAATACGATACAAGCCAAATAGCCTAAAAATATCGTTTGGTGGACAAAAAGAGAAACAGGATTATGTCTATGTAGGAAGGCTTGAAGAGTCTAAAGGGATTTACGAACTCTTACATATTTGGAAGCAGTTGGATGCGCGTTTTGTTTTGAGAATTATCGGTTCTGGGCAAATGCAAGAGGCATTACAAAAAGAGTTTGCACAAGCCAATATCATCTTTAGCGGCAAACAAACTCATGAGGCTACCTTGCAAAGTATAGCGTGTGCAAAATACTTGATTCAGCCATCGATTTTGTACGAAACTTTTGGACTTACCATCATAGAGGCCATGAGTTTTGGTGTGCCAGTTATAGGGTTTCACATAGGCACACGAGGCGATTTTATACAAGATAATGTGAATGGATTTTTGAGCAATCGAGACAACTTGAAAGAGGTTCTGGAGAAATCGTATCATTACCCAGGATATGAAACATTAAGTGAAAAGGCTCTGGAGAGTGCGAAAATATATGAAAATAGTTATGTGCTAGAGAAGCAAATAGAGATGTATCGAGAGATACTGGAGCATACAACATGAAAGTCTCCATTATCACTGTTGTACGCAACAATAAAGAAACCATTAGAGATGCCATTGACTCAGTGCTTGGGCAGAGTTATGAAGATAGAGAGTACATCATCATTGATGGGGCGAGTACTGATGGGACGGTGGAGGTTGTACAAAGTTATGGTAACAAGATAAGCAAGTTTGTCAGTGAGCCTGACCGTGGGCTTTATGATGCCATGAACAAAGGTTTGGCGCTTGCTACGGGAGAGATTGTGGGCATTTTAAATAGTGATGATTTTTATATTGATGCGCATGTTTTAGAAAAAGTTGTAAAAGAGTTTGAAGAAAAAAATGTGGAGAGTGTTTTTGCGGATTTGGTTTTTGTGAAAACTGAAAATACTCAAAAAGTAGTGCGTTATTATGATAGCAGCCATTTTAGCCCTGAAAAATTTGCATACGGCTGGATGCCTGCACATCCCACTTTTTTTGTCAAACGATGGGTGTATGAAAAACATGGTGTGTTTAGAACAGATTTGAAAATAGGGGCTGATTTTGATATATTGGTACGATTTTTATATGTGCACAAAATAAGCTACAGTTATAGAAAAGAGGTGTTTGTCAAGATGCGTTTGGGTGGGGTGAGTACGGGTGGACTTAAGGCGACTTGGCTCATAGCAAAAGAGCAACTTCAAGTGTGTTATGACAATGGCATAAAAACACATATGCTTAAAATACTCTTGAAATACCCTCGAAAAATCTTGGAGCTGTTAAAAAAATGAAACTCCTCATAACAGGTGCGAGCGGCTTTATAGGGAGCTATTTTATGGCAAACTATAAAGATACATACGACCTCCAAAAGTTTAGTTTTTTACATGATGATGTAGACGTTTTAGATGTTGCTTCGGTGGATGCTGTTTTGCATCTCTCTGCTTTGGTGCACAAAATGGGCGGTGCGAGTGATGCAGAATATGAAAGGGTTAATATTACGCAGATGCTTGTATTGGCAAAAAAAGCCAAAGAGGGCGGTGTGAGACGTTTTGTTTTTATGAGTTCGGTGAAGGTGTACGGTGAGGAGAGTGATGGAGTGTATAAAGAAGATTCTCCATGTGTGCCTCAAGATACATATGCCAGAAGCAAGCTTGAAGCGGAAAATTTGCTCAGAGAGCTTGCCGATGAGAGCTTTGAAGTGTTTATCATCAGAACGCCCATAGTCTATGGTTATGGCGTAAAAGCAAACATCAAATCACTTCAAAATCTAGTGAAATATGTTCCCATTTTACCCTTTGCCAATATCAAAAACAGGCGGAGTTTGGTCTCTGTAGGCAACCTGTGCCATTTGGTGGATGTTGTTTTGAGACTTCCGCTTGGAGCCGTTTGCGAAGCAACTTTGCCATCTTTGAACAAATCTTACGAAAGCATATTTTTAGCCGCCGACGATACACCGATAAGCACAACAAAACTCATAGAACTCATGGCAAAAAGCATGGATAAAAAAATCATCTTGTTCAAAATACCGCTTTTTGAGACACTATTAAAGTTTCTCAAACCATCCTTTCACAAAAGACTTTACGGGAGTTTGGAGGTGGACAATACACAGACGAAAGAAAAATTGAATTTGAAAAATCCTTTTGTTGGATTTGACTTAACCTTCGTACCAAGCAAAATGTAATCCGCCATTTCAGTATCTTGTAAATCAGTCGGCGTAATTTACCAAATGTTTAGGTAAAATCTTCAAAGTCAATTGACTTCTTTTATGTTGGGAAAAAAATATGTCAGATATACCTCTTATCATTGTCACGCTAGCGGGAACTGTTTTGTTTGCTCCTTTTATCGCACAAAATCTTCGTTTGCCTCTTGCCGTAGTAGAGATTTTGCTTGGATGTGCGATAGGGTATTGGGGAATTTTAGATGAGAATACGTACGTTTCTATAGTTGCTAAAACAGGTTTTTTGTATTTAATGTTTCTTGCAGGGATAGAAGTAAATCTCAAAGCATTTGTAACCATGGAGTCTTCACTCTTTAAGCGGGCAGTTGGCTATTTCGCCATACTCTATTTTCTTGCAGCTTTTATAGTTTTAAATTTTGATTACTCAATCATCTATTTTGTTGCGTTTCCCATTGTTTCTTTAGGGATGATTATGGCGCTTGTCAAAGAGCTCGGCAAAGAAGAGGCTTGGGTCAAGCTCGCTTTGATTATAGGGATACTTGGTGAGCTCATCAGCATCGTGGCTTTAACGCTTCTAAGTGGTGTGCTGGAATATGGTTTTACACTCAAGTTTATCGTAGCCATTGCAACACTTATCCTCTTTTTGTTGGTTACGGTCATGATGTTTAAAGCTGTAAAAATACTCTTTTGGTGGTACCCTCGACTCAAGCAGATGATTATGCCTGAGCAAGATAACCGAGATAAAGATGTGCGTCTCTCTATGGCACTCTTTTTTACCATGATAGGGGTTATGATATATCTTGGGTTAGATATGGTTCTTGGGGCTTTTATTGCAGGAATGTTTGTTGCGACTTTTTTTGAGCATAAAATAGAACTTCCTCACAAACTCTCCTCTCTTGGGTTTGGGTTTTTAGTCCCTGTATATTTTATTTATGTAGGCTCAACGGTCGACTTAGAGGCACTTTTCTCCCCTGAAATTTTACTTCTTTCTCTTGAAATAGTAGGCATCATGGTAGCGATGCGTATCACGAGCTCGATGATTTATCTGAAAAAACTTGGATTAAAAAACACGCTCATGCTGGCGATGGGTGACTCTATGCCTTTGACTTTTTTATTGGCAGTTGCAACTATAGGAATCAATGCAAATGCAATAAGTTCTCAAGAGTATGCTGCCTTGGTTATAGCGGGAATTATTGCCTCGGTTTCAATGATGAGTATCATTCAAGGCGTGACCTATTTCACTTTAAATAAAAAACAATAAAGTAAAAGAGATCAACACTCTTTTGAAACTAGCTGTGACTCTCTTTTTTGTTGTGTTGTATTGAAGACCAAAGAGAGAGCGCGATAAATGTAAAGCCTATAAGTCCTGTAATGATTTCAGGAATGTGAAATTTCATGCTCAGTAACATGATGAGTGCTAACACACCGATGGCGTAATGTGCTCCATGTTCGAGGTAAATATATTCACTTAACGTCTCTTTTTCAACTAGAAAAATAGTCAAAGATCGGACAAACATCGCACCAATTCCCAAGCCTATCATGATGATAACAATATCTTTCGTGATGGCAAATGCACCGATGACTCCATCAAAAGAGAAAGAGGCATCTAACACTTCAAGATACAAAAATCCCCCTATGCTTCCTTGTTTTGCAATATTTGCTAAAGAGGGGTCCTTTTGTCCATTTTCTAACATTGAGTTTACAATATCAACACCAACATAGACAATCACACCCCATAGTCCAGCCAATAAAACAGCAAGTTTGTTCTCCTGCGCCACCACAGAGACGCATAGCAATAAAGCTAAAATGGAGATAAAAATAGAGATGGCGTCGATTTTGCCAAGAATGCCGAGTCTCTTTTCAATCACGCCAAGCCAGTGCACCTCTTTACCCTCATCAAATAAAAAATTTAAAAACACAAGAAGTAAAAATATGCCGCCAAACGCTGAAATCTCTGCATGATGCGCGGTGAGTTTATTGGAATATTCATTAGGGTTATCCAGCGCTAAGTTCCAAACTTCTATGAGACCTATGTCGGCTGTTTGTGCAACGATGACAAGCGGGAACAAAAGTCTCATACCAAATACAGCGACAATCATCCCCACGGTGAGGAATAATTTTTTCCAATATTCATCCCACGTTTTAAGAATAGAGGCATTGACAACTGCATTGTCAAAAGAGAGAGATATCTCCATGATTGCTAAAATCGCTACGATAAATATCATGTGCAATGCAATAGTCCATCCGCCATGCTCAAATCCCCAAAAACCTGCTCCAATCAAACCTAAAAAGGTAACTATAAACGAAAAACTAAAATATTTCAAAAAAACTCCTTTGCGCTTATATATCAATATTTGAGTATATCCAAAAATGAATGCACTTTGTGCAAAACGATATCTACAGTGTGCTTTTGTTCCTCTTAAGGGGCTAATTTTGGTTAGAATGGTACCTATGTATGAAAAATTATATCTTCAAATAACCGATGCTCTTGTCGAGGATGGTTTCATAGTTGTAAAAGAGGCTTTGAGTCAAGAGATTGTCCATGCCATGAACGTACTTTTACAAAATGAAACAAATTTTAAAAAAGCTGGTATCTCTGGGTCTTCTGATTTGCACCTTGATGCTCAAAGGCGAAGGGACAAAACTCTGTGGCTGGAGGCTGATTTTGGTGTGCAAAGTGAGTTTTTGGCTTTTGCAGAGGGACTGAGACTTTATCTCAACAGAGAGCTTTATCTAGGACTTTCATATTATGAGAGTCATTTTGCGATTTATGATGAAGGGGACTTTTATGAGAAACATTTTGATCCGTTTAAAGGGTCTAAAAACCGTGTTGTCACGACAGTTTACTACTTAAATGAAGCCTACAAAGAGGAAGATGGCGGGGCTTTAATGGTGTATGATACAGAGGGCAATTTTATAGAAAAAGTATTGCCGCATGCCAATACCTTGGTCGTGTTTCTAAGCGAAAAATTCCCTCATGAAGTCCTCACAGCAAGGAAAAAAAGATATTCCATCGCAGGATGGTTTAGAGTTGATAAATGAATGAATGAGACTTCTTTCATGACTCTTTTTTAGATTGCTTCGCTTTGCTC
>DJAA01000032.1:0-2038 GCA_002428085.1 Sulfurimonas sp. UBA6014 | reverse complement strand
GTCATTGCGAGGCAACGACGAAGCAATCTTTGGTTGAGAGGTTTACCAGAAGTCTGTTATTTTTTCCCATGAATCATAGTTGAGACAATCCCTCTTTCCTCTTTGTTATCAGCCACAACTACCCCCGCTATATGGAGTGGGACGAAAAATAAGATGAAGTTAAACAAGAGTTCATGCATCTCTTTTATGGTATGAGTTATCTCTTTTGTGAGACCGAGGTCTTGATGAAAATGCAATACAAATCCACTGACACTCATAAAAATAAGAGTCGCATAAAGAAGCGTATATAAAGAGCGTACCGCTTTTTTATGAAGACTCAAAGAGGCAAATTTTTCTCTTAAAGAGGTATCTTTTACAAAAAGATATATTCTAAAAAGGACTAAAAATGCAAGGGCATACCCTAAGATAATATGCCACTCCCACATCTCATCACGGATGGCTTTTGCTAAAGGAACCGCTTGGTCTTTTGTGATCTCGATTCCTATTTCACTCAGTTTCGTCATTAAAATCTCAGCATTTGCTTTATAACTTAAAAACGTTTTTCTTAAAAACACAGTGCCTAAAAGTCCTAAAATCACAAGTGCGCTAAGCCAGTGCCAGAGTCTAAATTGGAGTGTATATTTCATGTTTTTCCTTTTGGTGGATATATTTGAGTATGGAATAAATTATACCATTGAATCGGCATCAAAGTCCTATTTTGTACCCTTGTCCTGTTATGTTAAGCACGAGATTTTTTGAAGTTTTTGCTCTTAGTCTTCGGATAAACGTTCGGAGTCTCTCATCGTTAATATCTTTACTAGGCCAAAGTGTCTCTTTAATGATTTGGGTGGGTGTGAATTCTTGATTACTGAGTAATAGTTGCAAAAATTGTTTCTCTTTTTTTGTAAGGGGGACAAATTTTGTGTTTTTATATAAACTTGCAGTCTCTGTGTTAAACGAAAAATTCTCTTTGAGGGGGACAAATTTTTTTGTCATGAGCGTCTCAAGGCTGAGGATAAACTCTAAAAGCTCTTCTGGGTCAAAGGGTTTTATGAGATATTTTACCACACCTATATCGATGGCTTGAAGAAATTTTTCTGTTTCACTGTGGGCACTGAGGATGATGATGGGGATATTTGTATCGATTTTTTTGATCTCTTTTGCCATCTCAAGACCTGTCAGAATAGGCATCATGATATCTGTGATGACGATATCTGGAGACGTTTTTTTAAAAATTTCTAGCCCTGCTTGTCCATTGTTTGCGATAGTAAAGGAGTGAAAATTATCCCCAATGGCATTTTTAAGAAGCGTTGAGAGTGTCTCTTCATCTTCAACAAGCAAAACTTTTAACCCTTTTAAAAACTTTCTATGCATGCGTGGACTCCAAAGGTATTTTGATTGTAAAGAGTGTTGTCCCTTTTTTGGATTTTACATCTATGGTCGCATTTAAACCATTTTCGCAAATCATTTTAGACATAAAAAGTCCCAAACCTATCCCTTGAGAGGCATGTTTGGTTGTAAAATAGGGCTCAAATATTTTGTATAGATTTTTTTCTGCAATCCCTCCCGCGTTGTCCTCAAATGTGACGACGGCGTAGACGCCATTTTTTTTCTCTTTTTTGACACTGATGGTTATCTCGCGAATCAAAATGCTGTTTTGGACAAAAGCATCTTTTGAGTTTTTGATAAGATTGACAATCACTTGAGAAAACTCATTTGCGATACCTAAAACTTCTAAATCTTCAAAATCAGTTTTGATGATAATCATCTCATGTGCGATTAAATTTTTTAGAATATGTATCGCTTCTTGGATGCTTTGCGCTACGTTGAAATGGTGTTTTTCTTTGCCAGGTCTAAAAAAGTTTGTAAAATCTTCTATCGTATTTGACATGTTTTGGATGATATTTTTACTGGCGTCATAAAGCCTTTTTACCTCTTTGTCATCTTTTTGCAGTGCTGCTTTTTTGAGGCTAAAGAGGGTGAGATTGAGTTCAGTTAAAGGTTGTCTCCATTGGTGGGCGATGTTTGCTAGCATTTCGCCAAGGCTTGCAAGTCTTGA
>DJAA01000035.1:754-7077 GCA_002428085.1 Sulfurimonas sp. UBA6014 | reverse complement strand
ACTAAATCCTATGTTTCACAACTCTTTCACCCCATTCTCATACTCTTTTTTAAATTTACGAAGTACAATTTTGATGTGTTCTATCATCACTTTTGGAGCGAATTGGAGCAATTCTAAAATCTCGCGCGCATCTTTAGAATAACGCAAATTGTACTCCGTCGCATACTCAATGTCAAAACGAAAAAGTTCCTGCTCATCCACACCTAAAACTTCGGCGATGTACGGAATAAGTTCGATTTTTAGTTCGCGTTTGCCATATAAATAACCCAAAATAGTTTGAGCCGATGGTGACTCAGAAGTTCTTTTGAGCTTAGGTTCTAGTGCCACAAGTCTATTCGCAAACTCTTGTTTTGTGATTTTTTTCTCTTCTAAAAGATAGTTAATTTTTTCCCAAACTTCCATAAATTGCAAACCTTTAGTCAAAATGAAATAATTTGGTCAATAATAAGAAATAATAAAGGTCGTTATGACTATACTTTGTTCAATACGGAAATTCGTAAAAAAATATTAAAAGGTGTGTTTAATGAAAAAAATTGCTTTAGTGGTATTGTTAGCAAGTGGATTGATGGCGGCAAATAGTGGGTTTTATGTGGGTGCTGATGTTGGGAATACGGCTTATGACATGAAAACATCAGTGACAATTACGGGTGTTGGTTCTGATTCGGCTAGCGGTGATGATGATGGTGGTTCTCAAACATTGAAAGTTGGTTATTACTTTGATAAAAATAATAGAGCATCAGCTTTCTATCAAAATATTAATGTAGATAATGGAGATGCAAAAACATATGGTATTGGCTACGATTATCTAATTGGTGATAATGCTTTTAAACCATTTATTGGTGTACTTGCTGGATATGGTTCTTCTAGCAGTGACGGTTATGACTTAGCAGAGGGCCAATCAATTGATGTAAAAGGGATGGTTTTTGGCGCCCAATTTGGTGTTAATTATGCTTTAAATGAAAATTTCTCACTTGAAGCTGGCTATCGTTACATGAAATCAAATATGGAAGATACAATATCTGGTGTTTACAGTGGTTATGATTATAGTGCTAAACTTGAAATTGAAACAATCAAAAACTGGTTTTTCGGTGTCAACTACAAATTCTAAATTTAAAACAACTCCTGTTTTGTTTTTTACTTCCTCCTTTTTTTAAGGCGGAAGGCTCACCATAACTAAGATAAGCACATTCTTTGCGTTTAAAATTATCTTAATCTTAAAATAATGTTAATATGAATATGATAGAATATATGCCGTTATAAATATTTATGGGTGCCTCTAAAAACCCACTTTTAGACTGCCACGACTTCTTTGAAGTCTCGCAGTGACGGAGCTTTGTCATTGCGAGCGAAGCGCGGCAATCTAGTTTTTAGAGGTGCCTTTATCAAAATAAAATAAGGGGGTTTTTGTATGCAATCAATAACAATTAATATTAAAAATGAGTCGCTTGTTAAAAAAGTTATTTGGCTATTAGATCACTTTAAAAATGACGGCTTATAGATAGTTTCCAAAGAAGATATAGAGGACTTAAAAATTTTAAGTGCTACTAGACATGAAGAGAGTATATCTTTTGATGAATATATAAAAAATGCAAATTGAGATTAGAAAAAGTGCCATTAAGGACTTAAACTACGAACAAAATTAGAGTAAAATTTCAAATAAAACTTGGTGTACGGAGAATAGTAATGGTTAAAGTATCTGCAATTCAGATGCGCATGAGTGATGATAAAAAACTAAATATTCAAAATGCCAAAAGATTGGTTCATGAAGCATCTTCCAAGGGTGCGCAGATAATTCTTCTGCCAGAACTTTTTGAGGGGCTTTATTTTTGTAAAGATATGGATGAAAAATATTTTTCTTGGGCACAAGCAAGAGAAGCAAATCCATTGATTGCAGAGTTTGCCTCATTGGCAAAAGAGCTTAAAATCGTCCTTTTAGTGAGCTATTTTGAAAAAGCAGCAGAGGAGTATTTTAACTCACTTGTCGTAGTGGATGCGGATGGAACTATTATGCAAAACTACCGAAAAACTCATATCCCTTGTGGACCAGGGTATGAAGAGAAGTTTTACTTCAAGCCAGGCAACTCGGGCTTTAAAGTTTGGGACACGGCATATGCAAAAATCGGAGTCGGAATCTGTTGGGATCAGTGGTTTTGTGAAACAGCGCGGGCTTTAACCCTTTTGGGTGCCGAGATAATTTTCTACCCCACAGCCATAGGAAGTGAGCCTGAAATAGGGGTAGATTCTAAAGAGCACTGGCAAAGAGTTCAGATGGGTCATGCGGCGACAAACACCGTCCCCGTGGTGGTTGCAAATAGATACGGTGAAGAAGTAGGTGAGAGTTGCTCTTTAAACTTTTATGGTTCATCCTTCATCACCGATTACACAGGTGCGAAAATTGCCGAAGCTTCAAGAGATAAAGAGGAGATACTTTACGCTGAGTTTGATTTAGAAGAAAATGCAAAGCAAAGAGAGTACTGGGGACTCATCCGCGACAGACAGCCACATGCGTATCATGCTTTGTGCCAAGGTCATATTTCTTAATATACAATTGGAACCAATTTTGCTTAGTTTTATAAAAATATGGCAAAAAAGTAGGAACTATGGACATTGTGTTGCGTCATAATCTTATCCTTATCACTACCGAATTTGAAACATTGGGTGCCGAGTGGATGGAGGATTTTTTAAATCTTCACACGCGGGGAATGCTTTTTTTACCTAAGGCTGTTTTAGTTTTTAAAAACGAGAGTCTCAGGCAAGAGCGAGAAGTTTTTTTGCGAAAACTCAGCGAGCATTATGCTGCCAAACATGAATTTTCGCATGAGTTTTTTTTGCGTTCCATGCTTAAATACACAACGCAACCCATAAAAATAGAGCTTCATAAACTCCAAGAACCCGAAGTTGTAAAAGTCCATTTGTACGCGTATGATAAAAATACTGTTTTGATAACCCTTGATTATCCTAACTTGTGGGTCACAAATTATCTTCGCTCACAGCTTGAAGTGTATGTGGAAAAAGGGACAGATATCTCTTTAGTCGTTGATGTGACAGGTTATAAGGCAAAGGGGAGATTTGAGCGCGCTTTAAACAAGCGGCATATTTTGCATTATCAGATTCAGTACACATATGACAACCATTTTATGAGCAAGTTGTATGCAGATTTCGCCTCTTTTAGTTTTGGTGATTTGTGTAAGTATCAAGAAAGTGATGAAAATATGCACCATTACACGATTTTAGAGTGCCCGATTGGGGCGAGTCAAGATGCGCTGAAGCGAAGTTATAAAAAGCTTACAAAAGTCTATCATCCAGACAAAATCTTTCATGAAAATCCGCACATGATAAAACACTACACTCAAAAGTTTCAGCTTCTTCAAGAAGCATATACTGCGCTGAGAATTGTTTCGTAGAGTATGTTTTGCTCTTTTGGATGTGAGGTTTTAACCTCACCGATGTTGCTTTCATATCGCAACAGTTCGACTCGTGCGTAAAATGCAAGGTGTTAGCATTTTTGGAAGTCGTGCTTCCAAAAGAGCGGTACGACTAAAGTCGTACTTCCAAAAGAGCAAAAAATATTTTCACATACCAAGAGTTTCTACATGCCTTATTTTGCGACTTATTGGTTGATAATAAACGCCTCGATAAGTTCGTGTTTTGTGCTTTTTTTAATGAGTGCTTTAAAGTCCTCGGCACTGTAGAGCGATAAATCTTTGCCTTGGTTGCTCAGAAGCTCTTTGGAGAAGCCTCTTTTGGAAAAGAGCGCTATTTGTGTCGGTTTGATGCCAAGTTTTTCACATTTTTCAAGAAGTTTGTGCAGTTCACTCTTGTTTATTTTGTGATTTGTCCATTTGCACTCACCGACATAGATTCTCTCATCATGCGTTATGGTTAAGATATCTAGCTCCACGTTTGTGTCCCAGTAGCTTCCCGAGCTTACGATATGGGCGTCGCGAAGATGGTAGTTGAGCAAAACCTCTGAGAGTTCTTCATAAACTAAACTGGTGTAACTATTGTGTCTAATCTCAAAATTTTTCATCACATTTGTATAGTTTTTCGCCTGAATTTCTCTCGTATGTTTGGCTATGAAATAAAACCAAAATCGTACAAAGGGCTGCGTAAAGAGAACTTTATGGGAGATTCTTCGTCTTGCATCTTCTTTTTTGAGTTTGTTGTGAGGGGATGAAGTTTTTGGAGATTCTTCACGAGAGTACTCTATCTGAACCAACCCTTTTTCTTGTAGGAAGTTCAGAGCCGAACCGCCGTTTCCGTTGTTAAGCCCAGCTCTTTTAAAGGCAGAAAAAATCCTTCTATCTCCTACAGCAAGTGCCATGAGGAGTCTTTTATTGTTTGTATCGCCAAGGGTGAGTTGTTCCATTTTTTGATAAATCAAGTCAAAATTTTTCAAAACAAGCTCTTCGATAAGGACTTCTATAGGCTTCGCAACGTCCACTTCCCACCCAAGACCGCCAAAAACGGAGAAGTATTCTATGAGCTGTTCCATATCGTCAGGATAATTTTGAAAATAAAAAGAACGGAACTGATCAATGAGCTTGAATCTTATCATTTAATATTACGCGCTAAAACGAACGCGTCCGTTTTAGCGGCAGGGACACGATGTCCCTACAACCCCCTGAAGCTACGAAAAACTTTGTTTTTCGAGAATTATTAAGTAACTATTTTAGCATAATTTTTTTGGTATTTATGGGTGAGATTGCCTTACATTTCACTTGCCCATTTAAGTGTGTTTATTCCATACTTTTGTCGTAAAATTTGTGCCTTGTCGGTGAGACTTTTCATCTTTTGTTCTTCCTCAAAACCTATAAGTGAGAGTTCTTTTTTGGAGTCTCTCGTAAAACTGGAGCAGTTGATGCTCAGACGTATGACATGGAGTCGTCTTTGGTTGTCTGCCTCGTTAAAAAGGGTGATGCACAAAGAGTCAAACTTTTTTTCGGTAAAAATTTCGCAAAGGCTAATGTTTTTATGAGAGTTTTGCCCCATTTCATAACTGATGCTCAGGTGAAAAACCGTAGGAATGACTTCGAGTTTTAAGATGGCAAAACTCAGATGGCGGGCGAGAACATGGATACGGCGGCGAAGTTCCATTCTGTCATGCAGTGGGTCAAAAGTGCGTGAGATGCCGATGGATTTTCTTTTTGAAGTAGTAACTATGGGCGCATCGCTAAGTCCACTGACTCGTTTGTACAAATCTTTGGCATAAGGTCCCCAAGACTCAACCGTTCCTCTTCGTTTTTTCAAGTCGCCAAGCGTATGAATTTGCGCTGAGAGGAGTTTGGCTTGCATACTGCGACCGATACCCGCAAAATCTTCTACTTTTATGGGGTTTACAAACTTATCTTGCTCATAGGGGTAAATGGTTTTGCACCCAAAAGGCTTCGCGTACGTCGTGGCAAGTTTGGCGATGTAGCGGGTTTTGGCGGCACCGATGGACACTGGAAGTTTGAGAGCTTTTTTTATCTCATGCCTGAGGTTGTCGATGAACTGCGGCACATCTTCGTCTTCAATCCACCCCTGCAAATCGCCGTAAAACTCATCAATACTCGCCTGTTCTATGAGGGGAATTTTGGAAGCCAAAAACTCATGAAGCGCGTGAGAAAGTGCTTGATACAAAGACATATTTGGCGCTTTTATGATGAGATGCGGACAAAGCCCAAGCGCTTCTTTAATGCTCATAGCAGTCTTTACCCCGTAAGCTCTAGCCTCATAAGAAGAGGTCGTCAAAATTCCGCGAACGCGCCCGTCTGCATCTTTAAAAGCGTTTATATCGTCGTCTTTCTTTTCATACGCCTTGTAAAAAGTAGGAACAAAAGAACCTGAGTTTTCAAAGTTTACACTCTGCATGAGCGCATCTTTGCTAAAAATCTTCGTATCACTCCGCCCCCCGATAGCTACAGGTTTTCTCTCAAGCGAAGCATCAACCGTGCGAGCAGCAGAGACAAAAAAGCAATCAATATCTATATGTATTTTCATACAAAGATTCTAGCAGTTTCCACATTCTAAGCTTAAAAATATTGCAAATTGAAAAGCGAAGCTACGAAAGAGCGTTTTCTTTATGTAAACTTCATGTATCATTTAAAAGAACTATAATTAAAATAAAGTTGAATTTTATCAGATTGTTGTATGATAACTTACTAAAAATTTATGGACTACAATGAAATCAATTAGAGCTATGCTATTAGTACTATTATGCTTTTCTTATGTGTATGCAGAGAGTATAAAAGTTGGTATTCTTCACTCCCTTTCAGGGACTATGTCAATGAGTGAACAAAGTGTTGTTAATTCTACCCTTTTGGCGATTGATGAGATAAATG
>DJAA01000035.1:0-598 GCA_002428085.1 Sulfurimonas sp. UBA6014 | reverse complement strand
ATCCGCTACAGTATGAGGGGTTGGAGAGTTCCCCAAATATCATCTATACAGGTGCAGCTCCAAATCAACAAATCATTCCCGCTGTCAAATGGGCTATGGATACGATTGGGAAAAGATTTTATTTAGTTGGGTCTGATTATGTATTTCCACACTCGGCAAACGCAATCATGAAAGATCAAATCAAATCTCTAAAAGGTGAAGTTTTAGCTGAAAAATATATATTGCTAGGAAGTAGTGATGTAGAAAATATTGTAGAGGACATAGCAAACAAGAGACCTGACATCATTTTAAACACAATCAACGGTGATACCAATGTTGCTTTTTTTAAAGCACTCAGAAAGAGAGGCATCACACCAGATGTCATTCCTACAATATCATTTAGTATCGCTGAAGCTGAACTCAAAGCTATGGGAACGGAGAGTTTTGAGGGTGATTATGCAGCTTGGAACTATTTTCAAAGTATTGAGTCAGATAAAAATAAAAATTTTATTCAAGCCTTTAAAAAGCGTTATGGTGCACAAAGTGTTATCACAGACCCCATGGAGGCTGCTTACATTGGTGTTCATCTTTGGGCACAAGCGGTTAAAATAGCAAACAC
>DJAA01000027.1:3056-7186 GCA_002428085.1 Sulfurimonas sp. UBA6014 | reverse complement strand
TCGCCAAGGCTTGCAAGTCTTGATTGCCAAAACATTATTTTTTGCTTTTGCTGATTTTTTGCAATCTCATGTTTGACTCTTTTTTCGAGCGTTTCATTGAGTTCTTTGAGCTCTTTGGTTTTTTCCATAACTCTTTGTTCGAGACTGATATTGAGCATCTCTAGCTCTTTTTCTTTTTTTTGAAGTTGATGTTTATATAAGACCTCGTTTGTGACATCGTAGCGAATGGCGATAAACTCGATGATATTTTCTTGCTCATCAAGAATGGGTGTGATGGTTGTGTTGACATAAAATGTAGAGCCATTTTTAGCTCTATTTTTGGCAGTTGTTTTGTAGATTTGTTTTGCAGTGATGGTTTCCCAGAGTCTGGAATAGGTTGATGCAGGGACATCAGGATGCCGCACAATATTATGATTCTGCCCGATGAGTTCCTCTTGGTTATAGCCTGAAATCTTACAAAATTCATCATTGACAAACGTTATAACCCCAAATATATCTGTTTTGGAGACAATATTGCTTCTCTCGATATTTGCTGTCTGCCAGAGAATGTACGTTCCAATTTTGGAACTCAGGNNATAGCTTCTTGATATTGTTTGTGCATAGACACTCCATTTTTAGAGTTTTGTAACTCTATTTCTACCATTGTCTTTAGAGATGTAAAGTGCTTTATCTGCCCTTTCTATAGCAGTTTTTATAGGCTCGTCATTAAGTAAAAGGGTGATTCCAAAGCTAGCGGTAAGTTTGCGAATATCCTCAAAAGAGTGATGCTCAATCATGGAACGTAGATGCTCGGCAGTTGATTCAACTTCTTCAAGTGACTTCACTGAGATAAGGACTATAAACTCCTCCCCGCCCCAACGAATAAGGTAGTCACTGCTTCGTATGGACTCTAAGAGACGTTTTACTAACTCTTGCAAGATACTATCTCCTACATTGTGTCCATAAGTATCATTGATTGTTTTAAAATGGTCTATATCCAGAAAAATAATACCTAAAAATTTCTCTTTGCTTTTGATTTGCTCTATGATATTTACGATCTTGGCGTCAAAAAACTCTCTATTATATGCCCCTGTTAATGTGTCATGGATGACCTTATTCGCAAGCATGAGTTGTTCTTGAATCGTTCCGCTGATGTCAGTGAATGTGACGATATAATAGGAAGTTTCATAGTTGCTAAACGTTATGGCGAAACTGTGTCCCAGCCCTTGTGGGTCGTTGATGAGGATCACTCTGTCTTTATAAGGGATATGTTCTAAAAAACCTATCCAATTTGTTTCAAGAGGCACTTTTGCAAGACTATAATAATGTGCATTTTCTATAAATAAGTCACAAATACATGGGTGAACTTTTTGAAATTCTTTTAAAGAGTCATAGCCAAAAAACTCTAAAAACTTCTTGTTAGCGTCATATATTTTTTCTCCATCTGTGATGATAACCATCGATTTTTGGGTATCTAAAATGTGCTGCGTTTTGATGGACAAGTTTAAAAATTTTATTTTTAAAGTAAACTCTCTAAAGACAAAAATAATGGTGAGTAAAATCAGAATTGTCCCAATGGAAAAAATAAGGATAAAAAGTTCATTTTGCTTTTCCAAAACTCTGTTGTCGATTTGCAAAATGATTGCGGCAACAACTTTTTTGCTTACGGGATTATAGAGTGGTAAAACAGTAAAAAGGGTGTTTCCATCTTGAGATGAGAGACTTAATGTTTTTCCTTCAAATATTTTACTATTGATAAATCGCAAATCTTTGGGAGAAATTTTTTCTATTTGGATATCTCTAAGAGTAGCTTGAAATCTCTTTTTTACACTTTTTTCATAATAAAAACTTTCAAATTCACTTGAGACATAGTTGGATTTTTCTTCACGAAAGAGTTTTTTATCTGCTATATCTTTGCTCACAAGGAATGCCACTTTTGCACCATGACTCTGCGCAAAATCATTTGCTAAGGCATACGCGCTAAAAGAGACCTCTACACTCCCTACATGTGTTTGTTCATGGTCTGTATCGGCAAAAAATAGGGGAAACACATGTCTAAATCCATTATAAATTTTCCCCTCTTCAAAACCTTCTATCTTTTGCATATTTGCATTCACCCACTCAACTGTTGCTCGCATACCTGTGAGATTATCACCATATTTATCTAGTCTGTGAAATCTTAAAAAGCTTTCGTTGTTTTTAAGATGAAAATGGAGTTGGCGTATATCATAAGACTTAAAATATTCATACTTCACTTTTAAAAGTTCATATAATTCCTTTCTGGCCGCATCTTTTTTGTCTGTATATGCTTTTTTCATAAGCGCCAATACTGCTGGATTGTTAAGGGTTGTCTCAAACATAGTATTTGCAATAATTTCATATTTTTTATTGATAATGGCATAGTCTTTTTCTATATTTGCATTATAACTTTTTAAAAAACTTTCCCTTTCGCTCATTTTATAGGTGTTTAAAAGTAGATAAAAAGCAAAAGTCACACTTGTAAAAATGGAAAAAAAGATAAGAAAATATTTTATATTTTCACCCTTGACATCACTTTTTTGCGGCTCTTGTTTGACTAACAAGAAAAGTATAAAACCCACGATGAGAATGGTGAAAATCATCATAAGCTCTATGATGAAATTTTTGCTCTTGATGGAATCTGTATTGATATCTTGTGTTTTTTTGAACATCAAAATATATGCCATGGGCTTTGCATCCAGCCCAAAGAGAGTGTAGTTTACTTTTAAATACTGATCATTTACTGCATGGTTGTTTGTGTAGGAGATACTATTTTCAACCCCTTGCGCCTTGAGATACTCTACTAAAATGTGTTCAGGCTCATTAGCTAAGTAGTACTCACCGATAAAGTTCTCTGTAAATGGATGTGTAATTTGTTTTCTATACGCTTTATCAACTAAAATGACACTTTCAACACCCTCGTCTTTAAGAGTGTTTGTAATAGAGTTGAAGTGTGTTATCACCTCTAAAAAGCCTACAAATTTCTCTGAAGCATCATAAAAGGGAGTCATGGCTTTAAAAGTAAGGTCGTATTTGCCCACACTTATGTAAGATGAGACCTGAGGGTTGTTTATCATTGTAGCGACATCAAGTCGGATATTTTTGAGATTATCCCCTGCTGTGTCTGTCCAGCTCCTTGCTATGGCTACTCCTTGCGCATCAACAAGCTGTATCCAAACATTTTTAAAATCAGTATTTTCTTTCAGTTTAAAGGATACTGTGGCAAGTGTGTCATGAACATTGTTTTTTTCTAAAATAGCTTGTTTGAAGAGTGGATTTTGAGCAAGTGAGAGCGCAATGGTGAGTGTAGAGTTTTTCTTTGACTCAATGAGGACTTCAAGCGCGTGTGTAAGCTCACCTGCGATTTGACTGTGTTTCTCTTGCAAAGCTGCCTTAGTTTGGCTTGTTTTATAATGGAGACCTATGAATATAACAACAGCGAAAACAATAAAAAATACTGCACTTAAAAAAATATTCCAATGACTAATCTTCAATACTATATCCCTTAACATAATTTAAAATAGTAAACTTTTTGTAAAACTTAGATTATTTCGTCACTCTTCCTTGTCGCATGCGTGTTATAACGAACGAAGTGAAGCAATCTAAAATGAGTTATATAAGAAGTTTATTATACCTTTAAGAGATTTTATTTACCATAAGAGCTGTAAATTAATTCTTGTTTTTTTTAAAGTGTAACTTGAAGCCGAATTGTCTGAAAAAATTAGTCCCAGATTATACTCACTCCATACTCTTCATTGAGTGTTATGTGTTTGGTATAAGGTATTTTTTTCCCGTATTTTTTACTGAGGAGTTCTACCTCTGTCGATGTATTCTCAAGCAACGCTCTCACCTCTTTATAC
The DNA here is from genome assembly GCA_002428085.1 of Sulfurimonas sp. UBA6014. Taxonomy (GTDB): domain Bacteria; phylum Campylobacterota; class Campylobacteria; order Campylobacterales; family Sulfurimonadaceae; genus Sulfurimonas. The sequence goes on along the minus strand of DJAA01000027.1, from coordinate 3,329 downwards.
GAGAGCCATTTTCCATATTTTGCAAGTGTGTTTTGCCATATTTTAAATTGGCATGTGGAAAGTTCGGTGGGCTCAAAAGTTTCCCCATCCTCAGTTTTCCAGTGCGCGTTGCTGCAAGCATACAGTTTTACTTTTTTCCCTCGCACTTCTTTATCTCGCACTTCGATTTGACCATCCTCGCAATATGGACATTTTCCTAAAATCATTGTATTTGCCTTGTTACTGATATGACGCACTAAAACGAACGCGTCCGTTTTAGTGGCAGGGACACAA
>DJAA01000027.1:0-3033 GCA_002428085.1 Sulfurimonas sp. UBA6014 | reverse complement strand
GTATTTTACTGATATTACGCTCGCACGAACGCGTTTGTTTTAGCATTTTAGTCAAAAAAAAGAGGCGACTCTCTAAGTATTGCATTTTGTCATTTAATTTTATCACATAAAAATATATAAAAAGTTGTTATAATGTCTGCGAAAAATACTTAGGAGCAATAAATTGCAGAGACCAAACCCTACACAAATAGAAAAAAAACTTAATTCTAATGATTTTATTGTTTCAAAAACCGATACAAAAGGGAAAATTCTCTACGGAAACAAGACCTTCATAAAAATTTCAGGCTACGCAGAATCTGAGCTGTTACATCAGCCTCATTCTATTTTAAGGCATCCCGATATGCCAAAAATTATTTTCAAATATTTGTGGGAGCGCATCCAAAAAAAGGAAGAAATATTTGCTTATGTAAAAAATATATGTAAAGACGGTTCGTACTATTGGGTGTTTGCAAACGTGACAACGACGCTTGATGAGAGGGGAAATATACGTGATTTTCACTCCGTGCGACGTAAGGCGAGTGACAAGGCAATGGCTGTTATTCCCGGACTTTATAAAGAACTTCTTGCCGCAGAACGCTCCGGCGGAGTTGAAGGTTCCATGCGAGCACTCGAAACTATATTAACTCAAAAAGGAACCGATTATGACCAATTTATTCTCAGCCTTCAGCAATAGACAAATTCTTTTCTTTTTTCTCATCTCTCTTTGTGCCGCTGTGACATTGGCTGTATATGGCTTGTATGTTGGAGCTTTCGTCATCACACTTCTTACCTTTGGAGCTCTTTTTATTCCCGAATCCGGTGCTTGTGAGAAGATATTTAACGATGTCTTAATTCGCCAAATTCGTGACGTTCTCATTCATGCTGGACAAGGAAATTTGTCTACACGCGTAACGGACATAGATGAAAAACACGTGATGCAGTCCGTTGCATGGGGCATTAACGATATGCTTGACCAAACTGAGCAGATGATGAGAGATATTCGCTCGTCTATCGTTGAAGCAAACAAAGGCAATGAAAAAAGAATCCTCTTTCAAGATGGCTACAAAGGCGACTACAGCGCCATTTGCCAAAATCTTAACAATGCAGTAAAGGCTATTGCCAAGTCGCATAAAGCACAACTCGGTTCCAATTTTGCAGCAGAATTTGAAAAAACAAGCGGCGGTGTCTCTAAAGGCTTAGGTGTCTTACAAACAGATGTTATAAAAAATACCAACATAACACAGCAAATCAACGCCTCGGCAAATGCCGCTTCGCAAAAAGTTGCGGGTTCTAAAGAGAGTGTTACAACTATAGTAGACAACATCGAACACCTCATCCAACTCATTACAACTTCTCATTCCGCCATCTTTTCACTCACGGAGCGAACCAACGAAATAAGCACTATTGCGGGACTTATTAAAGACATTGCAGAGCAAACTAATTTGCTCGCCTTAAATGCCGCCATAGAAGCCGCTCGTGCGGGTGAGCATGGACGCGGTTTTGCAGTGGTTGCAGACGAAGTAAGAAAACTAGCCGAGCGAACACAAAAAGCCACAGCGGAGATTTCACTCACCCTTCAAACGCTCCAGCAAGAGGCAAATGACATTATGTCAAACTCAGAAGAGATGAACACGCTTGCGACAAATTCGCAACAAAATGTTTCTAATTTTGAAGAGGTCATAAACGACTTCGCCGATACGGTTACAAAAACTGCCGACATGTCGAGTGTTATAGATGATTCACTTTTTGCGACACTTGTAAAAATCGACCATATTATTTACAAACACAATGCCTACTCCGCCATACTACGTGAAAATAAAGAAAAAGCTGCCGGTTTTACAGACCATTACAGCTGTAGAATGGGTGAATGGTACTATAAAGGAAAAGGCAAAGAAAAATTTAGCAAAACAAAAGCCTACGCAAAAATGGAAGCACCGCATGCAAGCGTCCACAATAGCGTTCAATCCATCATTCCGTGCGCCGGAGCAGGAGACTGCGTCTCTGAGAAAAATTACGACAGAATCGTCAAAGCTATGCATGAAATGGAAATCAACTCGCTACAACTTTTTGCTTATTTAGATGAAATGGTTCAAGAAGCAAATCCAAATATACGGATATAAAAACTAGTCTCAATTTTCACCTGAGACTTTTTAAGTCTTTTCGGTGAAAGCTGAAATTTTTGCTAAAATTTGCCTCATGAATACATATACGGAAAAATTTAACACCTCCATTCAAAACACTCTTTTTGCAAAGCTCCCCCTTAGCGAGCAGCAGTTCATACAACAAAAAGCGTTTGCACTCAAGTTTTCGCATCAAGAACTTAAACAAATCATGGACATTGCCAGAGACCTTGGGATGTGGAATGAGAAAAGCATCATCGAAATATTTCCGACCCACGACCAAAAAAAAGTGGTTTTTACTCGCCTAAGAGCTGCCTATGAAAGTATAAGAAATGCACCCAATTCTTATAAAAATTTTACCCTAAAAAACGTTCCGCAGGAGCAAAAATACACGTTTAAAACAGAGGCAAAAGAGGGGTTTGGTTTGGGACTTTGCCCCGTTGCGAGCGAAAAAACACGCTGCTGCAATCTGCTCACACTTGACGCGGTTGAGAGTTGCGGTTTTGACTGCTCATACTGTTCCATTCAAAGTTTTTATAAGCAAAATACCATCACTTTTGATAGCGGCTTTGCCGACAAGCTACTTAAGCTCAAACTCGACCAAAACAAGACCTACCATATAGGGACAGGACAAAGTTCTGATTCGCTCATGTGGGGCAACCGTGAGGGCATTTTGGACGCACTTTTTCTTTTTGCAAGAAATAATCCCAATGTTATTTTAGAGTTTAAAACCAAGTCTGACAATGTCAAATACTTTTTAGAAAATGATGTTCCAAAAAACATACTCTGCACTTGGTCGCTTAACACAAAAACCATCATAGAAAACGAAGAACACCTTGCGGCTTCTTTGGAAAAACGCTTGAGTGCCGCAAGAAAAGTGGCAAACAAAGGGGTGAAAGTCGGGTTTCATTTTCACCCGATTGTCGAGTATGAA
>DJAA01000074.1:41864-61443 GCA_002428085.1 Sulfurimonas sp. UBA6014 | reverse complement strand
GCAACAACGGTCATTGCGAGGCAACAACAGTCATCGCGAGAACCGTCATTGCGAACGAAGTGAAGCAATCTAAGTTATGCAAGAAGTCTATTGTTAAACCCCAGTTTCTAATCGGTATAGTCCACTTCTTTTGAGCGTTTTGAATCCCCATATAAAGCAGTTTTACAGACTATCATCATTTGTAAGTAAGATTTTGGAAGTGGGGTTTTAACCCCACCAAATATCGCAGATGCAGATGAACTTCACCCCGCTACAAAATTACCAAAAGAAGCAACCCAAAATAATCCAACCACAAAGCACAAAACTCTCCCAATGTTCTAAGTTTGTTTTGTTAAATTCAAGTAAAATTTTATACTCATTTTCATAGTTTGCACTCAATATACTTAACACATTTGCTCCTTAAACCAAGGGTTCTATTCTACGATATTCGCATGATTACAAATTATATTAAAATAGATAATAATTTTATTTTTGGGTAAGTTGGCATGTGGAACTTCCACATGCCAAGATTTTTACTCTTCAAGATTGGCTGAGATATTTTGAGATGTTTTAAAAGTGCAAAATTGATAAAAATTTTATAGAATCAAGACATGGGCATGTCATCTATGGCTGATAAACTTCTCTTATGACAACAAGAGGAGAATAAATATGAACGAGCTTTTAGAGCTTATGCAAAAACAAGAAAACGCAACTCTTCTTCTGCGAACAAAGGCGAAATAGACAAATCATGACTCACAAAGAGCGGTTGGGTTAAAACCCCACTTCCAAAAACCACCCAAAGAAGCGGGGTTCCACTCATGAAAGTGAAGATTCATTCACAAGGGTGTAATTTAAGAACTTTGTTCACAATCCAAGTCAACTAGTCAGAATAATCGTTAACTTTAATACACTTCATCATGTGTGCCGATATCAATGGGGATTATCTCATTGTTTTGAATAATAAAGTCGATAATCACTCTGTAATCTATATTGATTGAGATTGAATGAAATTCGTAAAGCTCTTGACTCGAGGGTATAAAATTCGAAGATTAATGGAATTTTCGTTCTTTCAAAAAATTGCACCACATTACGTGTTTATGTTATAATATAAACACGACTTTATGAAAGGAATGGACCATGGTAGATATTGAAAAGGTAACACATGAGATAGTAGAGCGTCTTAAGCCTCTTGATCTTGATAAAATTATCCTCTTTGGTTCTTATGCTTATGGTACGCCTAATGAAGATAGCGACATAGACCTTTATGTGGTTACTAAAGACGAGTTTATTCCTCAAAGTTATAGAGAAAAAAGAACAGTATCTAAAACAGTCTCAAAGGCTATACGAGATTTACGAAGCCATGTTCCTATTGACCTTATCGTACACACTAAAAGTATGGCTGACAAGTTTAAACAACTCAACAGCTCTTTTTCAAGAGAAGTACTGACTCACGGTAAAGTATTATTATGAGCAAAGCACCCGCAGAAGAATGGCTTAAAGCTTCTTATAGTGATATTTTAGTACTTAAAAAGATTTTTTCAGAAGAACTTATAACGCATATGACAGCTTTTCATTCTCAACAGTCTGTAGAAAAATCCCTTAAAGCAATTTTAGAATACCATGGTAAGTCTGTTCCGAAAAAACATGATGTTCTAATGCTAAAGGACTTGGTACAAACCTACCTAGTGATAGATAATGAAGATATTCTCGATGACTTAAATGACTTGTATATAGAGTCTCGCTATCCAGGAAGTTTTGGTCTCCTTCCAAACGGTAAACCTACGCTTAAAGATGCAAGAGAATTTTACGACTTTGCACAAGAAGTCTTTGAAAAAGTCTGCAATCTTTTAAATATTAGGCTTAGCGATCTTCTCAAATAGTTCCACCAACTCCCATTCATAGCATACTTTCCAATCCCATTTATCCTCAACAGCTAAACTATTTGAAAGTCGCAACCATTGCGTTTATAGAAAATGCTGTCGCTTTGTTTAACCTCTTTAATCGACTCTTTATCGCACATAAGGCACAATTTTAAGAAGTATTTAAAATAGTCAGTGTATTATAAAAAATATGGTAAAATATTTTCAATCAATTGAAAAGGATAGCTATGTCAAGCACTGTTTCACTAGAAAAGCTTTATGAGTTTTCAAATCTTTATTTTTCCCTTCCAACACCAGAGTTTAAAAGATACCTTTATGAAGAGATAGATTTTTCATCAAAGATGATAGGGATTCTTGGTCAAAGGGGTGTAGGTAAAACTACCCTTATAAGGCAACTCGCTCAAAATTATGCCCTACCATCTTCAAAGATACTCTATATCAGTGCAGATAATATTGTAGATTCACTTTTTGAGATAGCAAAAGAGTTTAGTAGCTTTGGAGGTGAACTTCTTATCATAGATGAGATACACAAAGCGGACAATTTTGCCCATGAGCTTAAGACTATTTATGATTTTTTAGATATCAAAGTGATATTTTCAGGCTCATCAGCTTTAGAGATAGAAAATAGTAAAGTTGATTTAAGCAGAAGAGTGCTTTTTTATAAACTCCACTCGCTCTCATTGAGAGAGTTTTTGGCTATAAAGTATGATATAAACTTACCCAAACTCACTTTAGAAGATATACTGACAAAGCATCAAGATATTGCAAGTGATATAAAAAAAGAGTTGAAGCCACTAGAGTATTTTAAGTACTATAAAGAGTTTGGTGCATACCCATTTTTTACAGAAGGGGAGAAAGGATACAGCCTAAGACTCAATGAGATTATAAATATCATACTTGATAGTGAAGTAGCTACAATCTATAATGTAGACAGCGACAAGATAAATACCATAAGAAAACTTCTTCATCTCCTTTGTAGCAGTGTTCCAGTTGAGCTTAATATCCAAAATCTCTCAAGTAGTGCAGGAGTCAGTAGAAACACACTCTACTCCTATCTATATTACCTACAAAAAGCAAATCTTATAGAGATAATAGGCGGAAACTTTGCAAACAAAAAGCTTCTCAATAAACCAGATAAAATATACCTTGAAAATATAAATCTCTACAATATATTATGCTCCCATCAAAATATAGGAAGCTTAAGGGAGAGTTTTTTTGTATCACAAACAAAAATAAACCATACTATCAAATATGCTCAAAAAGGTGACTTTATGGTTGATGACACTTTTATTTTTGAAATCGGTGGGAAAAACAAAGACTTTTCTCAAATAAAAGATATAAAAAATAGCTTTGTAGTGGCAGATGAGATAGAAACTGGATTTGGCAATAAAATCCCGCTTTGGCTTTTTGGCTTTTTGTATTAAATTAAATTTAAAAAGATAAAAATTGCAAATCAGAAAATTTATTTACGCCAATTCTAAATTTAGTGAATGAAAGTCAATGTGTCAAAGAAAAAACAACTCTCATGGCGAGGAAGAGTGATGAAACAATCTTTTGTTTGTAAGGAATCTATCTCCTAAAACAAATCCGCATGACCAAAAAAAACGGGATATGTATCCGATTTTCGCATATTTTGTAAAATCTCTTTTGCCCGTTCTTTTGTCTGTTTGTCAAAATAAATAAGCATATTTCTTGACATAATGAAGTCAAATTTTCCCAGCGTCTTGAAAGAATCATCGAAAATATTGGCTAGTTTAAATCTTACGAGTGCTTGCGTAGAAGGATTTAAAATATAGCGCTCCTCTTTAAGCGTAAAATATTTACTCAAAATTTCTGCAGATAGGTTTCTGACACTTCTTTGTCTGTAGCTGGCTTCTCGTGCTTTTTTAAGAGCATCTTCATTGATGTCGATTCCCAAGATACTAAAGCGGCTTGCCATCACACCCGCTTCAAGCAAAGATATGGCGATGCTGTAAGGCTCCTCTCCAGTGGCACATGGGGCACAGAGTATTTCTACGTGGGAAGAGGCTTTTTTAACAAGTGTGGTGAGCTCTTCTATCTGTTTGTATTCCCTATAAAAAAAGGTCTCGTTTGTTGTAAGATGGTCGATAAGTTCTTGTTTTATTTTTGAATCTTGTTTTATAATTCGCAGCAAATCAGTAAAAGAGTCTATCGTTCTAGTGATGCAGAATATTTTTACTTTGTTTGTCAAAATGCTCATCTGCTTCTCGAACCCAACGCCTGTCTCTTTTTGAAAGTACTCTGCAATCATGGTAACATCTGCGTAGTCTTGCAAAGGCGGCACTATTTTTTCACTCTCTTTTAAGAGTGTTTTATTTTTAAAAAATCCAAACATTAGTGACAAAACTCCTTTATGATAGTTATAATCCCCTTTAGGTCTGCCACTTTGATATTTGGCACCTCTTTTCTCGCACGACTTGGCATACCATCGACTATGGCACTTTGTGCACTTTCTGTGAGACATTGTGCCCCATGAAGACTCAAACTTTTGCACCCCTCGACTCCATCATCACCAATGCCTGTGAGGATAACACTTAAAATATTCAACTCATGAGCTAAGGGGACAAAAGAGTTTAAGAGATGATTGATATCGGGATTAAATCTATGTTCTGGTGAGCGCTCATGTTTAAAATAAAGCTCCGAATTTTGTTTGAATATAGTTGTAATCCCGCTGCAAATGTAAATATGGGAAGTTTTCATAAGATCTCCATCACAAATAATATTGATGGAGTTAATACTAGAATCGTTGAGGTGTAAAGCAAAGCTGGGGATAAAACTCTCCCCCATATGCTGTGCAATCAAGATAGTTGTATTTTGTAGTAGCCCAAGCGCAGTGATGATTTTTTGTATTTGTCCTGGACCTCCAGTGGAGGCGCCGATAAGGACAATTTTCTTATGTTCGAAAAGCTTCAAGTTTTGTGTGGAGGGCATCTGTCATGGAGTTGAGATGATCAGCTGCTGCGGCAATCTCTTCAACATTTCTGGCATTGAGTGAAGATATTTTATTTATCTCGCCTACTTGTGACACGATGGACGCAACATCTTTTCCCGTTTTTTCAAAGTCTGTTACTATTTTGTCGCTCGCTTTTACGGCAGTTTCTACGATATTTACACTTGTGTTGATTTTCTTCTCTACATCAGTTGAGACATTAGCAAGCTTTTGAATCTCAGCAGAGTTGGTGTTCATTTGAGTGCTTGCATCTGTGATGGATTGGACGATGACATTGATGGTTGCATTTATCTCGGTGAGGGAGTTTTGAGTTCTCTCTGCTAGTTTACGCACTTCATCTGCTACAACGGCAAAGCCACGTCCATGTTCACCGGCACGTGCGGCTTCGATGGCGGCATTGAGGGCGAGGAGATTTGTTTGGTCGGCTATATCGGAGATGACTCCAAGAATACTCTTTACAGCATCTGCCTCATGAGAGAGCGTGTCCATTCTGTGGGCAAGTTCAACTTCAAGCTCGGCACTTTGTTGGACACGTGCCCTAAGGGCTACGATGTCTTTTCTTGCGGCATTGAGATTTTCATGGGCTTGAAGAATCTCTTTTTTACTATGTTGTGCATCTTCAATGGCTGTAATGATTTCATGTTGAATCTCTTTGGCTTTTGTACTTGCCTCATCGATGACTGTGACAGATTTCTCAACATTGCCTCCTACACCTAGAGCTGTCGTAGAGAGCTCATGGGAGATAGAGGCATTTTCTGAAGCACTTTGTTTGGATGCCTGTATGAGGTCTCGTAATGTAAACAAAAGAGCATTAAAACTTTTTGCCATAAGTGAAAGCTCCAAAGGAGCATTTTCTTCTACTTTTACAGTAAGGTCATTTGTGTTTCCTATGGCTAGGAGAGTGTTTTTAAACTTTTCTAAAGGGCGGACCAAACTTGTATTTACCATAAAAAGAGTGATTGAGATGATGATAAGAAGTGTCATGACCGAGGCTAAGATGATGGAATTTCGTATCTCGTTTGGGACACTGAGAACTTCAGCTTCGTCAATCTCTGAGAGTATTGCCCATGAAAAGTCTTCGCCTACACTCACGTTCGAGTAGGAGGAGAGCACTGGATTGCCGTTGTAGTCACTGACGATTTTGGTATTTGTTTTGCCTTCAAGAGCTTCTCTTGAAGCTTCGGTGTTGACAGAGCCTGTTTGGGGCTGTGCAAATGATGCCTGAAGTGAATGGTTTTTTGGATCTAAAAAGCTGTCGCTTCGCATAAGTTTGTCGGCTCCAACGAGATAGTCCTCTTGGGAAGCACCGTAGCCGTTTCTAAAGTTCATGATTTTGTTGATAGAGGCATCACTGATTTGAAAAGCTAAAATCGCTTCAAAATTTCCCTCTATCATGACAGGGGCAGCGATAAACATAGCAGGGGCGTTGTTGCTTGGAGTATATGGAGCCATATCTGTAAAGACTGCTCTTTTAAGCTCTTTGACCTTGTGGTAGGCTTGACCTAAACCACTGTTTTTAAGGGGTCCTGTATCAAGATTGGCTCCATAATCGGACTCTTTTATGGCAGTGTAAATAACATGACCATCTCTTTTATCGATAACAAAAACGTCACAATACCCATACTCTTTCACATAATTTTGAAAAAACTTTTCATGAGGAGCTGTGAGTTCTTTGACGAGAGGATGTCCAACTGGAAAAGGCTTTGTGGCGTCGATAGCTATTTTTCCATCAAGAGCGTTTAACTCTTTTATGAGGGTTTCAAGGTTTTGAACCTCGGCTAAAACTTTTATGTCCCCTATGCGTTCTTTGAAAAAGTTGGAGATTTGATTTTTCTTCACATCTCTCATGGTTGTTAAGTTCGCATAACTATTTTTCATAAGTGCATCTTTGCTTTTTGAAGTAGAAATGAGACTTGTCACTATGGCTAGGGTTATCAACGAAAGAAGAACAAGTAATATTACTTGCATTTTGATAGAGAGCTTGCTCACTGTGAATCCTTTTTTTGCAATAATCGACATTTTGCACTTTAAGAGGCTGTAACGTCAGACATTGAGAAAATTATACTTTTATCTTANNTTACAAAAATGTAAGCTTTTTTTAGACTTTGGATTCTTGAAGCATTGAATTCATAAGAGTAAAGAGTTGTGTTGAAGCCTCTTCCATTTTGTTAAAATTTTCTATAATCACATCACAATGTTGAATAGTTGCAAGCTCTGCATCATTTTCAAGATAGGTAAGATTTGTGTTCGCCTTGTCGTGAACGATGGCGTGTGGAGCTGCAATTTTGGCATATGAGGCGGTAGCTGAAAATCTTCGTTTTCCTTCACTGTCGTACCATTTGCCTAAGCGGCACTCATGTGGATTGGATGTTTGTAAAACTTTTTTAAGCGACATAACGGAGTTGTAGGCACGAGATTTGTAAAGAATATGGTCGATTTTTGCAAGGAGAACAAAGATGCTGTTTTCCATCGAATAGGAGTATCCGACGATTTGATTTGAACTTTCGCTTAAGCGAACAAGTGTCTCTTCAAAGTTATGAATTTTATCGCTTGAACCCTCGACTGTTACTTTCATAGAGGTTGAGCTGGTTTGGATGTCGTTCATCTCTTGCTGGAGAGATTTGATGGAGACAGAAATTTCTCCCGTTGCCTTGTGTGTTCGCTCTGCGAGCTTTCTTACCTCATCGGCTACAACAGCAAAACCACGTCCATGTTCTCCTGCTCGAGCTGCTTCTATAGCGGCATTAAGAGCCAAGAGATTTGTTTGGTCTGCTATGTCTGTGATGAGTTCTATAACAGAAGTAATTTGGTTGGCTTGCGTTGCAAGTTCTCCTATGCTGTGGTTATTTGTACTTACTTGTTCGCTGAGTTGGCTGAGTTCATTGACGATTGCATTGATATTTTCTCGTGAATTGTGCGCTAGCTCCGCTGCGGATTTTGTTGCAGCTGTGACAGTTTTTAAGTCATCAATATTCGCACGTAAGTCGTCTTGGATAAGAGAGAGCGACTCGGATACATGGATACTTTTTGTACTCAAGATAGCGTTAAAGGCATCTCTTTTTACTTTTGAGTTTTGAACTTTCATAAATTCTATACTTTTTGCAACACTATTGATGGCTATGACAAACTCTCCATCCATATTTGCAGAAGAGATTTGACGGTTAAATGAACCTTGAGATGCATCAGTAATCGCTGTGTTGATTTCATGGATAAGCTCTTTAACATGATTTATGAGCTTCGAGAGGGCGATACCCATGACACCGAGTTCCTCTTTTGGATTTGAGTTAATGGATTCATGTGAGAAGTTGCCGTTGGCGCAGTGGCTGATAAGCTTGGTAAACTTTGTGATGCCATTTGTGATAGATTTTCTTACAATCGTTGCAACGATAAAGATAATGACCCCACAAATCAAACCTGCAATAAGGACAAAGATTTTATAAAAACCAATCTCCTTGGCTAAAGAGAGGGAGTTTTTTGTTAATTCATCATTTTTAAAAGTGACAAGTTTTTTAAAAGATATGCGTGAAGCATCCGCAAAAGGGGTGAGTTCTGCTTTATATTTATGATAAATTTGGATTTTATCCTCTTGTATCTGCTCTGGTGTCAGTCCTTGCATCATAAGATAAGACTTATCTAAAAAGTTCATAGTAGAGTTTTTTGCCTCTTGGACCATGTTTAAGGATGCATCATGGGTCATCATTTTTTCCAAAGATATAAAAAGTGCACGAATTTTTTCTATCGATTCACTTAACTCTTCCATATCTTTTTTGTAGTTTCCACCAAGCATAATATCTCTTGTCGTGCGACTGACATAATTGAGATTTTTTTCGATTTCTAGGGTCTCTAATGCACCTTGCATAGAGTTTTTGTGCAAATGTGTGTATTGTGACTCTATCTGTATCATGGCGAAAAAAACAAAAAGTGCAGCACCAAAAATGGATGCTGTCACCATGAGAACCAAATAATTCATCTTTTTTTCGATACTTAAATTTTCAAACATGCTCTTTGTCCTTGCGTGTAATATTTTATATTTTATCATATTTTAAAAAGAATGTTTTATAAAGAAAGATAATAAAACGCTCTTAAGAGTTTAAGTGTAACAAAACGCAATTTCTAGGGGTTTTATTGCTGTTCTTTCTTTGCCAAAGAGTAAACCATCATCGGCACAAAGTATAAAATCAGTACCGTTCCCACCAAGGGCTTTTTATGAGGAGGCTAAAATAAGGTAAGAGAGTTTACCTTATTTTAAAGTATTTTTTTATTTCAAAGAGCTCACGGCTTGTTTTGCGATGTCGATGAAGCCATCTGCTCCAGGGACAAATGGGATGAGTGATGTCCCAATGCCGCCCCAAATAACGAGTAGTGCCATAACAAGGATGAGTGCTGTGCTGATATCGACAGTAAATTTTTTCTGTGATTTTTGTGAGGGGTAAAAGTACATCATGGCAATGAGTTTAAAATAGTAATACACCGAGATGAAAGCAGTCGTTATCCCAAGAGCTGCAAGTAAGATTTGCCCTGATTCTATGGCGGCAGTAAAAATATAAAACTTTCCTAAAAAGCCTATGGTAGAGGGAAATCCTGCAAGTGAGAGCATAAATATACTCATCATAAGCGCCATATAGGGTCGTCGCTCTGCAAAACCTTTGAAGTCCTCATAACTCATCTGCTTTTTACTGTGTACAGCGATAAAACTCAAAATGCCAAAAGAGCCCACAGCACTTAAAAAGTAGGCAAGGAGGTAAAACATGATGGCAGGAGCGGCGAGTTCTGAGCCTAAACCTATGGAAGAGATGGCGATGAGCAAATAGCCGCTATGCACGATGGAAGAGCCCGCAAGCATCCTTTTTACGAGCTTCTGACTGATGGCAAGCCATGAACCACCAAGAAGAGTCAGGATGGTCATGACTTGAAGTATCTCTGTCCAAAAGCTGTTGATAGGGGCAAAATTTACCAAGTATAAACGCAAAGCAATGGCAAAAATAGCAATTTTAAAAGTTGAAGCCATAAACATAGTGACTGGATAGGGTGCTCCGTGGTAGACATCTACAACCCAAGAGTGAAAAGGAACTGCGCCGATTTTAAACATAATCGTCACCATGATAAAACTCGCCCCTACGATAAGAAGTGTCATTTCATCTAAAGTGTGACTTGAGGTGTAAAGGGCGATTTGTGTGAGAGAGGTAGAGCCAACAGCCCCATAAATAAGTGCTGTTCCAAACATGAAAAAAGCACCTGTCATGGAACCTAAAACCATGTACTTCATCATCGCCTCTGAGCTTACCTGATTGTTTTTGTGGTAGCCTGCGAGGGTGTAAACGCTCAGCGAAGCTATCTCAAGAGCGATAAAAGCGCTAACAAGTTCGTGTGCATGGGAGAGCATCATCATACCAAAAACACTAAATAAAATCAGAGCAAAATACTCTCCGCTGTAATACTTGCGGCTTTTAATATAGTCGTTGTTCACAAGAAGTGTTAAAATCGCGCCACCTGTGAACATCATGTCAAAGATGGTTGAAAAATCATCGAGTATAAAACTGTCTCCAAATACATCAGGAAAAAGAAAAGGGATTGCGTGATTGCCAAGGGTAAAATATTGCATAATCAAAGGGATGCTCAAAAAAAATACTGCTAAAAGATTTAATTTATTAAGGGTAAATTTCTTTGATTTACTCAGCAGCATAAGAACAATTGCTCCGATAACGACACTTGCCATGGGAAGGGCGAGTACAATTTGCTCTATCATTTTAAGCCTCCTATGGCAAATAAAACATCTTGAAGTGTATTGGTGAGTTGTGGTTCAAAGATGGGAATAAATAAAGAAGGGGCAATCCCAGTGATGATTAAAACTGCTGCTAAAGGTGTGAGCATTAAGATTTCTCTTAGATTTAAATCATCATACTCGCAAGTGTTCTGAGCCGCTCCAAAGAGGGTGCGTTGGAGCATCCAAAAAATATACATCATGGCCGAGAGCATAGTCGTAGCGGTCAAAACACCTATCCAAAAGTTTGCTTTAAACGCACCGACGATGATAAGAAGCTCTGCAACAAACCCACCAGTTCCTGGCAAGCCTGCAATACTCAGAGCAAAAAATGCAAAGAAAAAAGTAAATTTAGGAGCCTTTGATGCGATGCCGCCAAGTTTGTTTATATTGAGTGTTTCAAAGCGTTTGTAGGTTAAACCAATCATCAAAAACATCCCAGCTGAGGCAATAGCATGGGTTGCTACAAAATAAAGACTTCCACCCCATGCGTAAATATTGGTCAAAAACACCCCAAGGGCAATAAGCGAGAGATGCGAACCTGAAGAGTACGCAAACATCTTACGAAGGTCGTTCTCTGTGATGGCGCGGATGGCATAGTAAATAAGTCCAATAAGTGCAAGGGTGATAATAGTCGGCGCGTAGTAAGAGAGGGTGCTCTCAAACAAACCATATCCAAATCTCCAGATACCGTAAATGCCAAGTTTTGCCATAATAGCTGACATGATAACAACTGCTGGAGTCGGTGCAGAGCCATATGCTGGCGCCATCCATGTATGAAAACCGACAAGGGGGATTTTGATAGCAAAGGCGAGCAAAAAACCCGCTGCGAGCCAAATGGAAGTTTTGGGGTCAAAAGGGATGATTTGAAGGTCACTCAGTGCGAAACTCCATACTCCTGTCGTCTCAAAATAGATATACCCGATATATAAAATTGAGAAAAGCATGCTCATAGAGCCTAAAATTGTCATAAGCACGATTTTCATGGAGTTGTACTGGTGCAAGCCGTTTCCGTATTTGCCAATCATGACAAAAATCGGAAGGAGCATTGTCTCCCAAAAAAGGTAAAAAAGGACAAGGTCAAGTGATAAAACGGCTCCCGTAACACCTGTTTGAAGCATCATCATATTGTACCAATACCCTTTTCTTTTTTCAGGGTACATATAGACATACAAAAGTGGCATCAAAAAGCTGATAAGCAAGAGTATAACAAGAGAGAGATAGTCAACGCCTATAAGATAGGTGATACCAGCGTTTTGAATCCACGGCAGACTTTGGGTAAACTGCATGCCCACTTGAGGCTCAAAACTGGAGACAACCACCAAGACAAGGGCGAGTGTGATAAGAGAAGAGAGAATGGAGCCAAGTTTTAAGAGATGGAGTGGAGCTCGCATCACCCCAAGGATTATGGCACTTACAAGGGGAAGAAAAATAATGAAAGTAAGGATATATTGCATCATTACAGTACTCCTAGTTTAAAAAGCATATAGCACGACATCGCTGAGACACCTGCTAGAATATAGAGTGCGTAAAAGCGAACCTTACCGTTTTGGAGTTTAGAAAAAAGGGCTGCAGCACTCGTGTAACCCCAAACATTGAGATTCATAAAGCCATCAAATATTTTAGGGTCAATAACTTTAGCGATAAAATGGCTACTTAAAAGCAGAGGTTTGATGATGATAAAGTCATACAACTCATCGATATAAAATTTATTGATAAGGACTTTTTTCAAAAGTGAGTCTGTTTGTGCTTCTCTTGCCTGTGTTGCAAACATTTTATATGCTAGACTCATCCCAATAAGTCCCAAGATGACATTGAGCCCGCCGAGCATATATTCTGTCGCATGAGAGATATGATGCATGACATCGGGCAGAGCTAAAAATGTGTTAAACCAAGAGGTGCCACCGTAGGCTTCATTTAACCCTAGAAATCCCACCGTCGCACTTCCAAAGGCTAAGAGAATTAAAGGGTAAGTCATGGATTTTGGTACTACATGAAGATGGTGTGTCGTTTCTGCTTGCGCATGAAAAACACTAAAAAGAAGCCGAAACATATAAAAAGCCGTGAGCATGGCAGTAAGCGAGCCAATGCCCCAAATGAAATAGTGCTCTGAGGCAAACGCTGCCACTAAGATGGCATCTTTGGAGAAAAAACCTGCAAAAGGAGGGATGCCGCTTATGGCAAGCGTCGCTACAAACATCGTGATATAGACCAGTTTGAGCTCTTTTTTGAGTCCGCCCATTTTGAAAATATTTTGTTCATGGTGCAATGCGATGATGACGGCACCTGCGCCCATAAATAAAAGAGCTTTAAAAAATGCATGGGTAAAAACGTGGAAAATTCCGCTGCTATACGCTCCTAAACCAACTGCTATAAACATATAGCCGAGTTGGCTCATGGTTGAGTAGGCAAGTATCTTTTTGATGTCACTTTGGTAGCAAGCGATAAGTGCCGCAAAAAGAGCCGAAGCCGCACCGATACTAGCGATGAAAAGTCCGATATCAGGAATCTCCACATATAAAAAGCTGTATCTTGCAACCATGTAAACGCCCGCGGTGACCATAGTCGCTGCATGGATAAGGGCTGAGACGGGGGTTGGTCCTGCCATCGCATCGGGAAGCCAGACGTAAAGGGGAATTTGCGCCGATTTGCCCATAGCTCCCATAAAAAGAAGTGCGCCGATGATGGAGAGGGTTGTAGTGTCTATCAGTGCGATATTTGCCTCAATGGCATCAAAGGTAAAACCATTGCCCTCTAAAGAGATAAAAAGAAGTGAAAGAGCCATAATATAGCCAAAATCACCTACGCGGTTTAAAATAAAAGCCTTGTTTGCCGCACTTATATTGGCAGATTCATGATGATAAAATCCGATGAGCAAGTAAGAAGAAAGCCCCACTAATTCCCACCCGACAAACATCATGATAGGATTATCCGCTAAAACTAAAAGAAGCATGCTTCCCATAAAAAGGTTAAAATAGGCAAAAAATTTCCCATAAGCGGGGTCTTCTTTCATATATCCTGCTGCATAAATATGAATAAGCGTCCCAATAAGTGTGATAAATGCAATCATCACAACACTCAGTCTATCTGCCATAAAGGCAACTTCTATGTTAAGCTCCCCAATATTGACCCAGGAAAAGAGGGTTTGATGGATAGTAGGAGCGCCCTGAAGCAGTTGCGCTGCGACTAAGAGGGATAAAACTGCACTCACTGCAGGAGTCCCAACACCTATGAGGGTATAAAAAGCGTACCGTTTTACTTGTGTGTTACTGAGATAAACAACCGTTATGAAAAGAGCCGATAAAAATGGGAGTACGACGATAAGACTTATCATTTATTTCCCCTCTGCAAGTTTGTCAAAATGGTCACTGTTTAAGGTTCTGCTAGAGCGGTACATATGGATGATCAAAGCCAAAAACAGTGCTGCTTCAGCAGCGATAACAGCTATCATGAGAAGGGCAATAACTGAGCCGCTTGCATCCCCTAACACTTTTGAAAAAGTGGCAAGTAAAAGGTTTACAGAGCTAAGCATAAGCTCTATGGACATATACATCACAAAAAGATTTTTTCTAGCAACCAGACCGACAAGACCTATGCTAAATAAAACCGATGATAAAAGAAAAAACATATCTGGAGTCATGACTTCTTTGCCTCTGTTGGAATCTCATCTTTTCTAGCGATAACTATTGCCCCGACCATAGCCGTCAATAGTAAAATGGAGACGATTTCAAAAGGTAAAACCCACTCGCTAAAGAGAAGTTTGCCGACTACTTTGACGTTAATAGTCTCCATGGTTGCAAAGCTCGCATATGCTGAGGCCATACTTTTGTACATAAGAGCTGTGATAGGCAAAACCAAAAGAGAGGCAAAAATCATCCATTTGTACTTGTTTGGCTCTAGAGGTAAATTTTCCTCTTTTGCATTGATGGTTAAAATAGTGAGCATGCTTAGCACTACAATTGCCCCAACAGAGACCATAATCTGTGCTATTGCTAAAAATCTGCTCTCAAGCAGTGCAAACATCCCTGCCAGTCCTATCATGGCGACTAAAAAACCAAAAGCACTCAAGAGTGTCTGTTTGTTTGTTATCATAGCGATACTGCCGCCAAGCATAAATGTTGCCAAAATGGTAAAAATACTAATCTCTAGCACAGCTACACTCCTCGCCAAAGGCACCTTTGTACGATAATAATTGCTCTTTATTCATGACAAAATCCTCTCTTTTATTTCCCGTAAGTGCAAAAATACCTGTGTCCATACGGATAGCATCACAAGGACACGCTTCAACGCAGTAACCACAAAATACGCACTCTAAGGTGTCTATAAAAAAACTTGCAGGCATTTTTTCATCTTTGCCATCTTCTCTTGTTGTCGCTTCGATAAAAATACACTTTGCAGGACATGCAGTAGAGCACATAAAACATGCCACACAAGCGATGGAATCATCGGCTCTATGGGTGAGTCTATGAAGCCCTCTATATCTGCTTGAGATGTCTTGCGGCTGCTCTTCTGGATAGCGCATGGTGTCTATCTCATTTATGTTATTTAAGTTTTTAAAAAGGTGTTTGAAGGTGACTTTCACCCCATCATAAATGGCAGGCAAATAGAGTTTGTCTTTGAAACTGTTGCCATGCCTTGTAGTGACTTTGATACGGTCGCTTGTTATGCTACCCTCACGCATATTTTGGCTCATAATGAAACTCCTATAACTACGATGGCGGTTAGGATGATATTTGCAAGTGCAAGTGGAAGCAGATAGTACCAGCCTATTTTTTGCACTTGGTCATAACGAAACCTTGGAACCGTCCATCGAATGAGAATAAAAAAGATATTAAATAGCATCAGTTTTACTACAAAAACAACGATTTGAAAAAGGGTAACGGCGAGTGCGTTGGCTAAAAAATTCTCGTCTAGAAAAACGAGATAAAATAAAATGGCTTCTATGAAAAGCGTCATACCAACTAAAGTAAAAGTTAAAACTTTCGTCTCAAAATTTCTTCCGCCATCTGTGGAGACACTTGGGCGAACAGTATTATTTTTTCGCATCCAGCGTATCAAAACCATGACGATGATAGGGATAAGTATCATAAGCAAAAGTGCAAAAACAGAGAAGTTTTCAAGCAGTATCTGCGTTGAGACCCAAGGAATCTGATAGCCACCAAAAACCATGGTAATAATGACTGCACTTGCCGTGTTCATGGCGACATATTCGCCCATAAAATACATGGCAAATTTCATGGCAGTGTATTCGGTCATAAATCCCGCAACAATCTCACTCTCCCCCTCAGCCACTGTAAAAGGGTTACGATTTGTCTCAGCAAAAAGGGCAACTATGAGGATGATTGAAGCTAGAGGTTGAACTAAAATTCCCCATGATGGCAAAAAGCCAAAAAACGTTCCGCTTTGCCACTGCACCATTGCATTAAAATCTATCGTGTTGTAGGTGATGATAAAGGCTAAAATGCTCAGACCCAGTGGAAGCTCATAGCTTACAACCATAGACCCAGCTCGTGCGGCACCTAAGAGAGAGTATTTGTTATGTGAGAGCCAACCGCCAAAGATAACACCTAAAACCCCAATAGAGCTAATCGCCATATACCAAAAAACGCCAAAATCGATAGGGAGTGGGGAGATGCGTAGACTCTCGCCATTGATAACTAATGTATCAGCAAAAGGGATGGCCATAAAGGCTAAAAGGGCGGCTACAAAAGTGATGATGGGTGCGAGCATAAAGAGCCATCGAGCATTTTTTATGTGCGATGGATAGTACTCCTCTTTGAGTAAGAGTTTAACAACATCGGCAAAAGACTGCACAACTCCGCCTAGGCGAAAACCGCCAATGTTTGTGCGGTTTGGTCCGAGTCTGTCTTGGACAAGCCCTGCGACTCTTCGCTCAAGCCACACCAAAATCGGGATAGTTAAAAGTGCTAAAAGTGCCCCAAGAGCGAAAGCGGCAACGGCTATTATGATGGCGGCAGTTGTCATGCTCTCACCTTTTGTAAATACTCAAGTATGGTTGGGATTGGCTTATTTTTATAGACCGCTTTTTCGCATTTTTGGGTAATGCCGTCTATATTTGTCAAAGTCCCCTCATTTTCACTATAAGCTGCTATAGGGAGAGATAAGCCTGAGCAAGGGCGATTGTGAGTTAAAAAACTTATGAGCGAGGTGGCTTTAAAATCTTGTGGGTGATTAAAGTTGATGATGAGGTTTGATGGATTTGGCTCATTTGTGTCGATGCCGAGTCTCTCAATCGTTTGAGCATTTGCTGCTCTATTGGCACACCTGAGTAAATCATCTTGAAAACTCTCATCCATGTATATCTCTTTTGGTGAACATACTCTTGCGCCCAATTCTTTTGCAAACGCTAAAATAGCCTCAATTTCTTCTGTATAAAGATTTGCATCGATTATGATTGTTATCTCATTTTTGCATTTTTCAATTAAATTTTTTGCTTTTACGATGGCTTCTTTTTCATCTATCTCTTCACCATTTAAAAGGGGCGATATAAGACGATTTTCTTGGAGTTCTTTATAGCTTAGACGTCCCTCGTCACACATAAAAAACCCATTGACAGCATCATTTCTTCGCGGGCGAAATCTGTAGATAACATCATCTTTGTACTTCATGATATTGTGGTCAATATAGATGTTACACCCCTTTGCACAGCCGTGACAAACGGAGTTTGCTGTTTTTAAAAACCAGACTCGCTGTGTAAATCGAAAGTCTTTGCTTGTAAGTGCTCCTACTGGGCATAAATCGACCACGTTCATGGCATATGGATTGTCAAGTTTTCGTCCAGGCATAGTGCTCACTCTTGCTTCATCTCCACGTCCGATGATACCAAGCTCATGGGTGTGAGTAATTTGGTCGGTAAAGCGTGTACATCTCGCACACAAAACACATCGTTCTTGGTCAAGCATGACGTTTGAGCCTAGGTCAATATGTTTGTTGTGTTTTACCTTCTGGGCAATAGTAACTTTTGTGTTGTGAAGTCCATAGTCCATATAGAAATCTTGCAAAGAACACTCTCCCGCTTGATCGCAAATCGGGCAATCTACGGGATGATTGATAAGTTCAAGCTCCAAAATATTGGTACGCACTTTTTCGATATTGGCACCAGTGGAACGGATTTCCATACCAGGTTTTACAAGTGTGTCACAAGCGATTTGAGGTCTTTTTTGCCCCTCTATCTCGACCATACACATCCGACAGTTTCCATCAGCACCAAGCGATTCATGGTAGCAAAAATAGGGAACTTTGATTTTTTCTCGTATAAGCAAATCGATAAGTAACGAACCATTTTCAACTTTGTATGTTTGTGAATCTACAATAATATCTATCATTTCACTCATAATTTTGCCTCAAATTCAGCTCTAAATTTTTTGATAAAACTCACTATGACAGTAGAGGCGGCGGGGGCAAAAACACAGATGGTTTTACCGTTCATGGTGTCTGCTATCTCTAGGAGTTTGTCGATGTCTTCTTTGGTACCGCGTTTGTCTAAAATTTTTCCGACAAGTTTGTCACTCCAGCCTGTTCCTTCGCGGCAAGGGGTGCATTGTCCGCAAGACTCTTCATGGTAAAACTCTAAGATGTTTTTGAGGGCGATTACCATGTCGGTATCTTCATCCATAAGTATCATCCCGCCTGTCCCCAAAGAGCTTCGTACACTGCTAAGCGCTTCATAATCAAGCGTTAAATTTTCGCACTCTTTGGCGGTTAAAACGCCGCATGAAACTCCGCCTGGAATGAGCGCTTTGAGTTTTTTGCCACCTTTGACACCGCCGCCGAAATGGTTGATGTACTCCATCATGGAAGTGCCAAATTCCGCCTCATACACACCCGGTTTTTCTACATGCCCGCTCATGGCAAAAAGCAATGTTCCCGGACTTTTTTGTGTCCCGTATGCTCTGTAGGCATCTGCACCGTTTTGGACGATGAAAGGGACTGAGGCGATAGTTTCGACGTTGTTTACAAGGGTTGGATTGTCAAAAAACCACTCAGGTTCTTTGTTTTTTGGTTTAAGTCTCGGATGTCCGCGTTTGCCTTCCATGGACTCTAAAAGTGCAGATTTTTCTCCGCAGATGTACGCGCCCGCTCCACGGTGAATTGTGATGTCACATTCGCTTAAAAGCCCATCTGCATAGGCTTCATCAATCGCACCTTGTAAAATATCTTGAAATTGTTTGTATTCTCCGCGAATGTAGATATAGGCATGTTTTGCTTTGATGGCATAACAGGTGATGAGAATGCCTTCTAATAAAAGGTGCGGGTCTTTGGTGATGATTTGTCTGTCTTTAAAAGTTCCCGGTTCACTTTCATCGCAGTTTACGGCTAAAAATGAAGGCTTATTGCTATTTTGCGGCATAAGTTCCCACTTTTCACCCGCAGGTGCACCGCCTCCGCCTTTGCCTCTTAGGTTGCTTTTTTTGATAATATCTATGATTTGTAGAGGTGAATACTCTCCCAGTTTCTCAAGCGTTTTATATCCGCCATGAGCCTTGCAAACTGCTAAAGTATGGGAGTTAGGCAGTTCAAAATTGCGACTAACTATTTTACAGTCTCTCATAAAAGCTCCTTTAAAACGGCATCGACTTTCTCAGTTGTGAGGTTTTCATAATAAACATCTTGTATCTGCATGACGGGTGCCGTCGCACAAGAACCGAGACACTCCACATGGCGAACTTTTATGCGCTCGTTTTTCTCTAAGTGCTCTAAAATTTTGTCACTGCCGCAAAGTTTGCAAGAGAGGGTTTTACACACATCAACAAGGAGTTTAGGAGATGGCTCCAAATGAAACATCGTGTAAAAAGTAGCAACTCTGTAAATCTCCATGCTGGGCATATCAATGATTTGCGAAATGGCATCAATCGCTTCAAGAGAGATAAAACCCTCTTGATACTGAGCCATCCAAAGGCAGGGCAAGTTAAGGGCATTTGGATTTGGGTATCGTTTTTTTAACTCTTCTATTTTTAAAAGGTTTTC
>DJAA01000074.1:11766-41815 GCA_002428085.1 Sulfurimonas sp. UBA6014 | reverse complement strand
TCATCGATCCATCTCCCCTGCAATAATATTGAGACTGCCCAAAGTTAAAATGGCATCAGCCACTTGATAATTTTCTATGATTTTTGGATACGCCGCCATGTGGTAAAAACTAGGCGGTCTCACTTTTACCTTGTAGGGTGTACCGCTTCCATCGCTTACAATGTAAAAACCAAGCTCGCCGTTTGCCGCTTCAAAAGAGCCATAATGTTCCCCTTTTGGAACATGAACGCCCTCAATGACAAGTTTGAACTGGTTCATCATGTCTTCAATACCCCCATAAACACAACCCTTCGCAGGCATCGTTATCCGTCGGTCATTGACGTTAATATCGCCATCAGGAATTCTACTCATGGCTTGGCGGATGATTTTCATGCTCTCGTTCATCTCATCAAAACGAACCATCATTCTGTCGTAAGTGTCGCCCACTGAGCCGATAACCATGTCAAAATCAAAAGTTTCATACCCATAATAAGGCTTTGCAAATCGCAAATCATACGCAACGCCCGAAGCACGAAGGTTTGGACCTGTGAAACCGTAGTCTATGGCTTGCTTTGCACTCACGGGAGAGATGTTTTGGAGTCGGTCGTTAAAGATGCGGTTGTGGGTTATCATCTTGAGTGATTCGGTAATGCCAAAGTCGATTTTTGTTAAAACATCTCTTAAATCACCTTCCCAGCCCTCATATAAATCGTGTGCCATTCCCCCTATGCGCATGTAGGAGTTTGTGAGTCTTGCACCCGTGAGTTTAGAGAGAAAATCGTAAGCATTGTCGCGAGGGTTGTACAAATACCAGTAGTTGGTTTGTCCGCCCATGTCGAGAAGTCCTGCCGCCAAACATACCAAATGGTCAATCACGCGAGAGAGTTCGGCAACAATAATTCTTATGTAAATGCCACGCTCAGGCAGAGTAATGCCCATCATCTCCTCAACTGTTTTTGCAAAAGCGATGTTGTTCATGATGGCAGAGCAGTAGTTGAGTCTGTCTGTGTAAGGGATGATTTGGTTGTAGTTGTGGTTTTCGCAACTCTTCTCAAAACCGCGGTGCAGATAGCCAATCTCAGCCGCTGCTGCAACTATAGTTTCCCCATCGAGTGCTGCTAAAGTTCGAATCGTTCCATGACTTGCAGGGTGCGAGGGTCCAAGGTTTACGACCATTAAATTATCGTTATTTAAGTCAAGATTGCGATGTTTTAAAAGCGGTTTCATCTCGTCCATGAGGTCTTGCGAACTCGTGCAGTATTGCCCTTTAGTGATTGTATAATCTTTGCGAAGCGGATGCCCGACAAACTGCATATGATTTAAAACTCGCTTGAGCATTGGATGGTTTATAAAATGGATGCCGTACTGGTCATACACCTCTCGCTCAGCCCACTCAGCCGAGCCAAAGAGAGAAGATATACTCTCAACTCCTAGAGTTTCATCTGCAACGCTTACTTTATAGAGAAGCGTTTCTTTAAACGCAGCATGACGAAGAATGTAGACAAGCTCAAACCTCGTTGAAGCAGGGCGTTTTTTGTGGAGATTGTCAATGGCGGTAATATCGAGCAAAAGGGTAAATCCAAGGACATTTTTGGCATGTGTGATGGTTTGAAAAAGCTCTGAGCTTTGTAGGATTATCGGCGTGTTAAGCATCGTCTAATTTCCCCTTGAACTCTGTATTTCTCACCTCAAAACTTTTCTCTCGTTTGAGTTGTCTTTGTATATCTAAAATAGCGTCTATGATGGCTTCAGGACGAGGCGGACAGCCTGCTACATAAACATCTACGGGAACTATTTCGTCAATTCCCTGTAATGTTGTGTAGTTGTCGTAAAAACCGCCCGTTGAAGCACAGGCACCCACGGCTATTACCCATTTTGGCTCAGGCATTTGGTCGTAAATTTGTTTGAGAATGGGCGCTTGTTTGTAGCTGATAGTTCCTGCTACGACAAGCAAATCGGCATGGCGAGGCGAAAAACGTAAAACTTCCGCTCCGAATCTTGAAATGTCGTAGCGACTTGCGGCCGTGGACATAAACTCGATGGCACAGCAAGCTGTTCCAAAAACAAAAGGCCACAAAGAGGCTTCTCGCCCCCAGTTTATAACTGCGTCGATGGTCGTTGTGACGACTGCTTCATCTAAAAGGTGCGTGTTGCTTACATCCATTTGAGAACCTTTGATTTATAAACATAGAGTAATCCGCCAATAAGCAGACCCATAAAAACAAACATCTCCATGAGTGCAAATAAACCCAGCTCGCGAAGGTTTAACGCCCAAGGGAACATGAAAAGCACTTCAACATCAAAGATAAGAAAGATGATACCTACTAAAAAAAACTTGACATGAAAGCCATCATAAGAGTCTTTGTGTGTCAGACGGATACCGCCCTCAACAGGCTCGTTTTTTCTGACATTGTCGCTTGAAGTGCCTAGGTATTTTGTGAGATGAAAAAGAAGAGGCAGTAAGACCACTAAGGCCGCAATCATAATCGATGCTAGAAGAAGAGAATCGGACATATTACCCACTTTGTTGCTATTTTAAGAGCGCAAGAACTTAACTTTGCGCACTTTATTTTAGATGGGGATTATAGCATTTAAAAATCACATTCTCGAAATTTTTATGATGAAGTTTTATCATGGTTGCTATTTCGTAACACCCGTAAAGCTTGTTTTATATCAACTATTGTATAATTCGAAAATTTTTTTCGCCAGCAAATCAGGAGAGTAGATGAAGCAAAAAGTAATAGATAAAATGCCCGCAAAACTCGATTTTATTCAGAGTGCGACTGGACTTGTGTTAGCGTTATTTATGTGGGGACATATGTTCTTTGTATCGACCATACTGCTTGGTAAAGATGTCATGTATCAAGTGACCATCTTTTTCGAAGGGTACTACTTTTTTGGAGAATCTTACCCTATCATCGTCTCTATTTTGGCGGGTGCTGTTTTTTTTATATTTATAGCCCATGCAGCAGTTGCGATACGTAAATTCCCATCCAATTATAAGCAATACACAATTATGAAAAATCACATACACACTTTTAATCATGGGGATACAAAACTTTGGTTTTGGCAGATTTTTACTGGCTTTGCGATGTTTTTTTTGGGTTCGGTCCATCTTTATATCATCATGACAAATGCTGCAGATATCGGACCCTACGCATCAGCTGACCGTATTGTAAGTGACTGGATGTGGCCGCTTTATATTTTACTTCTCTTAGCTGTAGAGCTTCATGGTTCTATCGGTTTGTATCGTCTTTGTGTGAAGTGGGGATGGTTTGAGGGCAAAGATGCCAAGGCAAGCAGAATCAAATTGCGCCGTGCCAAATATGCCGTAACAATCTTTTTTCTCACCCTCGGTTTTTTAACTTTGGCAGCTTACATAAAAATAGGAATAGAACACAAAGACCATGCAGGTGAGCGATACCAAATGGTTCAAAGTGTTTCTCAAGGAGTAAAAATATGAAAATAATTTATACAGATGTACTTGTCATTGGTGGTGGACTCGCAGGTCTGAGAGTGGCAACAGGTGTAAAGCAAAGAGGTCATGACGTGGTTGTTTTGACGCTTGTTCCACCAAAGCGTTCGCACTCGGCAGCGGCTCAGGGCGGTATGCAAGCGAGTTTAGGTAATTGTAAAATGGGTGAGGGTGACAACGAAGATGTACACTTCTCTGATACTATAAAGGGAAGTGACTGGGGAGCTGACCAAGAAGTGGCTCGTATGTTCGTCCATTGTGCACCTAAAGCCATCCGTGAACTTGCGGCTTGGGGTGTTCCATGGACAAGAGTCCACCGTGGAGACCATACGTCTGTCATCAATGCGCAAAAAGTGGTCATTCATGAAAAAGACGAGGCACACGGACTCATCACGGCACGTGATTTTGGCGGTACGAAAAAGTGGAGAACTTGCTATACATCGGATGGAACAGGTCACAGCATGCTTTTTGCGATGGACAACAAAGCGCATCAAGATAAAGTAGAGATTCATGAGAGACTTGAAGCGATGTCGCTTATCCATAAAGATGGGCGTTGTTATGGAGCGGTTGCGAGAAACTTGATGAGCGGGGAGCTTGTTGCCTACATTGCAAAAGCGACGACGATTGCAACGGGCGGATATGGAAGAATTTATAGTGTTTCTACAAATGCCGTTATTTGTCAAGGGATGGGTCAGGCTATAGCTTTGGAGACAGGTATTGCAACACTTGGGAACATGGAAGCTATCCAGTTTCACCCGACCGCGATTGTCCCAGTAGGAATTTTGACGACTGAGGGGTGTCGTGGGGATGGCGGGGTTCTTTTAGACAAAGACGGCTATAGATTTATGCCAGATTATGAACCTGAGAAAAAAGAGCTTGCATCACGTGACGTTGTGAGCCGTAGAATGACGGAGCATATTCGCAAGGGCAAGGGTGTAAAGTCCCGTTATGGAGACCATTTATGGCTTGACATCACTATCTTAGGACGCGCACATATTGAGAAAAATTTACGTGAAGTCAAAGAGATTTGTGAAAACTTTCTTGGCATTGACCCTGCAGTTGATTGGATTCCAGTTCGTCCAACACAACACTACTCCATGGGGGGAATTCGTACAAAATACACAGGCGAATCACAAACACTTAAAAGCCTTTACTCTTGCGGTGAAGCGGCTTGTTGGGATATGCATGGCTTTAACCGTTTGGGTGGAAATTCTGTAAGTGAGACGGTTGTCTCGGGGATGCTTGTTGCGGAATATATTGCTGATTTTTGTGACACTCCAGAGAGCTCTATCAATATCGACACTTCAACTATTGAGACTTTTATTCATAAAGAAAAAGAAAAAATCGAAGCCCTTTTGACGAAAGAAAAAGGGGAAGATGCTTATATTTTACGCCGTCGCATGGAAGAGATTATGATGACAAAAGTGGGCATTTTTAGAAATGGAGCCGACCTTCAAGATGCGGTAAATGAGCTTGAAGAGCTTCATAAAAGAAGTAAAAACATAGAAGTATTTCGCTCAAAATCCCGTGCAGCCAATCCAGCACTTTTTAACGCCTACAGAACGCAGCGCATGATAAAACTGGCTTTGACTGTAGCATATGGAGCCCTTATGAGAACTGAAAGCCGCGGTGCACACTCAAGAGAAGATTTTCCAATGCGTGATGATGCGAATTGGCTGAAGAGAACACTTACGTCATGGCCAGATGAAACGCAAACGCTGCCAAGTGTAAGTTATGAAGAGATAACTATAGCAAATATGGAGATGCCTCCAGGATTTCGTGGCTATGGAAAAGATATGACAGATGCGCATCCTGAATCAGAAATAAGACAAAAAGCGGTTGATGTTATAAGAGAAAAACTAGAGTCTGAGGGTGCAACTCGTTTTGAAATTCAAAATGCTTTAATGCCATTTTTAGATAAATTGCCAAAAAAATATCGTGGAACAAACGAAAGACTAGGAGAAAATGTATGAGTGAAGAAAAAGCCCCAAGAATTTTAAAAATCAATGTCCTTCGATTTGACCCAAATGATGAAAATGATGTTCCACATATGCAGACGTACGAGGTAGAAGAAGCGTACGGCATGACCCTTTTTGTGGTCTTAAATGAGATACGAGAGCATCAAGACAACTCTCTTATGTTTGACTTTGTATGTCGCGCAGGGATTTGCGGGAGTTGCTCTATGCTCGTAAATGGTCGTCCAACGCTTGCATGTAGAACGCTTACTTCAAAACTTGATGAAAACATCAGCCTTGCACCACTTCCTCTCTTTAAGCTTATCAAAGATTTGTCTATTTATTCAGGTGAATGGATGCGAGGTCTTAACGAAAAGTTAGAGACATGGATTCATGACAAAGAACAAGAGATAAACGTTGATAAACTCGAAGAGCGTATGGAGCCTGCACTTGCAGATGAGATTTATGAGTTAGACAGATGTGTAGAGTGTGGATGCTGCGTAGCTGCCTGTGGAACTATCCAGATGAAACCCGATTTTGTGGGAGCTGTAGGACTCAATAAAGTCGCCCGCTACCACCTCGACCCAAGAGACAAAAGAGAAGACGAAGAGTACTACGAACTCATCGGCGATGAAAACGGAGTCTTTGGCTGTATGTCCCTTCTAGGTTGTCAAGACGTATGTCCAAAAGATTTGCCACTCCAGAGTAAAATAGCCTACCTAAGACGCATGATGCTCACAACAGGACTCAAAAGCTAGCTCTAAATTTTTCTCGTTAGGCTCTGCATGCTAACGAGAGATTGGCGATACTCAACATTTTAAAGCTTTTTTATCAACTCTACTATGCTTTGTTTCTCTTTTTGGAGTATGTGTGAAGTGTGACATATCATGTTTTCGCTTTCCATGATTTTTTTATTCTTAGCATCTTGAAATTTTAGTTGAACCTGTTTTGCTTTTTTCTCATCATCAACCAAATAGACAAGTAAAAAACTGTTATCTTCCCAACGAACTAGCATATCATCCTTGCGAATAATACTTTTAAAATATTTAGTAAAAATTTTGAGTGTCGTTTCGTCAAGAGGGATTTGCGCTCCATCATTGTCTAAAATCTCAAAAAAAGAGAGACCGATAATTTTTTCATTAAACGCCGCTGCATCATCAAAGCTACGCATTATCTGTAAAAAATAGTTTTTTGCATATGCGCCACTCTCTTCGTCTGTTGTGGCATTGTTTTGAATCATGATTCTTTTAATAAGGTTCTGCGTAATATCTTCAAATGAGACTATTTGGTACGATGCAACATCTCTGTTAATGCCAACTAAAAAAGCACGAGGCTCAAAGCGTGCGTTGAGCATACTTACGATGCGTTCTTGCTCTTCTTCTCTCATGATAGCATCAAGCCAATTCTCATTTTTGGCTATTTTGTCTTGGTTAAAGTAGGAGGGATGGGGGACAAAATTTTGAACAAAGGGACCAAATTCTCCTTTATATTGTTCAAGGGACTTCACACTAAAAAAGTGATTAAAGGCACTGTCTGTCATGAAGGGCTCTCCCTCCTCAAAAATGACCACCAAATCTTTTCGGGCATTTAAGAGACTCTGCAATAAGGCTTTGGCTACATCATCCATCACATTCTCCTTTTTTCGTTCAATTATATCAAATAAATTTTATTTCGTCTATTTTTTATTTTTCGCTTTAAGACTATGAAAAAATGTTTTTGCTACAATGTAGATGATAATTGTTTATAAGGAATCACAATGACCAATTCTCCTCTAGATACGGTTTATTTTAGACCCATTTGTTCTGAAGATTTAGAGGTGAGTGATGCACTCTTTGAAGAGATTTTAAAAGATAAAATCGTCACTTTGATAGCAGATAGACAAGAGGCTTCTTATATCGATATTTATGCACTCACGCAGTTGTATCTCTCTTCTATCATCCCTGTTTTACATGATTTTGGTTTTAAAATTATTGATGAAGTATCTTACAAAATCGTAAAAAATGAACAAAATTTATATATGAGCCGTTTTAATCTTAAACTAGACGATACCAAAAAACTCAGCCTCTCTAAAAATAATATACAAAAAGTGATAAGTGATTCCCTCCGTGGAACTATTTTTTCAAGATGTAGACTTTTTTGGCTTGTTTACCATGAAAACTTATGTTTGCGAAAAATAATGCTCTTGCGTGCCTTTATTGAATACCTTGACCAAGCCGTTATTGCTTTAAATCCAGATGCGATTTTAAACACTATGATTCAGTACTCCTCTCTTTCAAAACTTTTTGTAGAGTATTTTTTGGCTAAATTTGACCCAGAGTTACATGGACGTGAAAAACTTATGCAAGATTTAGAGCTTGCTATTGAGCAGCACATCAAAAATGTTCCAAGTATTATGGATGATAAAATTCTCAAACTTACTTTTGCATTGCTTAAAAATCTTCTAAGAACAAACTATTTTTTCAATAGAGAAGCCATTGCTTTTAAAATTGATATGAAGAGTTTTTCACAAAATTTAAAGGGGCTTCAGCCAAGTATTGAGGCCTTTGTATACCACCCTGATTTTAGCGGTTTACATATGCGAATGAGCAAAATCAGCAGAGGCGGTCTGCGATGGAGTGAGAGACATGAAGATTATCGTCAAGAGATAAAATCGCTTATGCTGACCCAAGAAGGAAAGAACTCCATCATTATCCCAAGTGGAGCAAAAGGGGGATTTGTCATACGCAAAGAATCTTCAGAGATAACCAAAGAAGTTTTTACAAAAATCTATAGTGCTTACATCCATAATATGCTTGATTTGGTTGATAATGTAGAAAATGGGAAAATCATCACCCCTGCAAATATTGTGGCATATGACAGCGATGATGCCTACTTTGTTGTTGCGGCGGACAAAGGGACGGCTTCCATGAGTGATGTTGCAAATGCTATCGCCATAGAGAGAGGGTATTGGCTTGCAGATGCATTCGCGAGTGGAGGAAGTAAAGGTTTTGGGCATAAAGATTTGGGCATTACAGCACGAGGTGCTATGAAGTCGAGCGAGCGATTTTTTATACAAAGCGGCAAAGATATCCAAAAAGAGTCCATTACTGTTGTGGGTATCGGAAGTATGAAAGGGGATGTTTTTGGAAACGCTCTTTTATACTCTGAGATGTTTAGGCTTCTTGGTGCGGTATCGCAAAAAGAGGTGTTTTTGGACCCTTCTCCAGATGCAGCGGTTAGTTTCCTTGAGCGCAAACGGCTCTTTAGTGCAAAAGATGGAAGTTGGGGTGCGTATAACAAAGAGCTGATTTCAGAAGGTGGCGGTGTTTTTCTCCGCTCGAGCAAAAATATTGAGCCCAGCACGCAGATAAAAAAAATGCTAGGAGTCACGCAAAAAAATCTTAGCGGTGAAGAGCTTGCTAAGCGAGTGTTGATGATGGAAGTTGAACTTCTTTTTAACGGTGGAGTGGGAACGTATGTAAAAAGCAGCCAAGAGAGTAATTTAGATTTGGGTGACAAAGAAAATGAAGCGGTGCGACTTGATGCAAATGAACTTCGTGCGAAAGTGGTTTGCGAGGGAGGCAATCTTGGATTTACCCAAAAAGGGCGCATTGAGTATGCAAAAGCAGGCGGGAAGATAAATATAGACGGCATCGATAATGCTGCTGGAGTCAATATCTCAGACCATGAAGTCAACCTGAAAATACTTTTAAATAGCATTAAAGCAAAACATCTCATAGATGAAGAGATGGCAAATACAACCCTTCAAAATCTCACTCCGCAAGTAGTAAATCTTGTTCTTTGGAGCAATTACCACCAAGCTCTTATCATTTCACGAGATGCGTACAAGAGCAAAAATGCTTTGGGAGATTTTATCGCGAGTATAGAAGTTTTGCAAAACAATTTAAGTGGCTTCAATAGAGCCGATTTTTTCATCCCCAAAAATGAGAACATGAGCGATATTTTATCACTTGATGGTTCTATTGTGCGTCCTGTTCTTTGTTCACTCCTCTCCTATACAAAGATTTTTATCAAAACAAAACTCCTTGAATCAACACTTGTAGATGAGGTTTTTGCCAATCAGTATTTGTTTAAATATTTTCCAAAATCTTTTGTGGCTGCGTATGAGAATGAAATCTTAGAGCATCCGCTTCGCCGTGAGATTATTGCAACCATGATTGCTGATTTGCTTGTAAATCTTCAAGGAATTACGTTCATTTCGTTTTACCAACCAAAACATCATGAAGAATTTTTACTAAAAATAAAATATTATCTCCTCAGTGACCAACTTTTTGGAGTCAATGATGTTCGCTATGAGATTTATAGAAATGATTTAAATCTTGGTTATATCGCTCGGTATAAACTTCTTGATGAGATAGAAAATACTTTGATTTTTAGCACCAACTGGATGTTGAAATTTTCAAAAAAACATCAAGTTGATATGAATCATATCCTTGAGTATAAAGAGGAGCTTTTTAAACTGTTACCTCAGGTATGTTCTCAAAACATTCAAGAGATTTTGCCAGAAAATGAATCCTTTAACCTTTTCTTTTGTGCGCTTGAGTATCTGAGATTTGCAGTTGCTGCCATCATGATAAAAGAGAGTTCTTCTCATTCATTTACGAACGTAGCAATACTTTTATATCTTGTGGTGCGTGAGTTTAAAATCCTGCAGATGATGAATTCTCTTGAGTCCATGCAGTTAAAGTCGCAAGATGAAAAGATTTTAAGGGGACAACTTTTAGAATACATTGAGCATATTGTAGTCCACTTCACTCAGCGAATTCTTGAGTTTCAAAGGGTGGACGAGACACCTCTTAAAGCGTTTGAAAATTACCTGAAAAACACAAACGAGCGATTTGAGGAGCTTAAAGTACAAATTGATCTCTTTGTCCTCAAAGAGACAAAAAACATCAAAGAAGTCACTATAATAGTTAACGAGATTATGACTTCTATCCTATAAAAGTAAGGAAAAAATTTGAAAATAAGACATTTTATAGCCGCAGTTATGCTGGCGTTTGGAGTTTTTGCTCATGCAGAGTCAGGATTTAGCCCTTTTATCCAGGAGCAGCTCGCATATTTTTATAAAATTGATGATGCAAATCTTACGCAAGAACAGATGCAAGATTTAGTGCGTCAGCAAGAACAAAGCTATACAACAGCACTTGAGACTATCATGGGTGATAAACAGGCGTATTTTCAAACGACAGATGCATATGAAGAGAACATCTTAACACTGCAAAAAGTTATAAGAATCAACAAAAAAGCAGGCAACACTTACGCTGTTCTTCGAGATGAGGTAAAGCTAAAATCGTACAAGATACTTTTAAATCAAAATAAATTGATAAAAAATGTTTTAAATGCCCTTGATACCCAAAACATGGAGACTTTTAAAACAAGTTTAAATAGCTATATCGCGCAAAATACTCAAGAAAATCAAAAACTTTTGGAAAGTGATTATGGATACTACTTAAAAATTGTTGATGATACAAAAACTCTCCAACAGGCCAAAAAAAATATTAAAGAATTGTATGCCCTTGTAGAGATTAATCTTGATGTAATCAGCCATTTATATGGGTATGAAAAGAAGATGTATCGACTCAATAAATATGCAAGTTATCATCTTATCGCAACCGTTGTAGCAATAAATAA
Organism: Sulfurimonas sp. UBA6014; assembly: GCA_002428085.1. Lineage (GTDB taxonomy): Bacteria > Campylobacterota > Campylobacteria > Campylobacterales > Sulfurimonadaceae > Sulfurimonas. Next base: position 30,775 of record DJAA01000074.1, on the reverse strand, counting down.
AACGGCAATAGCAACAACACTGAACCCCTTTTTGGAAGACTATGGCTTTAGTGCAGCTAAAATACTTTTCATAGTCATCCTTTCAGTTTTTGTCTGTTGCTTGAGAAAAATCATCTATGCGTATGGGGTAAAATATTTTTTAAAGACAAATATTTTAAAGCAATATTCTAAGGCGATAATCAGAAAAATAGATAAGCCTTTTACTTTTGTTCTTCTTTTGATAAATCTTGAATTTGCTATTTATATCTATAACGATTTTATCAGCATAGAAAATTTAAGCAAAGCTTTTAATGTTTTATATGCGTTTTTCTTTTTTTGGTTGGTATATAGAATTTTGAATGCTATTGCTAATATTAAAATACTTGAACTAGCTGAGTCAAGTACACATATCAAACATGAGATTGTCAATGTGGGTGTAAAGATAATCAACTTTACTATTATTGTGATTGGTTTATTGTTTATTTTATATTTTTCTGGTGCAGATTTAACAGCGGTTCTCTCAGGTTTGGGGATAGGTGGTTTTGCTGTTGCTTTGGCTGCAAAAGAGACACTTTCAAATTTCTTTGGCACACTCTCTATTTTACTGAGTGATATTTATTCTCAAGGGGATTGGATCGTTATCGATGGACAAGAGGGAGTTGTTATCGAAATTGGTCTTCGAGTGACGACGCTAAGAACGTTTGATAATGCCCTCATCGCCATCCCAAACGCAATATTGGCTAGTAAAGATGTTAAAAACTGGAACAAAAGAGAACTTGGACGCCGCATAAAAATGAGTTTGGCGATAAAGTATAGTTCTAAGAGAGAAGATATAAAAAATGCAGTCAATGCGATTCGTGACATGTTAGAAAACCATCCCCAAATCGCAACCCAAAAAACGCAGCACCTCTACAGCTTAAATGTAAAAGAAAAACTTGTCTCCAAAGATGATTATCAGGGAGTCAAAAAAAATCTCCTTGTCTATCTTGATGAGTTTTCTGATTCAAGTATCAACATCTTAGTGTACTGTTTTACGAAGTCTGTTGACTGGGATGATTGGCTCACTACAAAAGAGGATATCATGTATAAAATCATGGAGATTTTAGAGCAAAATTCACTCGATTTTGCATTTCCATCTATGTCGCTTTATCAAGAAAATTGAGTTTTTTAAAATTTTTCAGGAGAAGAAACTTATATTCAGCCTTTTGTGATAAAATCACCACTCTTAAAATAAGAACAAATTTTTTAGACCTAAAGAGAGGCACTTAAAATATGCAAAATATACAAGCAAGGGTGAATATTTACGCCCTTTTATCGCGTGTTTTACTTCAAGAACTCGAAGTAGAAACACTTGATATGATAAAAAATGATGAGAATATGTTGGATTTTTTTCCAACTCTCAAAGAGTGGATTCCTTTAAAAGAGATGGAAAATCAAAAACTTTTAGAGATGTATCTCAATCCAGATTTTGTCAATATATCTTTGCTCCATCTCATCCCTTATGAGACTTTTTATACAAGACAAGACCAGATGATAGAGACAGGTGGTGCGAACCCTGTAACTGATATATACAGTGCATACGATTTTATGGTTGATTATGAAGTTGCACGAGTGGTTTCCTCTGACCATATAGGGATAGAGTTGGAATTTATGCACCATTTATGTTTGGCAGAGTCCTTGGCTATGGAGCAAAATGATACAAGTGCGGTACAGCAACTCAAAGGGGTGCAAAAAGAATTTTTGGATAAACACCTGCTTCAATGGGCACCGCTGTATCTCATAAGTATGAAATACGAAGCAAGAACACCGCTCTATTTTGATGTGGCTGAGATGACATTGGAGTTTCTCCTTAGTGACCATGCGTATCTCTCCAAAGAGTTATGTGCATAAATGTCTTTGATAGCACTCGAATCAAGTAAATGTGTCCGCTTGCTTAGTAGAGAGAGTCAGTGTAATAAATGTGAAGTGATATGCCCAACGGGAGCGATAGTGGTAGGGACAAATCCACTTCCGAGCATCAACTTTTTCTCATGTGTTGGTTGTGGTGCATGTGATGCGGTATGCCCAAATGAAGCGCTGAGCCTTGATGATTTTAAATCTGAAGATTTCTTTTTTGATTTTTTAAAGGAGGAGGCAAATCTTATCTCATGCAAAAAAAATGTTCCATGTATTGCGGCACTCAGTGTTGAGCATATCATCTCCTTGGCAGTGCTTAAAAAAGAGATAATTTTGGACATAGGACACTGTGAGAGTTGTACGATTGCTCACACATGTAAGCCTCAGATACTAAAAAATCATGAAGAAGCGAGCTATCTCTTAGAGGCTATGCAAAATGCAGCGCAGATAAAACTTGAAAATATTTGCCATATTAGTGAAGTAAAAGAGGGCGATAGAAGAGAGTTTTTACGCTCAATAAATCTCAGTGCTATAGCCAAAGGCAAGGCTAGTTTTGAGCTTGAGGTAAAAAAAGCAACCGATGAACTCATAGCGCACACTTTGCAAAAAACAGATATAGCACTCTTAAAACTCAAGCGAATACCTCAGCGAAGAAAGCTTTTTTTTACAGCTATCAAACGAGCCCAAAAACCCTCTGTGTATCATGTGGTCGATGCTTCAGCGGTGAGTTTTACCTCGCAGAAACTTATGAATGAAGAGGCATGTACCGTTTGTCAAATGTGTTATAGAGTTTGTCCAACGGGAGCTTTGACATCAGATGTTAAAAATTCTAAAATAGACTTTGACCCTTTTTTGTGCATCAAGTGCCATATCTGTCATGACGTTTGCGAGCCAAATGCACTAACACTCTCAAGCTCTTATAACGTTAAAGAATTTTTTGAGCCACAAGTACAAAACTTGATTACATTTAAGGTGAGAAAATGCGATGAGTGTAATACGATTTTTAGCACAAACAGCGCTGATAGACTTTGTTACAGATGTAAAATAGAAGAACAAGAAGCAAGAGAACTTTGGGCAATCCCCGATAATATGTGAGCAAAAAAATAATGATGAATAATGCAAATGAGATATCCCGCCAAACAAAACTTTTTGGTTTTATAGGTGAGCATGCAGGGAGTAGCAGATTTAGTGCGCTTATCAACAAGAAGTTTAAAGAGAATCAAAAAGACATGATGATGATTCCCATGAACATACGAGCAGATGACTTTTTTTTCACCCTTAGCAATATGAAAAAGTCCCATGTAAATGGGGCTATCATCTCGCATGAATATACACAGCGAAGTGTCGAAATACTTGATGAAGCGAGCGCTTTGGTGCGACGAAGCGGCATGTGCGATATTGTCTTTCGCGAGGGAGAGAAGCTTTTTGGTGATGTTTTCAGTATCAGAGTTCTTTTAGAGAAACTCAAAGATTTAGGAGTTACAAAAATTGCACTCCTTGGCACAAGCCCTTATGCAAGAGCTTTTGCACTGATGGCTTGCGGATTTCAAGTGAGTTATTTTCATGATAATCTTGAGGAGCTGATGCTTTTTTGTAAGGAGATGGAATTTGAAAATCCTGATATAAATCGTATTGCACAAGGGATGTGTGTTGATTTTAGTCGATTTGGTGCGGTTTTAGATTTTTCAGATTTAGAAGATTTGGCTATGGTAGCGCAGTTGGCACCTTACAATTTTGATATGAAAAACACAAAAGAGTATTCGTCGCTTCAAACAAGAGCAAGCCATCTTGGGGCAAAATATGTCGCGTATGATGACATTCTCCAAGAGCTTACTGCTCAAGCTTACAGAGACATAAATATAAAAAGGAAATAAGAATTATGAACCATGATGATTTAAACGATTTAAGAGCAGAATTTGACAGATTTGTCCATGAGAAATGCTCCCTAGACCCAGAGGCACTAAGCAGCAATCAAAACTCCGATACAGGCGATAAAGAAGAGGAGAGACCTGTTCCCCAATTTGTGGATGCTTTAACTTCTATACTCCTTGCTCCTGCGCAAAGTGGCGTTTATATTTCACGCTTAGACATAAAAAGAATAGCAGAGGAGATAGGTGAATCACTTCCGATAAAAGAGCGGATAAAAATGGTGCGAGCTCTTTTTAGGCATACAACAAAAAAACAGTACCTTAAAGACGCTTTTGCACAAATCAACAAACATATTAACGGGCGTATTCTCATCTACCAAGAGCTCAGCGAAGCCTTCCCTTCTTCAAAAGAGGTTTTTGATGGCTATACGCTTAAGGCAAAAAAGACGATGAGAATGTTTGATACAATCATAGAAGATTTCGAAGAGATAGAGCCAACAAGCGACCCCCTCTTTATATAAAAATGAAAATAGCAATGCATTTTCTGCGTTGCTACGTTCGTCACGTACTGCAGTACGCTTCCTCACTATGCGCCTTGAAACTACATCACTCTATTCATTTTTATGGCAAACTTTTTTGAACTTTGCTTTGCTTGTTCTTGGGTGAAGTGGAGAACTTTGCTTTGCTTNNGAGGAGGGAAATACCATTACGCTAAGGATTTTCGTCATTGCGAGCAAAGCGAAGCAATCTGTTGCGTAGTTACAATAACCAAAGATTGCTCTGTGCCTCGCAATGATGAAAATCTTTAGCTTAACTTAATGACAGTGGGGGGGATGGAAACTTTAAAACAAGTTTAGATAAACAACTCCTTGCCAGAGCGTTGCGCTGAGTATGCCAGCGGTAAATCCTGCTAGGATGTCGTCTCCCATGACTCCGATACCGCCTTTTGTTTCACGGTCGATTCTTCCGATGATGGAGGGTTTTGTGATATCAAAATATCGAAAAAGTACAAAAGATAGGAGACTTTGGATTAAAAATCCATTTTCCAATATGCTCACTTCACTCAAGCTAACACTTGCAGCAGGAGCTACGCTGAGGGCAAACCACATTCCTGCAAGTTCGTCTATAACGATTCTTTTATCGTCATGAATACCGCTGGTTTTTTCATAGGTGTCAATCGATTTTATGGCGACAATGGAGATGAGTAGGGTGGCTAAAAAAAGAGTTTGAGCTCCAAAATAGATAAGAAGCAATACTCCAAGAGGGAGCGCAACCAAAGTGCCAACCGTTCCAGGTGCTTTGGGTGACAAGCCGCTATAGCCGAGTGTTATAAAAAACCAATTCATAAAAAGTCCTAGGTAAGTGAAGTTGTTTGGTAGAGTTTAATCAACTCGAGATAGAAATCTTTTTCGGTATGCTCTTTTAAAAGTCCCTCGACTGGTAAGAGGTCGTAGTAGAGTTTTTCGAGATTTTTAAATCTATTTGGATGAAGTTTTGAGAGTAAAAAGGAGGAGATTTCCTTCCTGATAAGCACTGCAGGGGGGAGTAGACCCAACTCAAGCAGTTCTAAAATAGAGTCAGCATGGTAGGATATTTGGTTGTGCTGCCCATGAGGACAAGAACTTTTGCTTACAAGCGTTGTACATTTGTCACAGTAGACATACTCACTTGCGATACGAATCTCTATGTCGATACCGACGACTTTATCAATGATGGATTTGTTTGAGTTGCAGTCATAAAACATCCCAAGACCCGCATGATTTCGTCCAACTGTCAGCCTATCGCACCCATAATTTTTTGTCACAATCGCGTCAATAATAATTTCATTGTATCCCGCAAATATGTAACTATTCTCAAGGGGGACGATAAGAACTCTACTTTTTGGGAGAAAATTATTAGTGAAGTAGTCTAAGGCCTCTTTTCGTATGTTATATGGCAAGTTAGCACTATCATAAGGTTTAAGCAAAAATATAATAAGCAAATCTGTCGTATCAAGCGTTTGGCGTATGAGACGCTCATGCCCACGGTGCAGGGGATTTGCTGCCATCACAAGTGCCGTGGTGTGTTTTGCGCCGATACTTTTTTTTGCTTCTTCAATAAGCAGTATATTTTCGTTAGCTTTAGGATTAAGAAGCGTATATTCTCCACTGACTGCCCATGGACCAATCCTTTTGATTGTTGCCATCACTCCAGGATGTGTTAAATCATCAGTGCCGTAGAGATGCTTTGTCCGCTCTCTTGGGTCTATTTGAAATGTTTCATCCACAACTAATATGGCAAATTCAGTATCATCACAAATAAGAGTAATACTTTCTCCCCGTTGCAATGTGCTCAAGACTTCGATATTTTTTAATCCTGATGGAGCTAAGAAAAAAGGGAAAGGGAATGTTTTACCATTTATGAGTCCTGTTTTAAGGACTTCATCACTTTCAAGTTTGCTCATGAGCCTTGTTAAGGGAAATAAAAGCCCTTCTTTTACAAGTTCTAAAACAGACGCCGCTTCTTTATCTATAAAGAGTGTTTTATTTTTTCTTGATGATGTCATATTTCTTTCTCTTTTCCCATAAGCTTTTGCGAGAGATGCCTAGTTTTTTGGATAACTCTGTGTCAGGAAATTTATTTTGATAGTGTAAAACAATATATTTTACATAATCTTCAATCGGCAAAATATCCCCTTGGTCAAAAATATTATTTTCACATTTGAGTTCCAAAACTTCATACTGAATATCTTCTAGTTTGTCGTTACTTGCAACGATGACCTGTTTGTTTGCTATGACTTCATAAAATGCCTTTCTATCACTTTTTTTAAGCATTTGAAAATTGATGATATAAAGGAGAGCGTTTTGAGGAAGCGCTGCGATTTCGCTAAGAGTTTTATGATCACTGAGTGTCAAAAAGTATAAAGAGAGATTTTTCGCATAAGCATGACTAAAAGCGAACGCATCAATATATTTTTGGAAACTTGAAGTGACAAAAACTGGTAGCTTGATATCTCTGTGGTTGTACTCTTGCATAACACTGGAAAAGGAGTAGTTAAGATATTTTTCATACGCTTCATTTCTCTTTTTGAGTTTTTCATACTCTTGATAATGATCTATTTTGCGGATGAGCTCCTCAATCATGAAGGGTTTTAAAATATAATCTTTTGCCCCCGCACTCAGAGGTTTTGAGACGGTATCATTGCTGATGTAAGAGACCATAAGGATGATAATGGAGTTTTTAAAAGTCTCGATGACAGGGCTAAAATCTTGCCCATTAATGTTTGTCGAGAGTAAAACTACATCGTAGTTGTTACTTTTTATTGCATCTTTTGTAGATGTACACATTTCGCATGAATTCCCGAGTTCACTTAGCTTTGTCGCGATACTTTGCGCTAAATAAATCTCATTTTCTATAATCAAAATCTTCAATTGTTTGCCTTAATTAAGTGGTTCTTGTGCCCAATTAAAATATTTTAAATTTGCATTAGCCATTACTCCAACACCCTCGCTTCTGCCTATAAATCCGAGCTTTTCGGTTGTTGTGGCTTTGATGTTTACTCGAGAACTTTCGATTTCAAGTATCTGTGCGAGAGTTTTTCTCATGCGCTCTTTGTATGATGCGATGCGTGGGGTTTCTGCCATGATTGTTACATCGACATTAACGATGACAAAGCCAAAATTGCGTATCTTTGTAACAACCTTTTTGAGGAGCTCTTTAGAATCTATCCCTTTGTAGAGAGGATCATTATCTGGAAAAAGCATGCCAATATCGCCCATTCCTGCCGCACCAAGAAGCGCATCGATGAGTGCGTGAATGGCAACATCTCCATCACTGTGCGCTTTAAATCCAAAATCACTTTCGATGTGCACACCACAAAGAAACATCTCCTTCTCGTTTTCAAATGCATGGGTATCAAACCCTGTGCCACTTAATGTATCACTTGAAGGTTTAAGTAGGCAAGAGAGTTTTTTGAGGTCATGGATAAAAGTGATTTTATGGGCATTTTCTTCTCCTAAAATAAACTCTCTTGAACCTCCACAAGCAACGATGGCACTGCTCTCGTCCGTAAACTCCTCATCTACAAGGAGCGCTTTTTTTAAAATAGATGTTTTGGAGAGTTGGGGAGTTTGAATTTTTTTGACTTTTTCTCTATCGATAGTAGTGTTTTCATAAACGATAGTATCTGTTACTTTTAGGTAGGGAACGATAGAGTCTGCTTGACCTTTTTTAGCAAGGATGGCTTTTAAAAACTCTTCCCCGATACAAGATCTTGCAATATCACTTACAAGCACGAACTCACTTTGCGTGAGTGCAAGTGCGTTTTTAAGGGATGCTTGTCTAGAGTTGCCACCTTCTATAAAGGTGTATTCAGCGTAGTTTTTCATAGATGCTAAGTCATCACCTGAAGAGGCAATGATGATTTGCTCAAAAAAACCAGTTTTGTAAAATCTATCTGCTACAAACTGCCACAAAGGTTTATGGTCAATGCGTAGCCATTGTTTTTTAACTTCCATCTTAAATCTGCTAGAATCGCCAGCAGCCAGTAGAATAAGTGTCAAGTCGGACAAAAATACCCCTCTTTTTAAGTGTTACGAAATTATACACATGCGAAGCTTTTTTTTCTCTTGTGAATAGATAAAAAATGATACATTTTGTCTCTATTTACATAAAATCTAAATGCTAACAACTCACTTTATATTAGATTAACTTTATTTGATTATATTTCTATCAAATGCATATATTTGTATAAAATTTAGGAGAAATTATGAGATCTTTGTGGGTTGAAAAAAGAAAAAATGATGCCGTTCGTACACAAATGTACTACGCAAAAGCGGGCATTATCACAGAGGAGATGGAGTACGTTGCAAAAATTGAAGACCTCCCTGCTGAGCTAATTCGGAGTGAAATTGCAAGAGGAAGGTTGATTATTCCCGCAAATATCAATCACACTTCTCTTGAGCCGATGGCGATAGGAATAGCGAGCAAATGTAAAATTAATGCCAATATAGGCTCTTCTGCAATCGCTTCGGATGTTGCTGGCGAAGTTGAAAAAATGCAAGTCTCCCAACACTATAAAGCCGACACTGCTATGGATTTATCCACAGGCGGCGATTTGGATGAGATTCGTAAAGCAGTTATTGCTTCTTCTAAAATTCCTATTGGAACAGTACCAATTTACCAAATCTTGCATGATGTTGGCAATAAAATAGAAGATTTAAGCATAGAGGTGATGCTTGATGTTTTAGAGCGTCAAGCACGCCAAGGTGTGAGTTATTTTACCATTCACGCAGGTTTCTTGCTCTCAACTATGCCTAAAGTTGCAAAGCGCAAAATGGGAATCGTCTCTCGTGGCGGCTCGCTTATGGCAGCTTGGATGATGCACTATCATAGAGAAAATCCTTTTTATACCGCTTTTGATGAGATTTTAGATATCTGCGCGAAGTATGATGTCTCCCTCTCTCTTGGTGATTCCTTGCGTCCAGGTTGTTTGGCAGACGCTTCTGATGATGCGCAGCTTGGTGAGCTTAAGATTTTAGGTGAGCTTACTTTGCGCGCTTGGGAAAAAAATGTTCAGGTCATGATAGAAGGTCCAGGGCATGTGCCACTTAACCAGATTGAGCGCAACATGAAGATTCAGCGTGAGTTATGTCATGAGGCACCTTTTTATATTTTAGGTCCTCTTGTAACTGATATTGCCGCAGGGTATGACCATATATCCTCAGCAATCGGTGCAGCTGTGGGTGGATGGCATGGAGCGAGCATGTTGTGCTATGTAACACCCAAAGAGCATTTAGGTCTTCCTAATGCTGAAGATGTTCGTGCAGGCATCATCGCGTATAAAATCGCTGCACATGCTGCTGATATTGCTCGTGGACGCAAGGGTGCAAGAGATATTGATGATGAGATGAGTGATGCTCGCTATGGTTTTGATTGGGAGAGACAGTTTGAGCTCGCCCTCGACTCTGAGAGAGCAAGAGAGTATCATGATGAGACACTTCCTCAGGATGTTTTTAAAGAAGCAGAGTTTTGTTCTATGTGCGGACCAAAATTTTGTTCTTACAAGATAACACAAAGCATCATGGATAATCCTCAAATGATTGCACAAATCGCTGAGGATGCAAGAATAGCCCAAGAAGAAGAGATGAAGGCAAAAATTTAAAAAACAACTTAAATAGAAACTATTTTTAAATAGGACAATTTTTGTCTTATTTAAATATGGTAGAGTGTTGGCGTTAAAATATTTTTGACTTCAAAGTCAAGTTTTAGTGCTTCTAGTAGACTTATAAAATTATGTAAAGGAAAATAATAATGACAGAAGAAAATGTAAAATCAGCACTCTCAAAAGTTCTTTATCCAGGTTTCACAAAGGATATTGTCACGTTTGGATTTGTAAATAATATAATAATAGATGCAAATGATGTTACTTTTAGTGTTGATATCACTTCAAGTGCTCCAGAAGTTGCAAAGCAAATCAGCGATGATGCCAATCAAGAGTTAAAAGCAATTGGCGCAATAAATGTAACGTGCAATATAAAAGCTCCAAAAATGCCAAGAGAGAGCTCTTCTCATGGGAAAAACATAGCGCCTCAAATCAAAAATTTCCTTATGGTAAGTTCTGGAAAAGGTGGAGTTGGCAAATCGACTACTTCTGTAAATATCGCGATTGCTCTTGCTGCACAAGGGAAAAAAGTCGGTCTTTTGGATGCCGATATTTATGGTCCAAATATCCCTCGTATGATGGGTATTGATGACTTAAAACCTGAAGTAAACGGTAATAAAGTTCTCCCTATAAAAGCCTATGGCATCGAAGTTATGTCTATGGGCTCACTCATGGAACCAGGTCAGTCTTTAATCTGGCGTGGGGCGATGATTATGAAAGCTATTGAGCAGTTTTTGCGTGATATCTTATGGTCGGAACTTGATGTACTTGTTATCGATATGCCTCCAGGAACAGGTGACGCTCAACTTACTTTGGCGCAAAGCGTTCCTGTAACAGTTGGTTTAACGGTTACAACACCACAAGGAGTCTCACTTGACGACTCTCGCCGCTCACTTGATATGTTTAAAAAATTAAACATTCCAATAGCGGGGATTATAGAAAACATGAGCGGTTTTATCGCACCTGATACGGGTGTTGAGTATGATATTTTTGGCAAAGGGACATCCCAGCCGATGGCAGATGAGTTTAAGACGAAAATCATAGCAGAAATTCCAATTGAGCCAAGCATTCGTATAGGTGGAGATGAGGGCAAACCTATCACATTTATAAACCCAAGTTCTGAGAGTGCCAAGCGTTACATGGCAGCTGCTGCTTCTATTTGGGCAGATATAGAAGAGATAAATGCAAACGGTGGTGTTGATAACGCAGCTGTTCAGCCGACAACACCTCCAGGTGTGAGTGCATGTTCAACAGCTGCGCCTAAGCAAGCTCCAAAAGAAAAAGAGAGTTGTGGCACAGGCGGTTGCGGCTGCCACTAAAAAGTTAAAATAGCGACGCACTTGCTGTGTCGCTACGCTCGTCACGTACATTAGTACGCTTCTTCTCTATGCTTCTTGCAATTGCATCACTCTTTTAACTTTTTGGTAACTTTGTTTGGTGTGGTGCTTTGTTTTGCTCACAATGAAGGGTGTTTTTTTGTTCCCACGCTGTACGTGGGAATGCACGTTTGATGTGCTATTGCGTTGTTATCTTACGTCTTCTCTTTGGGACATCTCTGCTGTATAAGTTACTATTTTATTTCGGCCTGTTGTTTTAGCTCTATAAAGTGCTGTATCTGCAAACTTAATGCATTTCCAGATGGTGTCGCCATCTTTTGGATATTTTGATATACCGATGCTGATGGTTTTTTGTATGGTTTCTTTGTCTGCGACTTCAAAGATGAGATTTGCAAATGCTGAGTGTATTTTTTTAGCAATTTCTTGAGTCCCTTCATCGCTGGCATTGTGCAGTAAAATCACAAACTCTTCCCCTCCATAACGGATGGCAAGGTCTGAAATACGGACATTTTCTTTGAGCACTTTACCTATTTCTACGATGACAAGATCCCCTACATCATGTCCATAAGAGTCATTGACCATCTTAAAGAAGTCGACATCTAGCATAAGAATGGAGTATGCTTCATCTTTTCTTTTTGCTTGATTCATCATGGTGTCAATAAACTCTTCTAAAAATCTTCGATTGTAAAGTCCTGTCATGGCATCTCTTAGTGAGGTATCACGGAGTTTGTTAAGCAAGATTCTACTCTCTATGACAGGCTTGGCGGCTTCAAGATAATTTTTGATGCTTGCCATAAAAAAATTGATTTCACTCAATTGGTTGTCATTTAAATCATAAATAGATATTACAAGAGAAGAGCTGCTATTTATAACAAAAGGGATGCAGAGATATTCTGCTTCTCTAGCATTACATGTCTGACACAGATTGACAAATTCGCTTGAGATAACCTCTGTTTTTGTTCTATGTGCTCTGCATAAAGTTGCATTGGTATCGACTTCTTTGAAACAAATACTAGCCTCCTCTGAAGAGGTTGAGATGAGTTTTCTGGTTTTTTCCAAAGTATCTATTTCATAGAGTGTAAAATTTTCGATGCCATATTTTGTCTTTAAAATATCTGTGATTCTTGAATAAACCATCGTCTTAGAGGAGTCAAGCTCTATCGTTTTTTTAAATTTATAAATATCAGACAACTCACCAATAATAACTTTTGCTTCATAAAGTGGATCAGCTGAAGATATACACCCTTGAGGGATGAATGTTGAGAGGTTGTGTTTTATATCTCCAAAGGTTTCTTGCATTTTTCTAAAAAGAGTATTCATGTGAGAGACAATATTTTTTGCATCTCCAGAAACGGTTGTTTCAAAATAATGGGTAAAGTTTCCGCTATGGGCTTTTTTTATCCCCTCTTGAAGGTTTGAAAAAAGTTTCAAGTACGGAGTTACATAGTAGTTGATTAAAATGAGTGTGATAAATATGAAAAGGAGATTTATCCCTAGTATTTTAATAATAGTATACATTCCACTATTTCTCATATTGCTTATGTCAAATTCCATACTGATGGCACCAAGCGTGTCATCTTTTTGGACGTTATGACAGCTTAAGCAGTTAACAGAACCCGTATTTGAATTTGCAGTGTAAGGAATCGTCATTCTCAGGATGATTCTATCTGTTTTTTCTGTAATCTTTTGAATGGTTTTTCCAGTTTTGAGTACCTCTTCATCTATGGCATCTCGAACGGTTTCGTTGTGAAGTCCCTCTCCATACTGGTTGATAACGCTTTGTGAACGTATAACCCACAATGCTTTAATCTCGTCTTTATGGGCTATTTCATTTAAAAAATACTCTCTCTTGTCCATGGTGCCATTGACCATGTGAGCGGTGAGTCCGTCTTTTACGATGTTGGCGGCAAGTTTTGATTTTTCAACGGCGCTGTTTATGCTGTAATCTCTAAAATTTAATGAAACATTTATGATGGTCGCTGTGGTTAATCCAAGGAGCATAAAAGCTACTATGAGAAGAAGTTTCGATTTAGTTTGCATAATTTCACTTTAAGTATAATTTCTAATACATAATAGCAAAATAAATTTAAATTTTTAGTGAAATTATGTAAAAGTGATAAAACATAGTTGTAGAATGTGTTTATTCTACGGTAACACTCTTTGCTAAGTTCCTTGGCATATCAACATCGTTGCCGAGTCTTATGGAAATCTCAAGTGCTAGAAGTTGTACCACAACCATCATCTCAAAAAACTCCAGCATATAGTCTGCGCAAGAGGAGATTTGTATAAAATCATCCGCTTTATCAAACTCTATAGGGCTAATAGCGCAAATCGTGGAGTCTCTAGCGCTGAGTTCCTCGACATTACTTTTTGCTTTTTCATAAAGCATATGCTGTGGAAGGAGGGCGATCGTGAAAAGCTCAGGGTCCGCAAGAGCAATAGGGCCGTGTTTCATCTCGCCGCTTGGATATCCTTCTGCATGAAGGTAGGATATCTCTTTGAGTTTGAGTGCACCCTCAAGGGCAAGTGGAAAAAATACATCACGACCTATAAAGAAAAATCCGTGCCCATGAAGATATCTTTTTGAGAGACGTTTAATCCGCTCATGCATAGAATCTGCGACGATTAAAGAAGTAGGCACCTCTCTTAAGAGGGCGATTTGTCGCACGAGCTCTTTTCTATTGAGTACATTTTTAAGTTTAGCAACATAAAGACTTAACATCCAAAAAACGCTTACTTGTGTGGCAAAAGCTTTTGTGGAAGCGACCCCTTTTTCCATACCAGCTCTTGTAAGGATGCTCGCATCTGCAAGGCGAACCATCGAAGAGTTGTCTACATTGCAAATAACTAAGGTTTTAAGTCCAGCATTTTTTGCCATTTTAAGCGTCTCAAGGGTATCCGCAGTCTCCCCACTTTGAGAGATGACAACAAAAAGGGTATTTTGTGTCATGACAGGTTCTCTGTAGCGAAATTCACTTGCTATCTCGACTGAGGTTTTTATTTTTGCATAGCGTTCAAACAGATAAGATGCGGTTAACGCCGCATGGTAAGAGGTGCCGCATGCGCAGAGTTTTATCTCGTCTATCCCATCAAAAAGAGAGCTCTCAATCTCATCAAAAACAATCTCCTCATCACCAAGTCTTCCCATCATGGTGTCAACTATCACAGTGCTTTGCTCATAAATCTCTTTCTCCATAAAGAAGCGAAATCCATCCTTTTGAGCAAAAAGTTTGTTTTTTGAAAGGGTTGAAAAAACAGCCTCTCTTTGCTCCCCTTTTTTGGAAAATAGAGCCACTTTATCAGCAGTGACATAGCCATAATCCCCATCTTCAAAGTAGCTCACCTCAGTGCAATGCCCGATAAGTGGAGCGTCTGAAGAAGCAAAGTATTTCTCCCCCTCTTCGTTGATGCCCACTATCATGGGGGAACCATGTTTTGCAAAGTAAATAGTTTGTGGCTCCTCTTTTGTCACAAGTAAAATCGCATAAGCACCTTCAAGTTCTTTGAGAGTTTGGGAAAAAGCTTCAAAAGCATTGTGAGATACTTTAAGATTTTTTTCAAATTGGTGGACAATAACCTCAGTATCTGTTTGACTTAAAAAATGAACGCCGCTTTCAATGAGCTCTTTTTTGAGTTTGGCATAATTTTCTATGATGCCATTATGGACTACATACGATTTTTCGCCTAAATGTGGATGGGCGTTTAGCTCAGTTGGTTTTCCATGTGTTGCCCAGCGTGTGTGACCGATGCCAACGGCAAAATCTTTTGTTATAAAATCTTTTGTTTTTTCTTCAAGGTTAACCAATTTACCTACAGCTTTAAAATTTGAAAAATGGTTATTTTGCAAAACTGCTATTCCTGCGGAATCATAGCCTCTGTATTCGAGCTCCTTGAGCCCTTCAAGTAAAATTTCTTTCGTATTTTGTTTGCCGATATATCCAACGATTCCACACATGATAAAGCCTTTTTTTTAGTTTGTTAACAGTCTGTAGATTTTACTCTCATCATCACACACGCCATCTTTTTTTTCCATTAAAAAAGTATCTCTGACTCTGTATTTTGTGCTGTAGATTTTAGCCGAAACAATATTTATGTTCAATTGTTCAAAACAGTCCATGATGTAGGCTAAGAGTTTTTTCTGGTTTGTAGTGTTAAGTTTTAGCTCGGCGTGGGTCATAGAGTGATTGCAGTCTATTTCTATCTCTTTATTGGTGAGTTTGATGTGTTTTATCTCCACATGACGGGACATATCAAAAGAGTTCTCTATGATTTGTTCCAAAACGGCTATTTCATCTGTATCAATATTTTCTATAAACTCGATTTTAAAATATTTTACATGTTCAAAAAGGGTGTAAATTTCCATAGAGCCTACATCTAAGTGACCCAAAGATGCTAAAAGATAGCTTATGTTTAAGGGGATATTTCTATATATTTCTATAGTGAGAGGTTCTAAGGATTCGATATTAAAACTATACTCTTGTGTCTCTTGTGCACGTTTGGCGATGTTGATAATATCCTGAGGTGTATGTTTAAAGAAAAAGAGATTGGACTCGACTCGTAAGATTTTGCTTTGCAGGGTTTTTGGAAGTGTTTTAAATTCTGGAGTGTTTTGCACTCTCTTCTCTATAAGTTGTCTTTTTTTTGCATCAGTGATTCTGTTACTATTTTGTGCCACTTCAAGTGAGCCTAGATAGAGTTCATACAGTAGCCTTGAATTAAACGTATTGAAGGTGTTTTCACCCACACCGTTGACATCTGCATATGTGTGTATATATAAAAGTTTCAAATTTCTTAAATCACCTACATTAGACATAAATTTGAAAAGTGTTTTTTCATTGTGTATGTTTTCTCTAAAGGCGACACCACTCATGAGGACATGGTATCTGATGAGTGTTGTTACTCTGTTTGTCGCATCTTCTTTGAGTTTTATATTTCTTAAAAAAGGGACGATAAGTCTTGCCCCAACTTCACTGTGGTCTTGTTTTCTCCCTTTTCCTGCATCATGAAAAAGGATGACAATCTTTAAAATCAATCTATCTTGTGCATCAAGTTCGTTGTAAAGATTTTGTATAAAGGGCTCCTGAATATGTTCCAAGGCTTCGATACATTTTATGGAGTGCAAGTCTACAGGATAGGTGTGATAGCCGTCAAACTGCGGTAGATGGGTTACTTTTCTAAAAGAAGTAAAGAGTCTATGGAGTATGCCTGCTTCATAAAACAGTTTTAAAAATGAGTATAAATGCTCTTTCTTTAAAAGTTCGCCAAGTAAAAAATAGGTTGTTTTATCAAGGGCTTTTGGGATATGCACATAAGTAAACTGATTGAGAAAACCTGCGTCATAATGGTAATCTTTGTCTGGCAATGCAACGAGAATTTTAAGCAGATAGTTAATGGGCTTTGTTTTGAGTTTATAAGAAGCATAAAGTCTGGAGTCATAGTTGTAAATTCCCTGCGCAATACGGTGTTCTCTCAGGAGGGATATATTTTTTGTATCGACTAAGTAGATTCGTACCATTTTTTTAACAAAAATTTGGGTAAAGTTGTTGATTCTCCATTGTGCTTCAAAGACTCTTGAAGAGAGTTTCACATCATCTTTAATGCCGAGTAAATCACTTACAAAAGGGATGTATTCAAGCTGTAATTTATCCTCTTGTTTGCCAGCTATAAGATGCAAAGCACTCCGTACACGAAAGAGAAGCTCTAGCGCTATTCTGTACTCTTTATACTCTTCATGTGAAAAAAGAACTTCACTTAAATCGCGCGTATTTAGAATGCCATAGATGGTATGTGCAATCCAAGTGATGAGCTGTGCATCTCGAAGTCCCCCGACACCCTCTTTAATATTTGGCTGCATAGAGATAGGGTATCTTTTTCTTCGCGTTTGCGCCTCTTCTATTTTGGCAAGGATAAATTTTTTTGGTTCATACAAACGGATTCTGTTGAGCTCTTTTTGTGTTGCATGCCATGCAAATGGAGAGCCTACAACAAGCCTTGACTCTAAAAGTGATGTTTTGATGGTAATGTCTTGCTGTGCAGCCTTAAAAAGGTCGTTTACTTCATGGACTCTGTGTCCGAGTTTGAGCCCTGCATCGAGTGCTAAATAGAAAAGTTTTTCTATAATAAGCTTGGAGTTATACCCCTCAACATCTTTGTAAACGATTAGTAAGTCGATGTCGCTATGGACACATAACTGCTCCCTTCCATAACTTCCAAGTGCGACAATAGCGATGGGAATAGAACTTCGCATGGGGATGTAGTTTCCAAAAACACGCCGCAAAATTGTTTTATACATCAAAGAGATAATGGAGTCGAGCTCTTTGGTGTGTTTAACCAGAAAATCTTTTCCTTGATTTTCTTTAAAAAGCTCAGGCAAAGAGGTTTTATACTCATGGATATAAGCTTTAAAAAGTTTAGAGAGCTCAAAATCAGAGCCATTTTTTTCTATAATGTCTTCAATTCGTAAAAGTAAATCCATGGGGCAATCTTTAATTTTTCGTCATTATATTGTAATAGAGCAAAATTTGATATAATCATTGAGTAATTAAGTAAACTCTGCAAGGAAGTACGACTTCAAAAATCTCTGGTCATGACATTTTTACACGAGTCGTACCTATAAAAACTAATTGAATACAAAATGGTAAAACAATAAATAAAAGAGAAATAATGAATATAAAAGAAAAAATATTATCAGGAAACCGTATAAATTTTGATGAGGCATTGAGTCTTTACGACATGGATTTTTTCGAGCTTGGTGAATTAGCAGATGCTAAACGCAAAGAGCGTCATGGCAAAAAAACATACTTTAATATTAATCGCCATATCAATCCGACAAATGTCTGTGCAGATGTGTGTAAGTTTTGTGCTTACTCTGCGACGAGAAAAAATCCCAATCAGTACACCATGAGCCACGAAGAAATCATGGAAATCGTAAAAGATATCGACTCACGTGGTGCAAAAGAGGTCCATATCGTCTCTGCACACAACCCTAATGTGACACTTGATTGGTATTTGGGGATTTTCAAAAAAATAAAAACGCAGTATCCACACTTGCATATTAAAGCGCTTACGGCAGCTGAAGTTGACTTTTTGTCTCGTCATCATGGGATGAGTTACGATGCAATCCTTGAGCTCATGATAGAAAATGGGGTGGACTCCATGCCAGGCGGTGGCGCTGAGATTTTTGATGAGAAAGTACGTGACTATATTTGTAAGGGCAAAGTGACCTCTGACCAATGGTTTGAGATTCACAGAAAATGGCACGAACGCGGTAAAAAATCCAATGTCACCATGCTTTTTGGGCATGTCGAAAGCCGCGCAAACCGCATCGACCACATGATGCGCATCCGTGATTTACAGGACTTGACAGGGGGTTTTAACTGCTTTATTCCTCTTGTCTATCAAACCGAAAACAACTATCTTAAAATCGAAGCACCCATTACCGCAAACGAGATTTTAAAAACAATGGCAGTCAGTCGCATCGTCCTCGACAACGTGCCAAATCTCAAAGCCTACTGGGTGACTTCGACCGTAAACTTAGCGTTAGTTGCACAAGAATTCGGCGCAAATGACTTGGATGGAACCATAGAAAAAGAGTCCATAAACTCAGCCGCTGGAGCTGCGAGTGCAAACGGTGTGAATCTTTTGGACTTCACAGCACTTATAAAAAATAGTGGATTTATCCCTGTGGAGCGCGATAGTGTTTATGAAGAGATAAAAGTTTGGTGATTTTATAAGTCTCTTTTAGATTGTTTCGCTTTGCTCGCAATGACGGTTGTTGCAATATTTTA
>DJAA01000074.1:0-11735 GCA_002428085.1 Sulfurimonas sp. UBA6014 | reverse complement strand
AAAGACATGACGAAGCAATCGATTGGTTTGAAAAAAGTTTATTTTACAAATTTAGTTTACATTTTAAATTTTTTTTGCTACAATTCTTTCAAAATATACCATTTTTAAGAGGTTTTAGGCTTGTTTACAAAAACTTGCTATACATAACTATCTGAAAAATGAAAATAAAGGGAAACCCATGTCAGAAAAAAGAAAGTACAAAAAAAGATTTTGTAAATATTGTGAAGCTAAAGTTGATTTTATGGATTATAAAGATGTAGGAGCCCTTCGCTTTTCCCTCTCTGAAAGATATAAAATTATGCCACGCCGTTTAACAGGTAACTGCAAACGTCACCAAGATATGATTGCAATCGTTATCAAAAGAGCTCGCGCTGCAGCCTTGGTTCCATATACTGTAACAAGAAAAACTGTTGTAACTGCACCATTTGAGAACCTAAGATAGGTTTTATCCCCTTCTTTTGGGGATAAAATTTTTAAACCCCATTATTTTTACCACTTATTTGTCAGTGTTCTCTTCGTTGTAGATTGAGATTCTGTTTCTTCCATTTTTTTTCGCATGATAGAGCATCTCGTCAGCAATTTTTATCGCCTCTTGCATGTTTTTTTCTAGAGAGGGGTTAATATGTAGACCAATAGAGATAGTGACGCTAATCTCATAGTCATCATAAATAAACTTCTCCTTGGCAATGTTACTTCTGACTCTCTCACATATATCTATTTTGGTGTTGCCTCGGTTGTTGATAAGCAGCAAAAATTCCTCTCCGCCATAGCGAACTAAGATATCATTGTCACGGATAGAATTTTTGATGATTTTGCTTGCATGGGAGAGGACATAATCTCCTCCTTTGTGCCCATAAATATCGTTAATATTTTTAAATTTATCCAAATCAAGCATCGCAAGAGAGTAATTTCCAAGGTTGAGTACAGCGCCAATTTCTTCGAGGTAATTTCTGTTAAATGTTTTTGTTAGTGGGTCCGTAAATATTCTTTTTTTCGTGCTAAAGTAGTGGAAAAGTTGTATCAATGTCATAGCTACAAAGATGACAACAAAGAGTGCTAAGAGACTAAGGAGCGTCTCAATGGGTTTGATAGTTTCTATAATGATAGTTTTGATATCTGTTGTAAAATCAATATTAAAAAAAGCGACAACCGTGCCGTCAATAATGATAGGGTATAAATAAGTTATGTAGAGATTTTCAACATC
Source organism: Sulfurimonas sp. UBA6014 (assembly GCA_002428085.1). Classification (GTDB taxonomy): domain Bacteria; phylum Campylobacterota; class Campylobacteria; order Campylobacterales; family Sulfurimonadaceae; genus Sulfurimonas. The sequence goes on along the minus strand of DJAA01000074.1, from coordinate 10,531 downwards.
TTGTTGCTTAATGATTTGAGGTTTTTTTGTTGTATAGAGAAGATTGTATTCTGGTGCGTTGACGTCAAATTTTTGATTGAAACTAGCTTTATCGGTTTTGGATGCGTCAAGTAAATAGCGAAATTTTTGTGTTTTATCTCTATACAAAATATAAGAGTATTTTACATCGGATGTGAGCATCATGGAGAGCATTTTTTCATAAGCAATCGTGTGTTTTTCATTTTGAAAAAAAGTCATTAAATCTTGCGTGTGATGTTCAGTAGTATGGTCAAGTATCGGACCTTGCATATTTTCTAAAACATCAGAAATCTGTGCAATTTCATTTTGTTCTATCCGCTCAAAAATCGCCTCTTTTGCTTTGATAACTTCAAAGTAGGCATAAACAAAAAACAACCCAAGAAGAAAGAGAAGAAAAAAGATAAAAAGCTCTTTGCGCTTTACCATATTGTTTCCTCAACATACATTTTAAGTTCTTCTGAAATTTTGATGTCATGTGTTTTAAAGCGAGATTCGATTAAAACAATATTTGGTCTCCCTTTTTTCCAAAACATAGAGCCAAAACTCTCTGGAATATCCTTTAGTAGGTTATAGTCAAGGACGAAAACTATTTTTTGAGTGAATTCTTTTGGGAGATTTTTTTTCTGTTCAACAATAAGAAGTGTAGCCTCATGAAAATCATCAGTTATTTTAAAGCGACCTTTTTTTTCGAACTCTTTGAGGAGTGTTTTGTTGTCAGACCAAAGGATTATCTCTTTGCTAAACTTTATATTTTGGAAAATCTTTTCTAAAATCTGTGCTTGAATAGGGTCTTTTTCTTGATTTGCAAAGAGTGCAAGTATTAAAAAGAGAAGGATAAAAAGCTTTTTCATCTAAAAAATATACTCCAAAGTTAGAAGTGCTCTTTGCTCATGTGTGGGAATTTTTGTCCCATCTATACTTGTTTCAATCGCTTTGTCAAAGATATTTTCACCTTTAAGTTTGATACTGAGTTGTTTGTCATAGTGGTAGATTACTCCTGCGGTGTAATCATATCCTGCGTCTATTTTTATGCCATCAAGCCCTGTATAAGAGGAGCGATAAACAAGCTCGTTATAGAGGTCAAACTTGCCAAATGTTGTAAAGAGTTGTACAAGTGCACCTTCATCTGACGTAAAGGATGCATTCTCTTTATAAGCTTTAAAATATTCAGCGATAAGTTTATTGTGTGCATTAAATTTGTACTCTGAAGTGAGAAAGAGCTGTGAAAAGTCTGAGCTTTTATTGTTATTAATATACATTCGAGATGCTTTGTTAAAAACAATATTATTTTTTGAATTCGATACTCCTGTCCCAAATGTAAGGGTAAGATTCTCTTTTATGAACTGTAACTCTGCTTTAATAATGCGTGTATCCACCGTCTTTAAATCGGGATTTGGGGTAAATAAGGGAGAAAAAGTAGTTTGTGAAAAAATTGGATACACATGCCCTTTTTGGATAAAACTCTTGAATAAAAACTCCTCTGAGAGTTTGCCAAGATACGCAAAACGGAGAATTTTTTCTGTTTTTGCATCATAAAGATGGTTGTCATAATAGTGTGCTTTTCCTCCAAAAATGAGTTGATGATTTTCGTTGATATCGTAGCTGTCTTCTATAAAAAGCATATAAATATCGAGATTTCTTGGACCAAATGGGTACTCTTTTTCCAAACCATCGCTTTTAAATGTATCAATAAAAAATGTTTTAAGCTTTGCTTCTGCCCCAAATAAAAAGTGATGATTTGCAAAGTTATGGTGTTTTTGGAGCAAAATATCATAAGCGTAAGAGCCTGTGTTGACATGAAGATTTGTGCTTGGGGAGCCATCAAAAAGAGGTATATTAACAGCATCGTTGCTTGCGACATTGATCTTTTCATAAAGGCCAGAGATAATCAGTTGTGTTTGAGAAGGGAGATATTTGGTAAGTTGTATATAGTTGTAGTTTGAGGTGATGTCTCCACCTTCTATATCTTGAGCAAAGCCATTAAAAATATCACTCTTCTCTTTTGAAAAGCCACCCTCAAGAAGATAGTCATCTTTTTTGGCAAAGTTAAAGTAAAGTTGTCCTCGCATTCCATCTCTTGAGAGCTCTTTCTCGTTTTGATTTTTCTCTTTGTTATACTTGTGAGCGCTCATGTCTACATTGACAAGATAAGAGTGATCGCCAAAGCTTTGTGCTTCGATGATTTGTCCTCTTCCTCCACCTTGAGAATCGAGTGAACTTTGAATAACTGTCGCATTTTCGCGTGAAGGGTCTTTCGTGTAGAGTTTGATAACCATACTTTCAGGTTCTCCATGAAAAGCGATAGCATCAGATGCTTGGTAAACTTCGATGTGATCAATATGGTTAAGCCCCATCTGCCCAAACTGCGCAATTCCTGTCCCTGAGGTTAAGGAGGTCACTTCATGAGAGTTGATGTAGATTTTTATAGAAGACGTAGAATTTTGTGAATAAGGGGTTTTTATAAGTGTACTCGAACCAAAAGAGGTGTTTTTGAGTGTAAACATTTTAAGTGTTTTAAGTACATCATTGAGTGTGTACGCTTGCATCGTGTCCAAGTCAGAGCGGCTAAAGATAATGACATGTCCAGATTTATTTTCTGCAGTTTGGTATGAAAGTTCACTTGCTTGGTGGTATTGGGAGAGCAAATCATCAATATTTTCTTCTTGTGCGATAAGAAGAACTCCAAAGAAAAAGTAAAGAAAAAGTAACTTCAAGAAAAACCTTATTATTTGAAAAATTCATACAAGGATACACTTAAAAAACTTATTTTTAGCTTGAAAACAATTGTAAAAAATTATAAAAAACACCACAAGATTACGAGTATTTTTAAAAAGAGTAAGGGAGTTTTAGCGAATTAGGCTGGTTAAAAGTTTAATGAATAGTTGTTTAAAAAATAAAAAAAATGACCATGTAAAAATTAAGATTTAAAAGCAAGATAGTTATGATATTTAGAGTGGTGACCCCAAGGAGATTTGAACTCCTGTAATACGGATGAAAACCGTAGATCCTTACCGCTAGACGATGGGGCCAACTGTATTGTTGTAAAGTTTTTGTATCACGTTTTCAAAATCGAACAAGTTCGATGAGCCTTACGCTGAGTAAAACTTAGTGTTAACGTAGTAAAACGGATTTTGCTCGTTTTGCATACAAAATAAATGGTGTCCTGTGATGGACTCGAACCATCGGCCACATCATTAAAAGTGACGTGCTCTACCAACTGAGCTAACAAGACAAAACAAATATCTCTATTTGTGGACGCGAATTATAGGCAAATAGTTCTGGTATGTCAAGAAAAAATCGAATAAATTTATAATTTTTATAATACCTTTGACAAATATATATTCATGCTATTTTTTTGGTTAAAATATAAGTCATGAATTATTATCTTTTTGAATATCCCTATCTTGTATTGTTGCTTATTCCTTTACTTTTTTGTCTCTACAGATGCAAAGAACAGATTAAAAGTAGATACTTTGTTCATTTACAATTTTTGTCTGCAAAAAAAAGTTTTTTTAAACTTCAATGGATCCTTAAAATTATTATATTTGTATTACTTTGTATTGCACTCATGTCGCCAGTTTCTATTGACAAACAGAATCCTTTTAACAGAAACGGCAAAGATATTGTTCTTGCTATTGATGCAAGTGGGTCTATGAATGCATCAGGTTTTGATGTACAAAATGTTTTGGGTGAGAGATTGAGTCGTTTTGAGATAGCAAAAATCGTAGCAAGCGAATTTATTCAAAAAAGAGTCATGGATAATATTGGTGTTGTTATATTTGGAGATTTTGCTTTTATTGCTTCGCCTGTGACCTACGAAAAAGAGATTGTGAGTGATATGTTAGGGTATCTCTCACAGGGAATGGCTGGGCAAAATACTGCCATCGGTGAGGCTATTGCTATAGGCGTAAGAGCATTTAAGTATTCGAGTGCGCAAACAAAAATTATCATACTTTTAACCGATGGCGAACACAATAGCGGTGCAATTTCGCCTAAAGATGCGGTAAAACTGGCACAAGAAAATAAGATTAAAGTCTACACTATCGCTCTTGGGAACAAAGGTGAGGCAGATGAAGCTTTACTTAAAGAAATGGCTAAAAATACCGATGGAGTGTTCTTTGAAGCTAAATCAGCCGAAGAATTACAAGAGATATATGCAGAGATTGACAAACTGGAATCTTCAAAAATCAAAAGTAAAGAGTATAGAGAAAAAGATTTTCATTATCAGGTGTTTTTACTCTTGGCATGTGGATTTCTTTTATTGTTACTTTTTAGAGGAGCCAGAAAATGAGCTTCATAAATCCTGAATATTTTTGGCTCTTACTCTTTTTGCTCGCAGGTTTTATAAAAAAAGATTTAAGAGATTTGCATTTTGCTTCCTATGGAATCATGTTTACTTTTATCTTCATCGTTATTGCTCTGTGCAGACCCGTCATTGTGCAAGAGCCTCTTTGGAGCAAACAGGCTTTAAGTGATGTGATTGTCGCGGTAGATTTGTCTTACTCAATGCAAGCCAGCGATATCATCCCCTCGCGGCTTGAAAAAGCAAAAGAGATTTTAGGCCTCCTTGTGAAAACACAGACAAATACCCGATTTGGCGTTTTAGGTTTTACAACCAATGCCATTGTTCTCTCACCCTTAACTGAGGACTCTGAGCTACTTTTACACCTTTTTAACTCGCTTGATACAACTCTTGTCATGACAAAAGGGAGTGATATTTATTCAGCTTTAAAACTAGGGCGAAAAATGTCTGTTGCTAAAAAATTGAGTTTTGTCATTTTGACAGATGGAGGGGATGAAAAAGAGTATGAAGAAGAGGCAAAATTTGCAAGAGATCAAGGGTTGATAGTCCATATTTTTATGCTCGCTAGCGATTTTGGAAGTACCATAAAACTAGAAAATGGCGAGCTTTTAAAAGACGCTTCAGGTGACATAGTTGTAAGCAGAGAAAATAAAAATACTCAAGAAATAGCACAAATCTCAGGCGGAAGTTATACGAAAGATTTTGCCTCCTTGCAAGATGCTTTAAGGGAACAAAAAAATAAGGATTATTTGGCACAGGTAATGGTTGTTAGAAATATCGAACTGTTTTATTATTTTGTTTTTTTAGCCCTTGTCACATTTTTGGTGAGTGTTACTACTTTAAAAAGATTTGTCATAGCCTTTTTGCTTCTTTTTGGACTTCATGTAAATGCCTCGGTTCTTGATATTGTCCATGAAAAAAGAGGAAAAACAGCGTATGAAAAAGAAAATTATGAAGAGGCAGTAAAGCATTATGGCAAAATACAAAAGGATAGGGCGTATTTTAACACGGCATGCGGATACTATAAAAGCGGCGAATATGAAAAAGCGCTTACCTATTTTTTAAAAGTAAAATCAGACGATGCAGGATTTAAGTCTGCCGTTTTTTACAACACGGCAAATACTTTTGTCAGACTTAAAGAGTTCAAAAAGGCAAGAGAGGCGTATTTAAAATCACTTACTTTGGCGTACACCCTTGAAGCGGATGAAAATTTGGCGTACATTAAAGAGGTGCCAGAGCAAATGACTATGAGTACAGGGCAGCAAAAAACGAAGCAAAAGTCGGCTACCGCTAAACAAGAGAGTTCAAGTGCGAAGGAAAAAGAGGGGGGAAGTTCAAACATGAAAGTAAGTGCAAATGCGGGCGCAGGTGGCGATGAGCATGCAAAAAAAACACAAAGTGAAAGCATGCTCAATCTTAATACTGGTAAAGCCAAGCTCAGCTCAAAACAGTATGAACTTATCAATAAAAGGCTCGTCAATGAAAAAAAACCTTGGTAGATTTCTTTTTATATTTTTAACACTTTTACATGTGCAAAGTTTTGCTTCAACATATGAGTGGAGCGTTACATCTAGTAAAAAGAGTGCCTTCAAAAACGAAGCGATACACCTAAAATATGTCTGTAGTTTTAGCGATGCAAGTGCGCTGTATACCATTGATTTTAACCCCACAAGAAAAACTAAAGAGTACACTTTAAAACTTTTAACACAAAGCGACAAGATTGTAAATAACAAGCGCCAGAGCAGTTATGAATTTGTTGCCTTTGCTCATGAGGAGGGAATTATACCCTTTGAGTTTGAGGCGATTATGAAAAAAACAAATCAAGACTCTATAAAAGCAACTATTTTAGGCAGAGATAATGCGCAAGAAGCCGACTTTACAAATACCGTTGTGAAGCTAAAAGCTCTCAATATTGAGATTAAAGAAACTCCCATAGAACTTGTGGGTGCTTTTACTTTAGAAGTTAAAAAAGAAAAACCATATGTAAAAGCATACCAACCTTACCATATAGAAATATATATAAAGGGGAGTGGAAATTTTGATGCTTTAAAACCATTTGAGTTTGTCATAGATGGAGTTAAGGTTTTTTCTCAAAAAATTATTCAAAAAACAGAATTAACGCAAGATGGTGTAAGTGGTTCATGGAGTCAAAAATTTGCATTTGTAAGTGCGCATGATTTTAAGCTTCAAAAAATCTCTTTGCGCTATTTTGATACGCATGAAAAAGCACTCAAAGAGTTAACTCATGAGCATATAGAGGTTCATGTTGAAAAAGGCTTTGCGAAAGAGGAACTTCTAGAAAAGTCGCAGGAGAAGGCTAACCCTTTTTATAACTATATAAACTATATATTGACATTTATCGCAGGTTTTTTACTAGGCAAAATAAAAATAAAGAGAAAATTGGTTTCGCATACTAAGGGTGAGAAATTTTCGCAAAAGATAAAAGAGGCAAAGTCTTTGGAAGAGCTTGTCATGATTTTGGCTATTGAAGATTCTGTAAAATATCAAAAGTTGATTTATGAAATAGAGTCTAAAAATGTAACTTCTTTGAGTGATATTAAGAAATCATTGAAAGTTTAGAAATAACTTAATGTACTGTTAAATATTTTTTAATTAAAATAATCTGTTTTTTTAAAAGGAAGAGAAAATGCAAAAAGTAGTTTCGTTATGGACGATATCCGTTGTAGTTTTGTTTTTTTTAGGTTGTGGCGGTGGACCAAAAATTGTAATCCCATCTTATACAGCCCCTAAAGAAGCGGCAAAGCTAAGTAAAATAGAGACAAAAGATGAGTTTATATCTCAGGGGGCGTATTTGGCTTTATGGCTAAATCCAGAAGTAAAAGGTGCAAAAGAGACGAACAAAAAGTTGGAATCTTTGTTAATAGATAGTGTTAAAGCGAGTCTTACACAAACAAATTTTGTGACAATTGATCCAATGGGCTCAAATGGTGATGTTGCTTTGAGCATGAAAATTTCAAATTATGAGTATAAAAACTTAGGGAAAGATGTCAGTATCTCGCTAGAAGTGACTTTTATCATCTCTCGAGCAAGTGATGAGTTTTTGGTAAAAACATATAGTGACAGAAAGAATCGTCAATCTGAAGATGTGAGTAAATTGCCAAGTGAAAATGAATTGGCATCTCAAGCTGTAGATAAAGTTGTGAAATATTTTATATCCGATATCTCTCCACTTAAAACAAGTCAACTCCGAGAGTTTAAATCTTTGCCAAGTGATTTAGAACTTGTTACTGCTTATGCACAGCGTAAAAATTACAAGGGGGCAATCAAACTTATGGAAAATTATAAGGGTGAAAAAAATCTAAATTATCACTATGATTTGGCTGTTTTATATGAGGCTGAAGCGAGTGTAAATGAAGATTTAAAGCTTTTGGATTCCGCACAAAGCAACTATGAGCAGGCCATGAGCTTAGGTGGCATCAATGACGAGCTTGTGGTGAGTGCTAAGGCAAGATTTGATAACTTTTATGATCTATTAAATAAGACAAAAAAACAAGACAACGCGAATCAAGCACTGGTAAAAGATAGAAATACTATGACAGGAAGTTCTGCAAGTGAGTATGAGTAATTGTAGGTTTGTATAGTTTTCATTGGGTGTAAAGAGGAAAATTAAAAAGTTTTTTTCTTTAGAAAAAAATATTTATGTAAAGGAAAAATATGAAATTAGGTAAGAAATTAGTTTTAAATGTAGCCCTAATGGCAATTGCTGCTTTTATGATGAGTGGATGTAGTGCACTTCAAGAAACTTTGGCTTCACAGATGGAAGTTCCAACCCTTGAGGGCCAAGCCAACCGTGTTGCTATTGGTGTGACTATAGTGAGAGAGAACAATATAATGGCGTTTAAGATGCCAATTTCTGCCGATGCAAAATGGCCTGAAATGGTTACAAGGGATGTGAATGAGACAGACAAAACATTTATAAACAATGCAGTAATGGATACTCCTTACTTTTCAACAGTGCATTACACAAAACCAATTCAAAGACAAATGTTAGGTTCAGGTGCTCTCATGAGTCAACTTGGTGATGTTGGAAATATAGCAGCACAAGCTCTAGACCAAACAGTCTCTCCGCTTACATATAGAGCAATCCAAAAACTTACTATTTTTTATGGTGAAGATAAGAAAAACTGGCCTAATGTATTTAATTATGACTCTTCAATTAATAATTTTTTAGATTTTAAAGATGGCAAAATGAAAAAAATAGACTCTCCAAAGGGGGATGTTTATCCTACTATAGGAGATGCTGTTATATCTTTAGCACCTGTAAATATGCAAAAAGATTTGTCTTTGGCTAACAAAGAGATGCTTGAAGCTTTTGCAAATGTTGCACTAGAACAAGCAAAAAAAGGGGCGCTTGAGACAGAGTTAAAAGAAGATGAAGCTAAAAGTAATGATAAAGAAAATAATCCAAAATACACTCCTCTCTCAGAAGAGAAAAAAGTGGATATGAATGAAAATTTAGCAACAATAGAGGTGCAAATAAAAGAAAAAGAGTCTTTTGCTGATGAAAAGGAAGCAATCTATTTCCAATTATTGGACCAAGCGGTCATAGCTCTTGAATCTGAGATTAATATTGATGATGAAAATTATGTTAAATTAGCTAAAAATATCAATATGGTAGCGAATGAAATCCAAGTCTCTTCTACAGAAGCTTATACATCTTTTGGTTTAGCACTTACAAATATTATAGCAAATAACAGTGTGCTTAATTTTCCAAAAGAGCTTGAGAGTTTAGCAGTTGCTAAAGCGGCTATTCCGTTAAATCTTCAAGATAAATATAATGCAAGAGTTGCTGGACTTGTTAAAAATGCAGTATATCTTTTGCCAAATATTTTCATCGGGACTTATTATGCAGACAAACAGTCATCTTTAGCAAAAAAATATGAAAATGTGACAAAGATAATTGTAAGTGCATATGATGTTAAAGTACAACAAGATTCAGAAGCTAAAAAAGCAGCCCAAGAAGCAGCAGATAAAGAAGCCAAAGCTTTAGCAGCAAACGGCCAATAAAATATTCAAGAACATTTAAAGGATGCTTATGTATATGAAAACACTTTTTATTTTTTTAACACTGACTTTTTTTAGTGCTTGTGGAGTGTTGGCTTCATCATCGAGTTTAAATTCTAGCGCAAATCATGAATGGATTAATAATCCGCCATCGGATACTGCTGAGTATTTTTATGCAGTTGGTTATGGCGTTACTCAAAAAGATGCAAAAAGTGATGCATTAGCAACTATAAGTGCAAAAATTTCAGTAAACGTCGCCTCAAGTTTCAGCTCCTCAGTAAGTGCAAGTAGACAAGGTGACAATGAAGAGGTGCTCTCAAATACAAAAAATGAGGTGTTGAGCAAAAGTAAAGATATAGAATATACAGATGTAAAAGTTGAAGAGAGTTTTGATGATGGCAAGCAATGGATTCTTTTAGTCGAAGTAGAGAGAGCAATTTTAAGTGCAACATATGAGAGGAAGCTTGAAAAAGTTGATTCTCAGTTGCAAGCAGAATGGGAGATTTTCGAAAGAGCTGGTTTTTTTGAGAAATTAAAGCTTACTGCAAGTATTGAAAAGTATCTTAAAGAGACAGACACTTTTTTTGCCTTATTACACGCACTTAATGTAAGTTATGATGATTCCAAATATACACAACGTTATATAAACTACACAAAAGAGATGAGAAAAGCTAAAAATGAACTTATCTTTAAAATAAATGCAGATAAAAATTCAGAATCTTTAGCTGCTCTGATTCGTAGTCAACTCAGTGAACAAAATGCAAAATTTAGCGACTCAAACTACAACGTCCTTATCAATGTATCGACAAACGCAAAAGAAGCAAAAGTAAACTCCACAAATGAGACCTTTAAAAAACTTACAATTGCTCTTAGAAATACCGTTATAAAAGCTACAGATAAAAGTGGAAATATAGTATCTAATGTAGAATATAAGACGAAAGAGGGCTCTTCAGAAGGGTTCCAAGATGCAATTTCTAGAACCGCAAAATACGAAAAGAAAATAGCAGAAATAGGAATAATCTCATTTATTACGGGTAACTAAATTCCAAGTGTATAAATCTTCTTTCTGACAAAGACTTTGCTAGCGATACAGAATTGTTCGCTTCAAAGGGTGTTATGAAAGAGGTCTCTTTTTAATTATAACGTGTTACATATCTTAATCCCTCACACTTTAAGAACTCTCTA
>DJAA01000043.1:37132-49623 GCA_002428085.1 Sulfurimonas sp. UBA6014 | reverse complement strand
TATGGTGCGCCCGACACGATTCGAACGTGTGACCGCTGGTACCGCAAACCAGTGCTCTATCCAGCTGAGCTACGAGCGCACACCATTCTCTTTTTAAGAGGCTGAAATTATAGCACTTTTAACTTACGTTAGCATAAAATAGTATCTATTTATCGAACTCTTTTAATAATTTTTCTATTTTTTCCTCTTGCAAATAGAGTTCATGGCTTTTTCTCACATATGCTTGAAGAAGGATTTTAAGATCATTATTTCCCTCAGTGTTGAAATCATGCGCCATTTGTCTCTCTAAAAAAATAGCAAAATTTCCTTCAACATCCACATCAAAGCGACGACTACCTATGTGCAAACCCAATTTTTTATTCATATCTTTTAGCCTAAAATACTCTCTATTTTGCTAACAATCTCTTCTATTTCTATATCTTTTAAAACATTTTGTTCAGTCAATTTTTCTATTTCTTGCTCTTTTACCTCTTTTTCAGCCTTAAGAGTCACTACTTGTATGCGAAGTGTCTCATTTTCAGTTTTGAGCAAACGATATTGCTGCAAAATATTTGAAACTTTTTCACTCAGTTTTTCTAAAGTCGTTAGATTGTTCATAATAATTCCTATGTTTAGTAATATAAATACAATTCTATCACAAAAAATCAGGGCAAATAAAAATACTTTTTTAAAAAATAATTCAAAGAAATAAATTGGCAAAAATACTCCAATTTTTTTCAATAAAATTGTAGAAAATTTTCTTGAAAAATATAGAGCAAATAGCAATTTTTACGCTCTTTTTTTTAAGTAAAAACTCCATAAAATAGGGCATTTTAGAATGCTTATAAAAATAAAACTGCAATATAGAAAAAAAATGTGTATAGTTTCATTTATAATTAAAAAATCAAAGGATTTTTCTTGCCCAAACTCACCATCAATAAGCATTCGCTCAAACCATTCAACATAGCTGCAAAGCCAGTCATTGAAAAATATCTTTCAAAATTAGAAGTAGAAATTAGTGACTACACTTTTGCTGCAAATTTTATATGGCTTGCTAACAGCAGTGGATTTTATGCAATCATAAAAAAATGCTTTTGTCTTTTTATCATCACTGGAAATGAGCTTACAATGCTATTGCCTCCTTTGGGGAAGAAGAAAAATGTTACTGAAGCGATTGTAAAATGTTTTGCAATCATGAATGCTTACAACAGCTCTTATTTTTATTCTCGTATAGATTATGTTCAAAGTGCCACGATAGAAGAGTTTCTTTTAGAGACGGACGAGGCACAAAGTATGTTTGAGATGCTAGAGTCGTATGTCATCGAGAAAAAACTTGTTGATTACATCTATGAGGTGAATGCCCTTATAGATTTAAGAGGAAATTCTTACCATACAAAGCGTACCGAGATAAATAAGTTTATCAAATCATATCCTGAACATAGCATAGAGCAGCTAGATAGTATAAAACACAAAGAAGACATCATGAACCTTTTTGATAAATGGGTCTCTGATAGAGTAAAATATATGCCTAAAGAGGAATCAGAAGTTTTTTTAGAGGGGATTCATCAAGAGAGACATGCGGTAAAACAAATGCTTAAATATTATGTGGAATTAAATCTTTTAGGTTTAGTGATTTATATCAATAATGAGCTTAAAGGTTTTACGGTCGGTGAAAAAATCAGTGAGCATACTGCCACGGTTATCATCGAAAAAACAGATTTTGAAGTTTTAGGATGCGCCCAATTTATTTTTAGAGAATTCTCTAAAATGCTCAAAGAACATTACGGAGTTGAATACATCAATGTAGGTGATGACATGGGCTTTGAAAATCTCCGAAAAGTTAAAATGTCTTATCGACCTTTTAAGCTTGTTCCAAAATATACCATATATCAAAAATGATACTCAGAAGAGCTCTCTCAAGTGATGTGAGTGCACTTTATGCACTTGAGCAAACACTTTTTAGTGCAGAGAATTTTCCACTCTCAAGAGGCTCTTTTGCCTATCATGTAAAAAACAATCTACTGTATGTCGCACAACTAAATACAGAAATAGTTGGGTACGTTTTAGTCTTGATCAAACGCTCAAAAGCAAAACTCTACTCTCTTGGTGTCTCTACGTTGTATAGAGGCAAAAAGATAGCCCAAAAACTTATAAACAAAGCTATTGAAGAGGTGAAGATGCTCCATTTTTCCTATCTACTTTTGGAAGTTCGCGTTGATAATGCTGCTGCAATTTCTCTTTATTTCAAGCTGGGATTTTATACACGCAAAAGATTAGAAAAATTTTACCTTGATGGCTGTGATGCTTATTTGATGGAGTATAAGCTTCATGAGCGTATCCAAAAGAGATAAAATACTTCTCTAGTTGGAGACAACTGTGCTTAAGGAATTTAAGTATTTTTGTAATATTTTTTCCAATTTCTCACGTGTCAGAGGTTTTGAAATATAATCATCTAGCCCCTCACGAAGAAGCATCTCTTTGTCCCCTTGCATTGCCATAGCGGTGAGCGCTACAATGGGAGTTTTTCCATTAAAATTGATAATGGCTTTAATCTCTTGAGTGGCGAGTATTCCATTTTTTTCTGGCATATCGATATCCATAAATACGATATCAAATGTATGTTTTTTGCACATATTGACAGCTTCGTTCCCATTTGAAGCGGTAACTACAGCTATGTTGTACTCCCGCAGAAGTATTTGAATCAATCTTTGGTTGATTAAATTATCTTCCACAACCAAAGCTCTGATGCTCTCTTTAAGTTTTACTTTTGTAACTTCCTCATGAGGTGAGTGTTTTTCATGATACATATTTTGCAAGTGCTTCGCAATACTGCTTGCTAATAAAGGCTTTTTGATTGTTGCATCCACAAGAGGTGTTAGCTTTGCTTGTAATTTTTCTGACTCTTCGAGCAAAAGAATAACCGGAATTTTTTTATGAAAAGTTCCAAGTTTTAACATCCATGAAGCATCATTTTGATCTGCTACGATATATAAAGCCTCTGCATCATCATAAATTGTCTCATCAATTACATTGGCTTTTATAACATCAATAGAAAAAGAGCGCAAGTAGATAGTCAAAAAACTTGCTTCATCGATTTTATTTTTATTTAAAAGCAATACTTTAACTCTTTTCTTGGGAACCATTTTATACGCTTGTCCCTGGGAAGCTTTAAAATGCAAAACAAAATTAAAATAACTTCCATTATCGTTTTCACTTTGGATTTTTAGCTCACTTGCAAATAACTTTACCAGTCCATTAGCCAGACTTAAACCTACTCCAAGTCTCTCATCTGCATAGTTACTGGCTGTAAAAGGCTCATTGATAAGTGCTATTTGTTCGCTTGAGAGTCCATGTCCATTATCTTTTACGCTAAAACCAACGTTACACTCTCCTCCTGGCTGTCTTTGGAGTAACTTGACTTCGACAATGATTCTGCCACCACGGTCAGTGAACTTCATAGCATTTTGCATAAGCGCCATCATGATTTGCGTTATTTTTTTTGGATCTGAATAGATTATTTTTGGAAGCTTTGGATCGATAAACGCCATAACTGAGATATCTTTCTCTTTGCAGATTTGGGAAAAATGGTACGAGACGCTCTCCATCTCATCGAGTAAAGAGAAGTCGCAATTTTCTAACTGCAATCTTCCCCCTTGCATTTGTGAGAGATCTAGGAGCGTCTCGATATTGACCATAAGATTTTTAGATGAATACTTAATCATGTTGAGATATTCGGTTTGCTGTTTGTCAAGCACTGTCTGCTCAAGCAACTCGCTAAATCCAAGAATAGCATTCATGGGTGTTCTAAATTCATGACCTATATTGGATAAAAATTTTGTTTTTAAATTCTCAACTTCTTGTGCTTTTTCTTCTGATACATGAAGTGCTGTAATATCTTGCAATGCCACAACGTAAAAATCTTTATTAGTATGTAAAGTGTGACAAGTTACCTTTAAGTGGGCTATCTGTTCTTGAGAGGATATAACAACTCTATACCCCTCTTTTTTATGTTTTTTTATATAATCGAGCCAACTTTTATCATCCTGAGTAAAAATTTCTTCACTCTCACGCAAAAAAATCTCTCGGATGCTCTCATATCTATTTCTAAAATCATAAATATCTACAAATCCAAATGTAGTAAAAAAGAGTTCATTGCCACCAATCCAGCCATGATCGGTTGTAAAAAACAACATCATGGTATCGCTGCTGTTTATAATCTCCTTGGTAACGCCCTCTTCGAAAAATTGAGCAAAATTTAATCTATCGTTGAGTCTCTCTTTTGTATTTTTAAAAAGTGAAAAAACATTCATGAATTATCCTGAGAGTATTTTTAATTTTGATTATAACACACAACAAGGTAAAATACGATTTATGAAAAAAGCAACCAAAAAAGAGATAGAACAAATTCATGCGCTCTTTATTGAAAAATATAGTGATGCCATCACAGAGTTAGTCTATACTAATGCGTATGAATTACTCCTAGCCGTTACCCTCTCAGCGCAATGTACAGACAAAAGAGTCAATCTTATAACTCCTGCTTTATTTCTGAAATACCCAACGCCACAAATTTTGGCAGAGGCAGATATAAATGATGTCAAAGCACTTATAAGTAGTTGTTCTTTTTTCAATAATAAAGCAAAAAATATTATTGAAATGGCAAAAAGAGTTGTGAGTGTTTATGGTGGAGAGATTCCAATGGATGAAAAAGAGCTCATGACTCTTGGCGGTGTCGGTCAAAAAACAGCCAATGTTGTCATGATAGAGTTTACGGGTGCTAACCTCATGGCGGTTGATACTCATGTTTTTAGAGTCTCTCACAGACTTGGTTTGAGTGAGGATAAAACAGCACTTAAAACAGAAGCAACGCTTGTGAAAAAATTTAAAAACAACCTTCATGCGCTTCACCAAGGGATGGTGCTCTTTGGTCGCTATATATGCACTGCAAAAAATCCTAAGTGCCAAGAGTGTTTTTTAACACAATTTTGCAAAACCAAAGAGAGTTTTAAAGTTTAGGCATAATAAATGCTTTGTACACGTATGATAAAAATAATTTTTCTGATTTTCATTACATTTTTTTTCAGTGCCTGCTTCAATAAGCATGGAATCTCTGCAAAATACTATAGCGAGTGCGAAGAGTATTACGACCTTCAGGGCTACTATCACAAAAAATGTGGCGACGATGACATCGTTACGTATAAGCAAATCGGTGAAGCTACTGACAAAGTGGTAGATGCTTGGACAAAAAAGAAAGAGCAGCCTCAGGGCAATGTCTGGTAAATGTCATATAATATGAAATATTTTGCACTTCTTTTATCCCTTGCAACCTTGCTTTTAGCAAAACCGAATGATTTTTCAATTATTATCGATAAGCCTTTTGATGACGCTTTATTAAGTGTTACACAAGATTATGACCGACAAATAAGTGCAGTTGGTTTCTCACGAGACCAAGGAGTCTCCTTGCAAGAAAAAGAGGAAGTGTACACAAACGCTTTTGATTATCTCTCAAGTGTTGCAGCAACTCATGGTTCGCAAATGCATATCGTAAAAGTAGACGACTCCGCAAGTATAAACTTAGACAAAGCTGCAAAGCTTTCACAATTTAATGAAGCGGTTGCTTTAGTGAAAACTCCTTCAAATGGGTATTTTGTAGGCGGTTATACACTTGATGGCTCTTTACTCGTCCATAAGCTTGATTCTGAAGGGAATATCATTTTTACAAAAATGTTTGGTACTAAAAATGATGATAAAATGAATAATCTGATACTTTTAAACGGCGGTGATGTTTTAGCTGTTGGCTCATCTGTCACATCAAGGGATACACTTGACCCACTTTTTGAGACAGGATTAGGGTTAAACGATATCTATTTGACGAGGATTTCAAAAAATGGGGAGATACTTTGGAGCAAAAAATATGGTACAGCGCATGACGACCAAGGTATCGACGCAGTAGAGGCAAAAGATGGCTCTTTAGTGATCTTAGGATCAACAAGTTATGGCAATAATCATGACATTACTATTATGCGAATAGGGGAAAATGGGGACAAAATTTGGCTTAAACAATTCAAATCAGAAGATATCCAAACGCCTCATAAAATAATCAAACTCAGAGATAATAATTTTCTGGCACTTTTAAGCCAAAAAAATGGAGCCAATAAAGAGCAAATCAGAATCATGAAGTTTGATCTTCAAAAAAATATTATCCTAGATAAAGAGATTCGAACTACGTACTCAAGTGTTCTTAAAGATATCAAAGAGTATGCAAATTCCAATTTTATAGCCGTTGGAAATGTGCGAGATACTTATAACACTGATGCGCTTGTTATGTTATTTAATAGTGAGTTGACGCTCCTTGCTCAAGAGCATTATGGAGGTGAAAATCATGATGCTTTTAATGCAGTTACAATTTTACACAATTTACAAGCAGCCGCCGTTGGGATACACACAAACGAGGATTCACAAGAATCAAACATGTGGATAGTAAAACTCAACCGTGACATCACACTCGCGCAAAAATCTACTAAAATAAACAAATTTTATGGTGAACTCCAAGAAATTTTTAAAAAAGAAATTGATGCAAAGAAACTTCTCTTAAAAGAAGATTTAAGTTTACAGCTGAGTGATGTTTCTTTGTATTTTGAAGTCGGAAAATATGAGCTTACTCCAACACAAAAAAGTTTTTTAGACACATTTTCAAAAAAATTCATCCCTTTTTTAAAGGCAAATGAAAGTGCTATAGAAACTGTAGAAATTAATGGGCATACATCAAGTGAATGGGGTGGGGCAGATTTTAAAGATGGCTACTTAAAAAATGCAAAACTCTCAATGAACCGTTCGTATGCAACGCTGAGTTATCTATTTTTAAAGCAAGAGCGACCAACACAAACTTGGCTAACAAAAGTACTCTCAGGAAACGGTTTGAGTTATAGGAAAAAAGTGATGTCTGAGGAGAGGGAAGATAGAGACAAATCTCGAAGAGTCACATTTAAAATTGTTTTGCGAGCTACAAAATAATGTAAAGTAAATTCAGATTTTTCTGAATTTACTTTGACTCAAATTATCCGCAAGATGGGACGTCGCCATCTGAAGCATACTGCCAAACGAAATCATATAAATCTTGAATATCGTCTTCTTTCATTTTTTCTATTTTGTCAGCACCGCTTGGACAAATAGTTTTCCACTCATTTAAAAGAGCACCTTTTTCTTTCATAGACGCCCATTCGTCACGCTTATGTTTTGTTGCGAAATTTGCACCTGTTTTTAAGCCATCATCTTTACAAACTTTTAGCTTTTTAAGATAAAATTTTTGACCTTTTTTAGCGTCAGCCATTGCACTCGTTGAAAACAGAGACCCAGCTACTAATGCAGCCAATAATAATGAAGTTGTTTTGTTCATTCATTTTTCCTTTTGATAATGTATTGTTAGTTTACACATTGTTTGATAAATAGAAGATTAATACAAAAGTTGCCTCAATAAATTTTTTTTTAGAAATCTTCCTTTTCATTGGCAGAAACTCTCTTAAAAGCAAGTTTGGTTTTGTCTTGCTTAAATTTTTTATAGAGTTTAAATTTAGCTTTACTTAACTCTTCATCAGTAAGAGAAAATTCACTCTTTAGGGCATCATCACTCATGTTTGCAGAGTCCATTGCAAAAAGCTTGAGCTCTTTTTTTGTAAACTTTGCTTTTAAAACTCCATATAACTCTTTGTCATCATCAAGAAGGTCATGTGCACTTATACTGCATAATAGACTCAATTTTTCTCTAAAATTGTTCTCTTGGTTATACTGTCTCCAAATAGAATTTTCTAACATATTTTTCTCCTATAATTTTTCTAAAATTTGTGTCAAGTCTTTTGTCTCAACGATGATATTCGCTTCTTTTTTTAAAATCTCTTTGGCACAAAAAGCGACTCTCGTCCCTGCATGAGCAAACATCGACAAATCATTTGCTCCATCTCCACACACTAAAGTTTGGGATTCATTTACGCCAAGTAAGTTTTGAAGTCTGAGGAGCATGTCCCCTTTTGAAAAGTTAAACATCATATCCCCGCCGACTAAACCTGTGAGTTTTGCATCTTTGACGTGCAAAATATTTGAAAAATCTGCATCGTACCCCAGAATATTTTTCGCATAACTTGTTGCCGTTCTAAAACCTCCGCTAAAACACACCACGGTCATCCCTCTCTTTTTGAGCTCCGCGATAGTCTCTATGGCACCATTCATGTAGGGCAAATTGTGGCTGATTTTCTCTACAACGGAGTAGTCAAGCCCTTTTAAAAGTCCTACTCTTTGCTGGAGGGACTCAAAAAAATCAAGTCTTCCAGACATAGCTTCTTCAGTTATGCGGGCAACTTTTTCGCCGATGCCGAGCTCTTTGGCAAAGAAATCTATAGTTTCGCCATCCATGAGCGTAGAGTCAAAATCAAATACTGCAAGTTTTAACATATTAAATACTCTCTTTTGTTATAATGGCGAAATTATAGCGGATTAGGATTCTTTTTGTTTGATAAACTACTCGATAAATTAAAAAATGGCACGTACATTACTTTAGAGACAACACCAGGGCATTCGCCTGTTTTTTCACCCATTATTGACAAGATACAAATGCTTGAGCTTGACAAATATGTCGATGCATTTTCAACGACCGATAATCCTTTGGCAAAATTAAAATACAACGCTTTGTTTGCTGCGAAGATGCTTCAAGAGCGTTTTAACAAGCCAGTTTTAGCGACAATGAGCATGCGAGATAGAAACAAAATTGCTCTACAGTCTGACTTGCTTGGCGCAAACGAAGTTGACATAAGAGCCATTCTTGCCCTCACAGGCGACCCCGCAACTATCTCAGACCAACCCCATACAAAAGGTGTTTTTGAGTCAGACAGCTCCATGTTGTTAGATATCATCTCTTGTTTTAACAGCGGCATCAACTATGCAGGAAAACCATTGGCACAAAAGCCTAAGGAGATATTTCCCTTTGCAGTGGTCAATGCGTATGCAAAAAACCCAAAAATTTTGCAAAAAAAGATGCAAAAAAAGATTAAACACGGAGCATGCGGCATTATCACTCAGCCTGTATATGATTTAGAAAATGCGAAAAGACTCATAGAACTCAAAGAAGCGGCGAACAAAGAGTGTTGTTCTGAACACAGAGAAGCTGAACTTATTTTAGGGATTTTTCCCATCACAAAGCTCCGCACCGCTCAGTTTTTAGCTGCGCATGTTCCCGGCATTAACGTTCCCAATAATTGGCTGGAGTCTTTAAGAAATGCGAATGAAAAAGGGGCGGAAGAAGAGTATAAAGTAGGGTTTGAACTCAGCAAAAAACTCTTCGATGACATCAAAGCCTTCCATCCAAAAATTCATCTCATGACGGCAAACCAGTTTCAAATAGCAAAAGATATATTGATATAAAAAGGAAAAAAATGATTGATTTAAAACTCCTCCAAAACGATTTCGAGCAGACAAGTAAAAAGCTTATGCGAAAAGGTGTCGATTCTGTACTTTTAGAAAATTTGAAAAATAACAATGATGCATTAAAAATCGCTAAAGCAAATTTTGAAACGCTCCAAGCCGCACAAAACAGCATGAGCAAAGAGTTTGGTCAGCTTATGCGTGAGAAAAAGGATGTCACAGAGCTTAAACAAAAAGTCGATGAGAACAAGAGTAAAATCAACGAAGCCCTTGAAATGCAAAGAGTCGCACAAGAAGCGCTTGAGAGCCTTGCCATGGCGGTGCCAAATATTCCAGATGATGATGTTCCAGAGGGAAAAGACGAGCATGACAACGTCGAGATAAAAAAAGTGTTAACGCCAAAAGAGTTTTCCTTCACTCCAAAAGAACACTGGGAACTCGCAGAAAAAAATGGCTGGATTGACTTTGAGCGAGGGGTAAAACTTGCCACAAGTCGCTTTAGCGTCTCTTTTGGAATGGGTGCTAAACTTGAGCGTGCACTTATAAACTTTATGCTCAGTTTCAACTCTACGCGTGGTTTTGAAGAGGTAAGTGTTCCCGCACTTGTCAATCGTGCCGCACTTGAAGGGACAGGACAGCTTCCAAAATTTGAAGACGATTTATATAAAGTAGAAGGGCAGGAGTTATTTTTGATTCCAACCGCCGAGGTTCCGCTCACAAACCTGTATCAAGATGAGATACTCTCAGTCCAAGAGCTTCCTAAAAAAATGACAGCCTATACTTCATGTTTTAGAAAAGAAGCAGGAGCTGCAGGACGCGATACTCGCGGTATGATACGACAACATCAATTTCATAAAGTAGAACTCGTCGCCATCACAACACCCCAAGAGAGCGATTTTATGTTTGAGACCATGGTGACTTGTGCTTCTGATTTACTCAGCGCACTTGAGCTTCCCCACCGCCTTGTTACTTTATGTACAGGCGATTTAGGTTTTGGCGCTGCAAAAACGGTAGATATCGAAGTGTGGCTCCCTGGACAAAATACCTATAGAGAAATTTCTTCCATATCAAATACAAGAGAATTTCAAGCACGCCGCGCAAAAATTCGTTTTAAAGATGAGAAGAAAAATAGTTTTGTCCACACACTCAACGGCTCTTCTTTGGCAGTTGGAAGAACCTTGGTTGCCATCATGGAAAATTTTCAAAATGAAGATGGAAGTATCACGATTCCTAAGGTTTTAGAGCCTTATTTGCATTAGAGCAGTTTTGATAAAAAATGCGTAAAATACCACGAAATTCTCGAAAAACTTTGTTTTACTAAAGAAACATTTTCGCTTTGCGAAAAGCACTTCGCTTGTTTTCGTAGCTACATGGGGTTGTAGCTGCTTTGTGTCCCTGCAACTAAAACAGACGTGTTCGTTTTAGTGTGTAGCATCAGTTAAAGAATTTTATACTCCCCTGGGAGAAGATTCGCAACACTATACTCTGCAAAACTCACTCTATGAAGGGCTATGACTTTGTTTCCCACGGCCGCAAACATCCTCTTTACCTGATGGTATTTTCCCTCGTTAATCTCAAGATGAACCAAAGTTTGTGTTACAATTTTCATCTTTGCGGCTAAGAGCGGTTTTTTTTCACCCTTTAAAAGTAAGGTCCCACTTGCAAAAATTTCCCCTTCGTCCCCTCTTAAAAGCTGCGCAAGTGTCACTTCGTAAAGTTTTACAATGTCGCTCTTAGGCGATGTAAGGCGGTGGTTAAGTGCGCCGTCGTCTGTCAGTAAGATGGCTCCAGTTGTGTCCGCATCGAGTCTGCCTACGGTAGAAAGTTGAGGATTTCTTTGAGTATAGCGCTGTGGCAAAAGTGAGTATATAAGTACTCCCGCATCCTCATGAGAGCAAATAACCCCTTTTGGTTTATGCATTAAAATCGTTAAAGATTCAGGGTCAAGTGCTTCTTCATTTACGGTAATATCGTCATGATAGACTTTCATATTTGTGTCAAAAACTTGCACTCCATTGACGCGGAC
Source organism: Sulfurimonas sp. UBA6014 (assembly GCA_002428085.1). Taxonomy (GTDB): domain Bacteria; phylum Campylobacterota; class Campylobacteria; order Campylobacterales; family Sulfurimonadaceae; genus Sulfurimonas. The sequence goes on along the minus strand of DJAA01000043.1, from coordinate 38,210 downwards.
GCGAAATATTTTTAAAAAATTTTTTGCTTGGCTTCTTGAGCAGTACCCTAGACTTGAGAGATGTGCATCGATTCTTTTATAACTCGTTTGCATAATTGCCCTTTTTCGCATATATTTTTATCATACATACGCTCTTCATCTGTGATACAATAGTATAACTATTTTTGGTACTTTTATTGCTTTAAAATGGCTAAATACGGTACTTATATAAGGGCTAAAATGGCTGAATCAGCAGAAGATATAATCATCATTGAAGAGAGTGATGCGTCTAGTTTTGAAAGTGCTGATTCTCAAAAAGAGGCATCTCAAAAACAGGCTCAAGAGAAAAAGAAAAAAATACTTCTCTTTGGTGCTTTAGGGATTGCTGTGGTTCTTGTTATCATTATTATTGTCCTACTCTTGATGAAATCTAAGCCAGAAGTTGAGCCCGCATTAGTGGAGTTTGAGGATGAAAACTGGAGTGAAAAACCAAAAGAGGTTATAGAGCCAAGTAAGTTAGAAGCCATGATTACAAAGGCAAATTATCTCTATTCAAACGGCTCCAAAGAAGAAGCACTCCATTTATACGAAAAAATCGCTATTTATAGCGAAGCGATTTCTGTCTACAATCTTGGTGTTGCGCAACTCAAAAATGCTCAGTATGAAACTGCTCTTGAAACATTCAAAAAAGCGATATTAAATGATGAAAAAAGATGTGTAAGTGCCATAAATGCAGCAGTTTGTAGTTTGCATTTAAAGGATTCAAAAAGTTTTGATTATTACATAGAATTGGCATATGCTTATCTTCCAAAAGAGATAAATTCACCCCTTTACTCGTACTATTATGCATTGATAAATTATTATAAGGGCAATTATTTTGAAGCCTTAAGTGCTCTTAAAAATCCTACGTCGGGTGAATATGCCGATACACAAAAGCATTTGAGTGCAAAAATTAACGCACTCTTTAGCAACAATCAAGATGCGATAGCGTCAATGGAAAAAGATTTTATAGGCTCAGATGCCTTTAGTTTGGGTCTTTTGTATGCTAATATCGGTGACTTGACTCTTGCAAAAAAACATTTGCAAAACGCCATACAAA
>DJAA01000043.1:0-37051 GCA_002428085.1 Sulfurimonas sp. UBA6014 | reverse complement strand
GAAGAAGTTTATAAACATTACCCTATAAAAGTCATGATAAAAGATTCGCTTTTTGAACCAAAACAGGCACAAAATCGTTATAGAAAAAGTATGAAAGAGAGCAGACTCTTAAATTATCAAAAAATATTTTATTTTTCCCCTTATAAAATGTTTAATGCGCAGCAAACTATTGACGATATCAAAAAAGGGACGGCGAATATTTTTATAGACAACATTGACACAGCAGAGGAGTATCTCAAAAAGAGTGCCTCCTCTTCAAGTTCGAACAAAGGGATAATTCAAGCGATTAAAAAAGCACTCTCTTTTAAAATCAGAGAAGCAAATTATGATTTGCAACAATTAGTCAAAATACAGCCAAAACACTCCATATTGCACTATAACCTTGCACTCACTTATGCTCAAATGGGAAATATGATTCAAGCACATGACCACTTTGTACGCTCTTATAATCTTGATGCAAAGAACTATTTATCGGGTGTTTATGCCATCATGACAGGGCAGCTTATCAACAAAGAAAATCCAAAACTTCAATCCCTTGTAAAAGATTCTATTATGGAAGAAGCAGAGAGCGAAACGATAGATTTATATAAAACACTTTTTGAATATAGTCAAAAAAACCTTCTTGCAACATCAGATTGGCTTGAGAAAGATTACAAACTAAGGCCACTTTATTTAGCCCTCAATGTCATCATAGCAACAAGTTTAAACAAGCTCGATATTGCAGAAAAAGCTTCTCAAAGTCTTATTGTATTGTTGCCGCATGATATTTTGCCACACCTCATGTATATTGATGCCCGTTTTGCTCACTCCAAACCGCTTGACTACGCTTCAGAGGTCATGACATATCTTAAATTACAAACATTTCACTTTGATGACTTGTATTTTGGTCCCAATATCACGCGATATTTATACATACAACAAAACCTTATTACAGGACAGCTTTACTTTTTAAGAGAGCAACTAAAAAAAGTTTTAGAAGCCACGCAAGAGCCTGTTTATGAGTTAACAAGTGCATTGGCTCTTGCTTGTCTCTATGATAAAGCTTTTGAAGAGTCTTATACCCTCTACAACCAACTTATTGATGAGTTGAAAGTCAGAGATGCGCAGACACTTTTTCATGGTGGCGTCGCTTCAATTGGAGCAGGACACCATGATAATGCAATTGCTCTATTTGAATTATCTAAAATGAAAGATACCAATTTTTTAGAGAGTCGCTATGCATTGGGACTCTTGTATATGGAGGTAAGTAATAATGAAGGGGCATCAATACAATTTACAAAAGTTGGAGATAATGGGTTTACTTCTGAATTTTTCAATTTTGAGATTGATACAAATAAATTACTCTTTGAAAAACAACATTTAAAACAATAGGATGTAACCTTATTTTTTGTTACTGCTTCCCTTTTTTTGCCAAATATTTTGGAAACAGCATGAGGACTCTTAGGGGTCCATAGAGTATGTAGAGAAGAAAAAGAGCAGAAAATCCCTCTATAGGAAACATAAATATCACGAGCGCTAAAACTAAAATACCCATAAAAAGCTTCATGACACTCTTAGGCGAATAGTCAATTTTTTTAAAGCTTGGATAGCGAATATTACTTACCATTAAAAGTGATATAAAAATTGATATCACGATGATAATGACACCATATTTATCATGTAAAGAGTATTTTTCAAACAAAAGAACGAGAAGGGAGATAACAACTGCAGCGGTAGGAATAGGGACGCCTATAAAAACAGAGGGTTCCGTGCTGGTAGTCATGACGTTAAATCTAGCAAGCCGTATGGCTCCAAATATGACAAACAAAGCAGAGGCGACGATGCCAAAACGTCCAAATTCATCTCCTACAAAAAGGTACATCAAAAGTGTTGGAGCCACACCAAAAGCGACTATATCTGCCAAAGAGTCAAACTCTACTCCAAATTTGGAACATGTATTTGTAAGCCTTGCAATGCGTCCATCCAACCCATCAAAAATGAGTGCTAGCATTATTAACCATGCGGCTTGAATAAACTCTCCATGGACCGAACTTATCATACTAAATACCCCTGAAAATATTGACGCAGCGGTAAAGAGATTTGGAAGTATATAGATAAAGTTCGTGGGCTTGGATCTCATTTTTTAGAAAAATAGCCTATAAGCGTCTCAGAAGCTACAAGCTCACTACCGACATTAATACTCAGTCTAAAATTTTGCGCAAGACAAAGAGTAGTGACTCCATTGACCATAACACCATATCTGCGCCCTTGAGCGATATTTTGTAAAGGTGCTGCATAAATATTTAAAGCATCAAAACCCTGCTTGAGTCTATGAATAAGCTTGAGTTTATTGAGATTTTTATCTTCAAAAATCATCTCGCATTGCTCATTTAATTTTTCAAAAAGAGGGTTCTCTTTTGGAAGTTTTGCCCCTCGTTTTATAGCAATTTTTTGGATTGTAGCACTCATAGGAGCGCGCAAAATGGCTGTATTGAAATAGGTGCTGTCTATTTCAATTTTGTATGCATATTCTTGATCATCCAACTCTTCAATGGAGATAACCACACCATCTACAGGACTTAAAACACTAAACTCTTCAAATGAGGGCATTTCTCTTTCAGGATTTCTATAAAGTGCTACAAATACAAAAAACAAAACAAAAGAGATAATCTGTCCAAAACCTATACCGAGTATCGAAAAAATAAGATACGCCAAGGCACTGTATGCGATATATCTCCACCCCTCTTTTGCAATAGGAAAAAGATTACTTTTCATCATTATTCTCATGGATATTTTTGGATTTTTCTTGAGAGATTTTAGCCATAGCGGCATCTTCCTCCAACTCTTGACTTATGGAATCATGCACCTCTGTGACTTTAGAATCAAGACCATTTTCTTTTTCAAAATTTATGATGATATTTCTTACCTCTTCGCCAGTAATGTTCTCTTTTTTATAAAGTAGGGCAACGATTTCTTCGATGGCATCTCGATACTCTTCAAGCCTTTGGAGGACTTTGACATAACGTTCAGAGAGTGATGTTTTGATAAATTCATCCATATTTTCTGCCATTTTATCACTGTATTCACGAGTAGCTTGCATGCCGCCGCCAATGAATGAGTGTCTGCTTTTTTCTAAAACCATCAAGCCAGCTACATCACTCATGCCATAGGTTTGTACCATTGACTTGATGATATCAGTCGCACGCTCTAAATCATTTCCTGCCCCTGTTGAAATCTCCCCTATAAAGACCTTTTCTGCCGCACGACCGCCAAGAAGAACATCTACTTCTGCCCACATCTCATGCATTTGCATCATAAATTTATTCTCTTCAGGCTTGTTGAGTGTGTATCCAAGAGCAGCAAGTCCGCGAGGGACGATAGAGACTTTTGATACTTTTTTTGCACCCACAGTCGTCTCAGCCATAAGTGCATGCCCACTTTCATGGTAGGCAACGATTTTTTTCTCTTTAGGATTGATGCGGCGAGATTTTTTTGCTAGTCCAGCAATAGCCCGCTCAACTGATTCAAAAAGATCTTTTTGTGTGACAGTTTTTTGACTTTTTCGACCAGCTAAAAGCGCTGCTTCGTTGATAACATTTGCCAAATCTGCCCCTGCTAATCCCGCGGTTAACCTCGCTATCTCTTCTATCTCCACATCAGCATCTATTTTCACATCACGCATGTGCACTTTTAAAATTTTTACACGTCCCTCAAAATCGGGTTTATCAACAAGAACTTGTCTGTCAAAACGACCAGGACGCAAAAGCGCTTGATCTAAGATTTCAGGTCTATTTGTCGCTGCTAAAATAATAATAGGGGTATCTGTTCCAAAACCATCCATCTCGGCAAGAAGTTGGTTAAGTGTTTGTTCTCGCTCATCATTTCCCCCCATCATGCCACCTGCAGCACGGCTTTTACCAATAGCGTCTATCTCATCTATAAAGATGATGCTTGGTGCATCTTTTTTTGCTTGTTCAAACAAATCTCGAACCCGCGCGGCACCGACACCGACAAACATTTCAATAAAACTAGAACCACTTACGGAGAAAAAAGGGACATCAGCTTCTCCTGCAACTGCTTTTGCTAAGAGTGTTTTCCCTGTCCCTGGAGAGCCAACAAGGAGGACTCCTTTTGGAATTTTCGCACCGATTTCAACATAACGAGCAGGATATTTTAAAAAGTCAACAATCTCTTGAACTTCTTCTTTTGCCTCTTCGACTCCTGCTACATCATCAAATTTTGTCTTAGGTTTTTCAGAGTTAACCATTTTTTTGGAACTTCCAATACCCAAAATACCACCACCCATACTTTTTTGCATTCTCCCCGCAAAAAACATCCAAATACCAATAATCATTAAAAATGGCAAGAGCCAACCAAACATCTCTGTAAACCAGTTTGTTTCACTAAATCCAGAGTATTCAATCCCTTTTTTGTCCAGCTCTTGTACTAAATTAGCATCACCTGGAACTATTCTTGTTGTGTATGTTTTGCCATCAGTTCCTGAGGCTTTGATATAACTTTGACCGATTTCAACTTTATCTACACTCTTTGAAGCTACTAAAGTTTTAAGCTCAGAGTAACTAATCTGTTTTGTTCTTGCGGTATTGGTAGAGCCTTCAATATTTCCGCTATCACCGATAAATACTTTAAATAATACTATTATGACAACCGAAAAAATTGCAAATGTTATAAGGGGGTTGTTATTGAAAAAATTATTATCATTCTTTTTGTTATTTTGTTCTAAATTTGCCATTTTTGAGCCTTTTATCTTTTTTGTAAAATGAGGGTCACCCACTCATCTTCAACAATTCGTTCTAAGAGTTCTAACTCTTTATAAAAACCTAAAACTTTTTTTTCATGTTTATCTAAAATACCTGATAAAATTAAAATACCCTGATGTTTGAGCGCATTTTTTAACTCTTTTGCTATAAAAGTTAAGACATCGGCTACAATATTTGCTACAACAACATCATATTTTTTGTCGCTCGCAGAACATGAACCTTGCCATAAATTTGAAAATGTTACTCCATTGAGCACGGCATTTTCTTTTGTATTTTCAACTGAAATTTCATCTGTATCACATGCATCGACAATCGCTCCCATTTTGAGAGCTCCTATGCCAAGTATCCCGCTGCCACACCCAACATCGATCATCTCATGCCGAGGTTTTACGTACTTACTTATAGCTTTGAGTGATGCTGCAGTTGTGGGATGGTGTCCAGTTCCAAAAGCTAAAGCTGGATTTATAGCTATATTGATGAGTTCTAAGTTAGGTTCATCCCAAGTTGGGTGAATATAAAATTTATCTATCTGCAGAGGTTGAATGCTTTTTTGGTAAAGTGCAACCCAGTCACTGTTTTTATGTTTAGTTTGTTGACATTCAATTTCGATTGTCTCACCTAAAGCCTTTTGCAAAGCCTCTGTAAACTGCTCTAATCCCCAAACAATCGTATCAAGATTCTCTTCACTTCTGATGATAAATCCACCATCAAACTCTTCAAATCCTATGGGAAGGGTATCGCTTAGAAAGTCTAAGTAGAGTGAGTTATGAGAAGAGATTTTAACAACTAGCTCATAATAGCTCTCTAACATTACTCCGCAACACCCATTACAGCACCGAGTTTTTCTTTCAAAACTTGTGGAGTAAAAGGTTTCACAATATAATTGTTGACGCCAGCTTTTAGAGCTGTAATAACTTCAGCTTTTCCACCCTCGGTAGTTACCATAATAATCGGTAAATCTTTAAAACGTGCATCAGCACGAACTTTTTTTACTAACTCAAGCCCATTCATCTCAGGCATATTCCAGTCAGTAATGAGCATCTCAATATCTGGGTTCGCATCCATAGCTGCCCAACCTTGAAGCCCGTCTTCCCCTTCTAAAATATCTTTATACCCTAAACGAGCCAAAGTATTTTTAATAATTCGACGCATTGTAGAGCTATCATCAACAACAAGTAATTTCAAATTAAAATCCTTTTATTTTTGCAAAATTTATCTCATTATGTTATCTAAATTCTGTTTATTTTACTATTAATTTATGAGTGTAAACATCTTTGCGAGGTCTAACGTCCCCTCATAGTAGGCTTTTCCAATAATGACGCCCTCAATCTCTTTTGTCTCCATAAGTGCATAAATGTCGTTCTCATCTTTGACCCCGCCGCTGGCAATAGTAGCTACGTTGCTTGCTCTTGCAATATCAAGAGTAAAATCAACATTGACACCGCTTAAAGTTCCATCTCTGCCAACATCCGTACAGATGATGGCTTCAACACCTGCATGGGCAAATGCACGTGCTAAATCAGTAGCTTTCATGGTACTCACTTCACCCCAACCCTCAACTGCTACATAGCCATTAATGGCATCAATGCCAACTGCTATGGGATATTTTGATGCCATTTCTTTGACAAACTCAGGGTTTTTAACTGCTATTGAGCCAAGAATTATTCTATCTATGCCAATTGCTAACATTTTTTTGATGGTCTCTTCATCTCGAATGCCACCACCAAGTTCAAGTTTGACACTGCAGTTTTGCCTGATTTTTATAATCTGTTCCAAGTTCTTTGGCTCACCAGCAAAAGCGCCGTTGAGATCAACGATATGGACCCATTTGGCACCCATCTCCTCAAACTTTTTTACTAAACTCCAAGGCTCATCTGAGTAAATTTTTGCACTCTCCATGAGTCCTTTTGTGAGGCGAACCGCCTTGCCGTCTTTTAAATCTATGGCTGGGTATAAAGTCATCTATATTCCTATAAAATTTTCTAAAATTTTCAAACCGTTATTATGGCTTTTTTCAGGGTGAGGCTGAATGCCTAAGACATTTGCACATGCAACAGCAGAGGCGAAACTATAGCCATATTCTGTTGTTCCAATGATATCTTTTTCATGCGCACAAAGGGCATGATAGGAGTGGACAAAATATAAATAATCCCCTTCGTTAAGACCCTTAAAAAGTGGATGTTCCTTTATGAACATTTTGTTCCACCCCATATGTGGCACTTTGAGTGGCTCTTGAAATTTTGAAGTGTCAAATGCAACTACTTTGCCTTTGATAAGACCTAGCCCTTCATGATGTCCAAACTCTTCGCTACTCTCAAAAAGGAGTTGCATTCCTAAGCAAATGCCAAGCATGTATTTTCCATTTTTTGCGAACTCCTTGAGAGGTTCTATCATATCGCGCTCTTTTAAATGCTCCATCGCATCACCAAAAGCACCGACTCCAGGGAGAAGGAGTTTGTCATAATTTTGAAACTTTGCAGGGTCGCTCTCCACAACTGTTGCTTGCCCTAACTTAGCAAAAGCATTTTGAACACTTGCCAAATTGCCCATGTTGTAGTCAACGATTGCTATCATTCAAAAATCTTTAAATTTGTAAATTTGATATAAATTGCAAGTCCCACAAGAAGGCCAGAGACCCCACCAACTATATACATGGCATACATCAATTTTTCAGGGTCTGTAATAGCAAATTTGAAAACCAGCATCAACGCCTCAATCGATAAAGCAATAATAATAGAGCCTAGAAATCGTACCATTGTTTTATGCGGACCTGAAACATTGTGCTCTTTGTGTCGTCCCATAATCTCCTCTTCAATGAGGGTTTTAGCCAAATCGAATATGGCGAGTGCGAGAGTGATTAAAATCGTTGCTTCAAAAACATTTTTTGCTTCAAAATGAGACAAAGTAATTTCATAAGTGAAAAAACTTTGCATCCCTTTTAAAAACAATAATAAAGCAACTGCTATAAGGGCAAAAGCGAAAATTCCATAAGAGTATTTAAAAAAGTTACCAAAAAAAGTGTCAAAAGTATTGAGATGAGATATTTTAAGAACATCCCCAAAAGGCATATCTAAACAAGCTACAAATTTTAGCTCTCCCGTTTCACAATAAATTGGCTGCGACGCCGTTACACTCAAGTCACCCGTTATAAGAGATGGATACGGGTCTGTAATGGTACATCTACCTTCTCGCACAGCACGGTAATAGTAAGCTCTGTCAGCTCTAATTTTCCCAGCATCAGAGTCTATTTGTTTCGTGGCAGTAAAGGTTGGCGTTACTTGAACCCCTTTGTGATCTAAAAGATACACACCTTCACAATTTTCCAAATCACCTTTAATTTTTAAAAGACGAGGCATAACCATCTCTTGGGTTATAGATGGGAGTCTATTTGGTATATTTTTAGAAAATAAGTAACAAAAATAGGCTCTTGCCTTTGTACGGCCTTGCGAAAAATCTTGTATATCTGATGGTGTCATTTTTGGCTCTCCTTAGTAAAAATTCGTGTGATTATATCTAAAATCAATATATACAATTTTAGATATACAAGTTAGTTAAAAGTCTATCGTTTATTTTTCTTTAAAGTATGTAAATTAGCTATAATTTTCGCCATGAAAAAAGATATAAAACGTATAGCACTTGTTCGGCTCTCGGCTCTTGGCGATATTGTAAACTCTGCTGTGGTTTTGCAGTTTTTACATAAAGAGTTTCCTCTTGCCAAGATAGAGTGGATTACCGAAGAAGTCTTTGCTCCGCTTTTACAAAATCATCCTTTTGTTCATGCTGTCCATACGCTGAATCTTAAAAAGCTTAAAACTCAAAAAAGCTTTTCACTTTTAAAAGAGACTATTTTGTATCTGCGCTCTTTGGGTGAGTTTGATGTGATTGTCGATATTCAGGGGCTTATAAAATCTGCTATCGTCTCAAGACTTATTGGCAAAAATTTACATGGCTTTGACAAAAACTCTGCACGAGAGGGTTTTGCATCCTATTTTTACAAAACCACATCCCATATTGCCTATGAGGAAAATATAGTAAAACGAAATGCGTTGGTGGTTTGTGATGCCTTGGGATTTGTGATAACTGACGCGATGCTTTTAAATAAAGAGCCTATTTTTACTCACTCCAAGCTTGGTCCAAAGAGTGCGGCGGTCATGGCAAAAGTTCAAAAAAACATCGCCCTCGTTATCGGTGCTTCATGGGAGTCTAAAAAGTATCCTAAAGAGAAATACGCCGCTCTTTGCGACGCACTTGGAGAAAACTGCATTATCATTTGGGGAGGTGAAGCTGAAAAAGAGTCTGCCATGTGGATTTGTGAAAACTCTTCTCATGCTACGCTTGCTCCCAAGCTCTCTTTGAGCGAACTTGTTGACCTTATCTCAAGTGTTGATTTACTCATCGGAGGGGACACAGGACCCACACATATGGCGTGGGCGCAAAATATTCCCTCCATCACACTTTTTGGTCCGACAACCAGCAGAATGATGTATGAGACACCCAAAAATAGAGCCATAAAATCACCCTCAAAAGTAGACATCCATAAAATAAATAAAAATGATTTTTCTATAAAAGAGATACAAGTCCAGGAGATTCTCATGCAAGCAAAGGAACTTTTACCATGATTGGATTTACCCTTTTTTTAGTGCTAGAAAAATTTTTAATGATTTTGCCAAGAAGGCTCAGACGCGCGATTTTTATAGGGCTTGGAAAGCTTGCCTACTTGCTGAGCAAAAGATATAAAAAAGTAGTCAGAGACAATTTAAAATTTGTTTACGGTGCAAATGTAGATGAAGCGTTTGTTGTGCGAACGACAAAATACTCTTTCAAATTGTTGCTTTTAAATTTTTTGCATACCATGGAAAGTCGGTACTACAGCGTCGAGGAAATAGCAAAAAAAGTGACTTTTGAAAACGAAGAAGTGCTCATAAAAGCGCAACAAGAAAAAAGACCTATTATCATAGTTACAGGTCATTATGGAGCTTGGGAGTTCGCGGGCAGCATGGTGAGTGCGAAATTTGAACCGCTCATGATTGTTTACAAACACATGAAAAACAGATATTTTGAAGAGTATCTCTTAAGCGCGCGTGCCAAGTGGAGAATGACCTATGTTGAGAGACGCGGAGCGACAAGAGCGATGATTGCTCAAATGCGCTCAGGTGGTGCAATGGCGATACTTATAGACACCAATGTGAACAAAAAAGAGGCGGTGAGTGTGGAGTTTTTAAATCATCCAACTAGTCAAATAAAAACCACTGCATATCTGGCAAGAAAATTTAATGCAGCACTTCTTCCAGCACTTATTCATACAAAAGATGATGAACACTACGTGATTCGTTTTGGCGAAGAGATCATTGCGCCAAAAACAGAGGATGAAGCACATGACATTTTAGTTTCAACTCAAATGCAGACAAAATGGCTTTCAGACGAGATTTTAAAAGAACCAGAGCCTTGGTTTTGGCTCCATAGAAGATTTAAGGATGACTATCCAGAGATTTATAAATCCTAAGAATCTCTCATTTCACACTCTTTTGTTCGAGCCTCAAATAGTTTTAAAATTGTGAGGAAAAATGCTGTAATAGCAGGTCCAAGTATCATCCCCCAAAAACCAAATGTTGTGAGTCCTGCTAAAATTGCGAAGAAAATCACAAGCTCATTCATCCTCGCGTCATCCTCTTTTAAAAGTCTTTTGTTTATCTCTTTGATAATCAAAGGCTTTAAAAATGTATCAGCGATAACAGAAATTGCCATGATAGAGTACGCAGCTATGAAAATTGCATTGGAATCATGACCTAAAGAGAACTCATACAGCATAAATGGCAACCACATCATGACGCCCCCAACTACGGGAATCAAAGAGGCAAAACTGTACATGATGCCAAAAAGCAAACCATTATAACCGATAAATGAAATCGCCACCCCAAAAAGAACTCCCTGAAACATTGCATTTGCGATGATAGAGTAAAACACAACGCTCATGACAGAAGAGAGCTCCTTGACAAGTGTCGTCGTCTCATCCACCGACATTTGCAAAACGCGCTTGAGCAACTCTACAACAAATGCCCCGTTATACTGCGCAAAAAAATAAAAAATGATGACTAAAAAAGCATTTTTGAGATACCCCGCACTAAAAGTTCCTATGATTCCAGTTAAAGAGAGTGCATTGTTTGCAAGCGAGCTCATGTTGATATCTTTAATGGCAATGTCAACATAAGGCTTTAAAAATATCAAATACTCTGGTGGATTTTCGATAAAGTTTTTCACTAAAATCTCAATATTTTCAAGCGTATGAGGCTCCAAGCTATCGAGCCTGATACTTAATGTTGCTAAAAAATACCCAAGGGGTACGAAAAATAAGATAGCAAGCAAAAAACTTGAACTCAGAGCCGCTAAAAATTTTGAGCCGTAAATTTTTTCAAAAAAATTCTGTATATTTGCTGTTGAAATGGCTAAAAGTGCAGCGATGGTGATACCAAGTAAAAATGGAGTATACAAAAGATACATCCAATAAAGTGAAGTGGCAAAAAGAATGCCTACGAAATATTGTGGTTTCATGAGAAAAGTGTCCCTTCTTCTGTCGGTGGTGTTAAATTTAAAACTTCATATGTTGCGCGGGTTGCTCTTCTGCCTTTTGCTGTTCGCTCAAGATATCCGTTTGCTATTAAGTAAGGCTCAAGGACATCTTCAACCGTTCCCTCATCTTCACTAAGGGCCGCAGCAATGGTGCTTAAACCCATAGCTCTTGTGTTGTTTGAGGCCAAAAGGCGCAAAAGGCGCAAATCCATCTCATCAAAACCATGAGAGTTTATCCCTAACTCATTTAATGCATATTTTGTTCTTGTATGCCCTATATCTTTCTCTTGCGCAACATCTGCAAAATCTCGTACGCGACGAAGGAGACGTAACGCAATTCGGGGTGTCCCTCTGCTTCTTTTGGCTATCTCCATACACGCCTCATGAAGAATCTCTTTACTGAGTTTGTTTGAAGCCTGCGCGATAATTTTTGCTAGCTCTTGGGGCGTATAAAACTGCATTCGAAAACTCATCCCAAACCTATCTCTCAGTGGATTTGAGAGCATGCCTGCGCGCGTTGTTGCACCAATGAGAGTAAAACGCGGAAGGTCGATTTTAACAGTTTGCGCTGCGGGACCACTTCCTATAATGATATCGATTCTAAAGTCTTCCATAGAGGAGTAAAGTATCTCTTCAACGGCAGGCGAGAGGCGGTGAATCTCATCTATAAAAAGGATGTCACCCTCTTCTAAGTTTGTAAGAAGTGCTGCTAAATCACCACTTTTTTCTATCATAGGAGCGGCGGTTACTTTTATGTTTGCGTTCATCTCATTTGCAATGATGAGAGCGAGTGTCGTTTTTCCAAGTCCAGGAGGTCCAAAAAAAAGAACGTGGTCAAGTGCTTCACCTCTTTTTTTGCTTGCTTCTATAAAAACACCAAGATTTTTTTTAATTTGCTCTTGTCCAATATACTCGCACCAAGCATCAGGACGAAGTGAAACCTCGACTCTCTCTTCATCTGCGTTAAAAGTTTCAATTTCTACTATTCTGTTCATCGCTTAAGCCTGTTTAATACGTGTGAATTTCTTGAGGAAACTCTTTGTTGTGGACTTCATCGGCATAGTTTTTCAGAGCATCTTTTACCAAACGTGCTCCGTCAATATATTTTTTGACAAATTTTGGGGTAAACTCCTCAAAAAGCCCGAGCATATCGGAAAAAACAAGAACTTGTCCATCTACATCTGCTCCAGCACCGATACCTATGACGGGAATACTTACACATGAGGCAATCTCTTTTGCAACATCTGCTTTGACCCCTTCGACAACCATACAAAATGCTCCCGCTGATTCTATCGCTTGCGCATCTTTGATGAGTTGGAGTTTTTCTTCTTGCGTTTTTCCTTTAACTTTGTAACCGCCCTCGCTCCGAACAGACTGTGGCAACAAGCCAATATGACCACAAACGGCAATGCCATTTTTTGTAAGATAGGAAATGATAGGTGCTCGCTCCTCTCCCCCTTCTATTTTAACGCTATCGGCTAGGGTCTCTTGAAAAACTCTCATAGAATTTCGCAACGCATCTTCCTTGTTTGTATATGTTCCAAAGGGCATATCGCAGATTATAAAACTCTCTTTTGCACCCATGCAGACAGCATTTGTATGGTATATCATCTGTTCTAGTGTTGCACTTAACGTATCGCTTTTGCCTGCAAAGCTCATGTTAAGACTATCGCCGACTAAAATGATGTCAGCACTTGTCTCTAAAAGTCTCGCAAAGAGAGCATCATAAGCAGTTATCATCACCAAAGGTCGCACCCCTTTGGTTTTTTTGATAGAAGATAGCGTCATTTTTTTATTCATTTGAGAAACTCTTTTTGATTTAATAAAAAGAATTTTAACTAAATATTGCTATAATCTAGGTCATGCAGGAGAATTATTTTATGGGCATAAGAAGTGAGTTAGATGCAAACTTTGACTTTGAAATCGTGGATGAATTTTTAGATCATTACTCCATGATGGTTGAGAGTATGGAAGTTATGATTCTTGATTTGACAAAACCTGAGTTATATGAAAGGAGTGTCAACGAACTTTTTCGTGTATTTCACAATATAAAATCGGCTTCAGGATTTTTAAAAATCACACCGATGGCAAAACTCTCTGCGTTTGTAGAAGATGAGCTTGAAATTCTCCGATCGATGCATACTCCTATTTCAGAGGAAACTGTGACATGGTTGCTTTTAGTAAGCGATATGTTTGCTGTATGGCAAGAGGATTTAAAGCTTGACAAAGAACTCTCGAAAATACGATACACGTTACTGAAAATACCTTACTTGGAAAAATAATTGAAAAAATTAGTAGCTTACATAACTTCTGGATATCCAGAAAAATCCTTTACGATAGATTTAGGGCTTGCTCTTGGTCAAAGCGGTGTCGACTCACTCGAACTTGGAGTCCCTTTTTCTGACCCTGTAGCAGATGGACCTTTAATAGAAAAAGCAAACCATAAATCATTGGAACTTGGTTTTAAATTTAAGCATCTGTTAGAAATTTCAAAAGAAATCGCCCCTAAAGTAGATACTTTATGGATGGGTTATTTCAATACTTTTTATCAGCAAGATATGAACAAATTAATCCCCCTTGCAAAAGAACTTGGCGTAAGCGGGCTTATTATCCCCGATTTGCCTTATGAAGAGACACTTGCATTTAAAGATTTGTTTGATACAAATGGGGTGAACAATATTTGTTTTGTTGCGCCAACAGACACGCAAGAGAGAATTAAAGAGATAGCAACAGATGCCAAAAAATTTATCTACATGGTCGCCTACACGGGGATAACAGGCTCAGGAGTGAGTGAAGATTTGCAACCATTTATACATTCCATCAAAAAGTATTCTCAAACTCCGGTATTTGTCGGTTTTGGTGTCAATGCAAAAACCGCTAAAGACAAAGCGCATGGCGCTGATGGCGTTATTGTAGGGAGCGCTTTTGTGGAGATACTTTTAAGAGAAGATTTGAGTTATCAACAGAAAATAGCTCAGTGTTGCGAGCTTGCAAAAATCATAAAAAATAGTATCAACTAATCCAAAATTTCAAAGAGCACTAAAAGTGTTTTTTGAAATCTGTTCCCATTGTCATCACTAACCATAAGATATTTATTTTCAGAGACTTTTGTCAAACCTTCGAAATTATCAACCATCCAACCTTTGTTGCTATCGAGTTGTGCTAAGATTTTTTGTTGGCATATATCTTGGTCACATCTATCCAAATAAACTTTACTCAAAGTGATGACGAGTTGCAAAGTAGATTTGTCAAATGCTCTTTCAAGGACTAAAATTGCATGGTTATCTATAAACTCTAATGCAGTGATGCTTCCTGAAGCTTTAAATTTCCATGTTTGGTTTTTGGCATAGAGTGTGTGGTGCTTGTTTTTACCTCTGAGAGGCTCTTCGGGAGCTGTTACAATACCATACAGCTCACTCAGCGCGACAGCTTCAAAGCCTTTATTCGAATCTCTGAAGAGGTCTTTATCTTTTAAATCTTTGTGAATCTTTACTTTATCTATTTGTACCCCTTCTGATGTAAAGAGTCCAACTCTGTGTTTACGCTCAAAAGAGATATATAAAGAGTCTCCCACGACCACCAAACCTTCAGAATCTCGTTCGTTACCTTTGAGTTTTTTGTACTTTTTATCTTGTAATGGCAACGCTTTTTTTATGTTTAAGCTCTTTATTTGGTTGTTTTTTATTTTTATATCAAAATGATATAAAAAGCCTTTGTCTGACAACGCATAGAGGATATTTTCATTTTCATTTTTCCCTTCATGATATGCTAGAGCAGACAATTCAGTGATAGCAACTCCATCAAATTGATTAAAATCAAGCTTTTTTACATCCAAAATATTGATACGCATAAATTTTCCAGAGCTTGTGTTTTGTGGTGTAAGCGGATAATTTTGTATCTGTGCATATAAAAATGAAAAAGAAATAAAAAAAAGAGACAAAAATTTTAGCATGGTAAAAGCTCCTTTTGTATGAGTAAGCGAATAGTAACACACCTCTGGATTTAGTTTTGAATTTTTGCAAATAATTTTATAAAATTAAGTAAAATCTCCAGCGCTTCAGTGTAGAATTATTTTTTTACAATAGACTTCTTTTGTAACGAAAACAGACTTGACTCGGGCTTTGTTTAAGCGGTAGAAATGGTCGCTTCTTTTTGGTTATGAAAGAAGTTCAATAAGGAAAATTTATGAAAATCGCTCAAAATATTACGGAGCTTATTGGCAATACACCGCTCGTAAGACTCAATACGCCATCAAAATTGACAGGTGCTACGATACTTGGAAAATGTGAATTTATGAATCCGACGAGTTCTGTCAAAGATAGAATCGGTTTTAATATGATACGAAGAGCCATGGAGTCGGGTGCAATAACACAAAGCAGCACTATTATAGAACCAACAAGCGGAAATACGGGAATAGCTTTGGCTGCGAATTGTGCGGCACTCAAACTCAACCTTATCTTAACCATGCCAGAATCCATGAGTGTTGAGAGGAGAAATCTGCTCAAAGCGTTGGGTGCCAAGCTTGTTCTGACTCCTGCAGCAAAGGGGATGAGTGGGGCTATCGCTCAAGCAGTAGAACTCCAAAAGATGACCCCAAATAGTGTGATTTTACAGCAGTTTCAAAATAAATCAAATCCTGAAATTCATATGCTTACAACCGCTCAAGAGATACTTCAAGATACGGATGGCAAGCTTGATGCTTTTGTTGCGGCAGTTGGAACGGGTGGAACTTTAACGGGAGTTGGGCATGTTTTAAGGCAAGAGATACAGCATATTGCTATTTTCGCGGTTGAGCCTCATGACTCTGCAGTTCTTTCTGGTGAAATGGCTGGTCCTCATAAAATCCAAGGTATTGGAGCAGGCTTTATTCCTGATATTTTAGATACGAAAATATATGGCGAGATTATCAAAGTAACCAATGAAGACGCTATCAAAACAGCAAAAATGTTAGCAAAAGAGGAGGGCTTACTTGTGGGAATCTCTGCAGGAGCCAATGTTTGGGCGACCATGCAAGTAGCCTCACGTAAAGAATTTCAAGGTAAAACTCTCCTTACTATTCTTTGCGATACGGGTGAGCGTTATTTAAGTACGGCATTATTTAGTGAAGAATCATAGTTATTTTGAAACTATTAAGTCTGTTGATGGGAAACTTTTACACATGCCATACCATCAAAAAAGATACGAGAGTGTTTTAGAATCCTTAGGTGCTAAAGTAGCGCATGATTTAAGCGAGTCTATTTTTCCTCCGCTTGAGGGGACATTTAGATGTCGCGTGGTTTACACCCCATTTGACATAGCAGTTACCTATCATGAGTACAAAAAAAGAGATGTTAAAACTTTAAAACTTATTTTTAACAACGATATTGCATATCCGCGTAAATCAGTCGATAGAGAAAACATCGATGCACTTTTTTCTCAAAAAGGGGAGGCTGATGATGTGCTCATTATCAAAAATCTCTTAGTGAGTGATACCAGTATTGCAAATATTGCGCTGTTTCGCAAAGGTGTTTGGCTGACTCCTAAAACCCCACTTCTCCATGGAACAACGAGAGAGAGACTTCTTCATGAGGGGAAAATCTTTGAAGCAGATATTGCGCTAAGCCAACTGAGAACTTTTTCACAAGTAGCACTTTTAAATGCCATGATAGGCTTTGATGTTTTGGATACATGGGAGTTTTTGCTATAATCATCTTAAATTTTATCAATTAAGGAGAAAAATTTGTTAGAAAATGTAATTGAAGATAATAATTTTGCTGTTTTGATGCAAAACCATATGCAAGAGTTGATTATCCATTTTTTCAATAAAGAACAAAATTTTGGAATTTTATGTAAGATAGAAGATGTTTTATTTGAGCCTCGGCTTCCCGAGAAAATCAATGCAGAATTTCGTTCGCTAACCCTTTTTTTTCTCGCAGGCTACACATTTGAGACAGCACAAATCCTTAATAATACATTGATTTTTGAAGCTGGTTTTGGAACTGAAAATTTCGGAAGTCTTGTAAGTGTGCCACTTCTAAGTATTATGCAAATCATAGTTGATGAAACACCTGTTTTGATCAATTTAGCAAGTATTAGAAAAGAGAAAAAAGTGACTAGAAAAATAGATAAAAATGGTATCGATAATTCTATGGCATCTTTTTTATCCAACCCTGAAAATTCAAAGTTTATAAAAAAATAGTCTCTCTAAACTTTATTGAGTGAGAGTAAAAAATTTACTACGTTGTCAACAAAAGCGTCGTGTTTTCTCTCTTTTGAGTAGGCGATATAAAATTTTCTCTCAATTTTATAGTTTTTAAGTCTGGCTTCAAAGAGTCTGCCATCTTCTATTTCGCTATGAATAACATGCCGTGACATGATTGAAACCATCGGTCTTGGCGCATTTTTGTCCGCATGTAAAATCGATTCTTTGATAGAAGTAGGACTTGTGAGGACACCGATAACATTAAAACTGCCACACTGAACTCCCATCTCATCAAAAACTTCTGAAGTAAGCTTTCTTGTATGTGAATTTTCATCACGACAAATCCAGTCAAATTCGAGTAAATCGTCTGCTTTGAGTTGCTTTGGAATCTGTTGATTTGAAAATACAACTAATTCATCGCTAACCCATTCCCTATAAATAATGCCATCTCTGAAAATAGGGGATTCAATGAGTCCCACATCTATTTTTTTATCTTGAAGTTGATCAATAACTTCCGAGGAATTGGCTACTTGCATGTAGACTTCATTTCCAATACTTTGTTTGATTTGACTTAAATAATTGGGAAGAATATAGTTGCCAATCGCGTAAGAAGAGCCCATAACAAAAGTAAACTCTTTTTTAATGATTTTCAGAAGATCTTTTTCGCTGCTCGTGATTGCTTTTTCAAGTTTAAGGGCAATTCTATATAAGTCTTCTCCCTCTTTTGTGAGCATGATGCCATTCTTTTTTCTATCTACGATTTTTGTGTCTAAATAGTCTTCGATAAATTTTATTTGTTGCGTAACGGCAGGCTGTGAAATTCCCAATTTGGCCGAAGCTTTAGAAAAACTTTTCTCTTTGACAACCATTAGAAAAGTTTCTAATTTGGCAAAATCTTTTAACATGATGATTCCTATAAGCGTGGATAATACAAAAGTATAACTCAAAATTATAATTATTGCAATAGTTTTATAATAATTTATAGCTTTTTAGTTATAATAAAACTAATTGTAAACATCTTAATATTATACATAGTGATGGTCATGAAAAAAATATTTGAAAAGTTAAATAAAACTCAGCACGAGGCGGTGAAGAAAACCGAGGGTCCAGTTCTGATTTTAGCGGGTGCGGGTAGTGGAAAAACAACTACAATAGTCTCTCGTTTGGCATATCTCATTGAAGGTTTGGGCATTCCAGCTTCTAATACTCTTACTTTGACATTTACCAACAAAGCTGCAAAAGAGATGCGTGAGCGTGCATTAAATATGATTACACACAACGCATATCCACCGCTTTTATGTACTTTTCATAAGTTTGGATTGCTTTTTTTAAAATTTAATATTCATCTTTTTAAAAGAGAAAATAATTTTGTAGTTATTGACACCGATGATAAAAAAAGAATTATCAAAAAGATTAATTCTGAACTACCAACTCCATTAATAGCGAGTGAAATTTCACGATACAAAAATTCTTTGATGTCACCAGATGAGGCTTACAGACAAGCAGAGCTTTTTAACTACCAGCAAATTGCAAAAATATATGAAGAGTATGAAGCGTATTTGTTGGAAAATAACCTTGTTGATTTTGATGATTTGATCTGTATCACGTATAAACTTTTAGATCAAAACCCAGAACTAGCCCTTAAAACCTCTCAAAGATACCAGTACATCATGATAGATGAATATCAAGATACAAATGAGTTGCAACTAAAACTTTTACAAAAATTGTGTACAGCACACACGAACTTATGTGTTGTGGGTGATGATGATCAAAGTATTTATGGTTGGCGCGGAGCCCATATTAGAAATATCATGGAGTTTGATCAAGATTTTGCAGGCGCCGCAGTTTTTAAACTTGAGGAAAATTACCGTTCAAAAGAGCCAATTCTCAAAGTAGCCAATGCCTTGATAGAGCATAATCGTTCGCGTCTTGGAAAAAAACTTATCTCTACTCGTGGGAAAGGGGAAGAAGTTGGTATTTTAAACTCTCATGATGAAAATGAAGAGGCAAGAAAAATTGCACAAAAAATAGCAAAGCTTTTAGACGCAGGAGTTAGTGCAAAAAATATAGCGGTTTTATACCGTGTCAATGTTCTGAGTCGCTCAATTGAAGAGGGGCTCAACCGTGCTGGAATCGCGTATAAACTCGTAGGGGGGCTTCGTTTTTACGACAGAGCCGAGATCAAAGATCTTATCAGCTACATACGAGTGCTCACAAATTTTCATGACGATTTTTCATTTAAACGTATCGCAAACAAGCCTAAAAGAGGTTTGGGTAAAGCAAGTTTGGAAAAAATTGAGCTCGCAGCTCATGCTAACAGTACCTCAATTTTTGAGTACATTAAAACAATTTCCATGGCTGATTTAGAAGAGCTTGTAAAAAAGAAAAATGCTCAAACTTTAAAAGAGTTTGTCGCTTTAGTCCAAGAGGTCTCAGAGGTAGCAAAACATTCTACATATGATTTTATAGATGTGCTTGAAGATACTTTTCATTTAAAAGAGATTTATAAAGGGTTGCAAGATGAGTCGGAGAGAATTTTAAACATGGATGAGTTTTACGGGCTTTTTCGTGATTTTGTAAAAAATGCTCCAGATTCAAGTTTGGATGAATTTTTAAATGAGCTCACTTTACAAAGTGAACAAGACCAAGTTGAAGGGGAAAGCATCTACATGATGAGTATTCATGCTTCAAAAGGTTTGGAGTTTGACCATGTGTTTATTATCGGTTTAGAAGAGGGCTTTTTGCCGCTTGTGGGCGAGGGAAGTGACTTAGAAGAGGAGCGCCGTTTGGGATATGTCTCTTTTACGAGAGCCAAAGAAACGTTGACACTCTCTCATGCTGCAAGTAGATTTTATAAAGGGCGAAGAAGTGACTTGCAAAAAAGCAGGTTTTTCAATGAAGCTGGACTTTGTGAAGGTTCGCTTATCGTGGAGAAAAATACAGCCTTTAAAAAAGGGGATTTGGTCCGTCATAAAATATTTGGAACAGGGCGTGTGAGCGGTGTGAGTACTTCTGGCAGGGAGTTTAAACTTAACATCAATTTTGCAGGGACTAAAAGAGATATTTTAGCCTCGTTTGTTGAGAGATTATGAACCGACTTTTTGTAGCGTATAAACCCTCTGGCATTGGTTCCAACCTTTTTTTATCCAAACTTAAAAGAAAATATGGCACGAAAAAAGCTGGCTTTTCAGGGACGCTTGACCCTTTTGCCAAAGGAGTGTTGCTTATAGGTTTAGGAAGTCATACGAAACTTTTTCGTTTTTTAAACAAGGCTCCAAAAATATATAGGGCGACCCTTTGGCTTGGTGCGCACAGTGAGAGTTTGGACACTGAAATGATAAAGCATGTAGAAATTTTAAAAGAGCTTTCTCATGATAAAGTCGCACAAGCAGTCAAATCGCTTGAGGGCTCACTTCAATACGAACCGCCTATTTTTAGTGCCAAAAAAATAAATGGCAGACGCGCATACGATTTGGCAAGAGCAGGTAAGGAAGTGCATCTCAATACCATCTATTCGACGATTTATGAAGCCAAACTTTTGCATTATTGCCACCCCTTTGTAACCTTTGAAGCTACGGTGTCCGAGGGGACATATATACGCTCTTTAGGCCGCATAATTGCAAACCGACTTGGGGTGCAAAAGGGGAGTTTAAGTGCTTTGGAGAGATTGAGCGAGGGGCAATTTCGATACAATCATGAAGAAGCATTGGACATAAAAAAATCTTTAAACATTTCTCAGAATTTTTATCTCGGTGAGATTGAAAATCTAAAATATGGAAGAGTTCTTGCTATAGAAGATTTACAAATAAGAGAAGATGGCTATTATTGGTTGGATAATGGTGATACTATTTCGATTTTAAAGTTAAAAGAAAACGAAGTAAAATACGAACTAGGTAGGATATATACATGTTAGTTCTCGCTAGAAAATTGGATGAGTCTATTGTGATAGGTGACAATATAATCGTAAAAATTATATCTGTTGAAAAAGGCGTGGTGAAGCTTGGGATAGATGCTCCAAAGGATGTCTCAATTGTACGAAGCGAGCTGCTCGAGGGTGTTAAAGACTTAAATATTGCCGCATCCAAAGAAGTTGGGTCTGAGAGTTTAAGTTTATTGAGTAAAATTATTAAAAAGTAAGAGCACATGAAGGTCTACAGGGCGTATGCCAAAGTAAATGTCTTTTTAAAAATCACCGGTAAAAGAGAGGGTTACCATGAAATCGTCTCACGATTTGTGCGGGTAAACTCTCTTTATGACGAACTCTCTTTTGTTCCAAAAGAAGAGAGTGGGGATAGAGTAAGTGATTTTAAAATTTATGGAGATTTTTCTTGCGAGACAAATCAAAATACAATTTATAAGGCATATTTTGCACTCAAGCGGGCAACACTTTCTGAGTCACTCGAAAATCTGATGCGAACCCACGGGGTTCATGTGAAAAAATCAATACCGGCATTTGCAGGACTCGGCGGAGGAAGCAGTGACGCGGCTACGTATCTTAAAATGTGCAATGAAGTGCTCCATCTTGGGCTTAGTTTAAATGAACTTGCCCAAATTGGACTCGAAGTTGGTGCGGATGTTGCATTTTTTATTTATGACTATAACAGTGCAAACGTGAGTGGAATAGGGGAAATTGTGGAAGCTTTTGATGAAGAGATTTTAGATTTTGAGATTTTTACCCCCGATATCCAAATAAGCACGCCTAAAGTGTATCAAATTTATCGCGATGATTTTTATGCACCAATCGATGGCTTTATGGCAAATGAACTCAAAAAGAGACCATCTAAAGAAATTTTAAGCACCATGAGCGCAGACGAAGCAAATGATTTATTTAAACCAGCTTTGCAGGAGTATAAAAATTTGAAAGATTATTATCAATATGGCTGGCATTTTAGTGGAAGCGGAAGCAGTTTTTTTAGACTCAAGGAGGCAAGTCATGGGTGAGACGATAGCAAAAAATCAAAAAGCCTACTTTGACTATTATTTAGAGGAAAAGTTTGAAGCGGGCTTGGTTCTCTCAGGGAGTGAAGTCAAAGGAATCAGAGCAAAAAGAGTGAATTTGAAAGACAGTTTTATCCGTTTTGTTGTTGGGGAAGCTTTCTTGTTTAACGCACACATAGGAAGGTTAGAGACTACGCACCATTTTTACGCACATGAAGAAAGAGGCAGTCGAAAACTTTTGCTTCATAAAAAAGAGTTACAAACCATGTTTAAAGCAGTAACAAGGGATGGCTATACAATCGTACCTTTGCAACTCTATTTTAACGATAGAAATATTGTAAAAATTCAGATTGCCATCGCAAAAGGGAAACAACTTCATGATAAAAGGCAAGATTTGAAAGAAAAAGACCAAAAACGTGATATTGAAAGAGCCATGAAGGATTTATGATGCGACTATTTATCATGGTCATTATGTTGGTCTCAACGCTTGTTGCTTTGAATATTGATATATCTAAAAAAGAGGCCGTAAATGGGCAAACTGTTTTATTGGAGTTTGAAAAAGAAAAAAATATAAAATATCTCTCAGTGCTGTTGGATGAAAAAAAGTATAAAATTTTTGATAACCCTTGTAACGATACAAAGGTGTATACCTTGATTCCTATAAGTTATGATGCAAAACCTAGAGATATAAACCTGCAACTTCATTATAAAGAAAAAAAAGAGGATGTTCATCAGACTTTCAACCTTCGTATAAAAGAGGGCAATTATGAAAAAGAGACCTTAAAAGTGGATGAGGCAAAGGTTCATCTAAGTGAAAAAAATCTAAAAATTGCCGAGGCTCAGACGCAAGAAGCGATGGATATTTATAACACATTGACAGATACAAGTTATATTACAACCCCTTTTATAGCACCAATAAATAGTAAAATAACCAGTTCTTTTGGTAAAGCAAGAATTTTTAACAATGCTTTAAAAGGTTATCATGGCGGAACAGATTTTCGAGCGAAGGTAGGAACTCCCATAGGAGCTTCTAACGACGGTGTTGTTGTTTTAGCCAAGGAGAGATTTTACGCAGGCGGCTCGGTTATTATAGATCATGGGCGGGGAATTTATACTTGCTATTTTCACATGAGCAAATTTCATGTTACAAAAAATGAAAAGATAAAAAAGGGACAAATAATTGGCTTATCAGGTGAAAGTGGCAGAGTGACTGGTCCACATTTACATTTTTCAGCTAGAGTAAACGGTGTCCAAGTTGACCCTATGCAACTTATGACGCTTTTAAACGATACATTACTTCATAAAGGAAAAATAGAATGACAGTTTTTCAATTACTTATGCTGGGGGCTTCTGCTTTTTTTGCATTTAAAATCTACGAACATATCCAGACTCTTAAAGACTCTAAAAATGAGAGCGGTGAATCTTCAGGCAATGCAAATAAAACAGCCCATACTTTTTCCCCTTTTTCTCCTGAGGCATTAATGATTAAAGCAGATGCTGCCTTTGAGGAGAAAGATTTTACAAAGGCGCTCGCATTTTTAACTGAAGCGAATGCAAAAGAGGCAAATAATCCAGAAATTCTTTTTAAAACTGCGTATATTCTTCAAATGAGCGGTGATGATGAAGAGGCTATGAAGTATTATAAACAAGCATTAGAAGTCGATAAAGAGAATGAATTTATTCATAACGCTATGGCAAGTCTTTATAGAAAAAAAGGGGAGTACGCCTCGGCAAAAATGCATTTGGAAGCTTCTCTTGCAATAGATGAGAGTAATCCAGTCACTTATTATAATTTTGGAAACCTTTTGGTTGATATGAAACATAATGAAGAGGCGATTGCGATGTATCAAAAAGCACTGCAAATTAACCCCGAACTTACTCAAGCGCAAGAAGAGTTGGCAAAGTTACAATAAGGCATCGGCGTGAAAATTTTAGAGATATATGATTTTTTAAACAAACTTTCTCCTTTTGAACTTCAAGAGTCTTGGGACAATTCAGGTTTATTGGTTGGAGACTTTTCACACGATGTGACGCAAATAGTTTTGAGCATAGATGTGGATGAAGACTTAATCAATTTACTGCAAAATAATACACTTTTAATAACGCATCACCCGATTTTATTTGGGGGATTAAAGCAGTTAGAATTTAGCAAATATCCTGCAAATTTAATTCAAAAAATGATTCAAAAAAATATCTCAAATATTGCGATGCATACAAATTTTGATCAAACGCATTTAAATGAATATGTTGCTACTGAAATTTTGGGGTATAAAATTGCAAAAAAAGATGGCTTTGTCGCTTATTTAAATATAAATGAAAATTTTGACATATTTGCCAAAAAAGTTGCCTCCGCTTTTGGACTTGCACATGCCAAGTGTGTAAAATGTAGTGAGCATGTTGGAGTAGCAGCACTCACAACAGGCTCAGGCTGTTCGTTGATGCGCTCAATCAAAGCCGACTGTTTCTTAACAGGGGACGTAAAATATCATGATGCAATGGAAGCAAAAAGTATAAAAATGTCACTCATTGATATAGGTCATTATGAAAGCGAACGCTTTTTTGCCCAAATTTTAGCGAAGCATTTGATAAATTTAGGTTTAGAAGTTATAATTTCATCATCAGAAAACCCATTCACCTATACTTCATGATTTTTATAGTAAAAATGGCAAAAAAAGCAATCCAAAAGGAGACTAATGAACCAGCACCTAAAACAACTAATCGACCTCTCAAAAGTAGATATGGAAATCGATGCATTTGAACCTCAGATAGAACAAGCAAATTATAAATATGAGGCAGCCCTTGCTCAAAAAAAGAGCATCGATTCTGATGTAGAAAACTTGACAAAAGAGATTAGAGATGAAGAGCTCAAAAAGCATAAAAATGAGTTACATTTACAAGAACTCTCACAAAAATTAGAAGATAATTCTAGAAAAGGTTCTGAAATTAAAACAGAAAGAGAGATGAAATCTCTCCAGCTTGAAGAAGAGATTGCAAAAGAACAAGTGACATTTGCCAATGAAGAGATTGCAAGACTTGAGAAGATTATTGAAGCAAAAAAAGAGCAAATCGCAGTTGCGAAAACTTCTCTCCAAGAGATAGAGTCTAAACTTGAACTGGTAAAATCTGAAGTCGATGAGAAGTTGCAAGTTATTACAAAAGCACGACAAGAGGTGTTTGTAAAAAAAGAAAAATTGCTAGCAACGATGAACCAAAAAGGGTTGGCATTTTATCAAAAAATTCGTCGCTGGGCAAAAAATACTACAGTTGTGGCAGTCCAAGACCAAGCTTGTATGGGATGTCATATGATTATTGGCGATAAAATATATGCAGATATTATCAAAGCAGATGAGATTACTACATGCCCTCATTGTGGTCGTATTCTTCATGTGGAAAAAGCTGAAGACTAAGGCTTGAAGCCATTTACAGCTTTTTACTATATTTTAAGTGTTGTGCTCTACATTGCAGCACTTCCACTTTTAATATATCTCTCTTTTAAAGACAAATACAAGCAATCTCTCCCCTCTCGTTTTTTTCTTTTGAAGAATCCAAAGTTTAAAAATAGTGATGGCATTTGGTTTCATGTCTGCTCTTTAGGAGAAGCAAGAGCTTTGAAGCCGATTCTTGAGAGCCTGAGAGGGGTTGATGTTAAGATAACAACCATTACCCAAACAGGGCAAGCAGAGGCACAGAAATATGATGCCGATGTGAGATATTTGCCATATGAGATTTTTTTACCATTTTGGATAAAAAAACAAAAAATGTTGATTGTTTTAGAAGCTGAATTTTGGTTTATGCTTTTTGCTGTTATGGCCGCAAAAGGTGGCAAAATTGTTGTGCTCAATGGGCGAATCTCTGAAAAAAGTGTAGATAAATACCTGCAGTTTGCATGGTTTTATAAAAAAATTTTTGCTCATGTTGAGATAATATATGCACAAAGCCAAGTTGATAAAAATCGCTTTTTAGCACTTGGTGCGAAAAACATTGAAGTTATCGGCAATATAAAATTGGCTGCAAAAATAACTAAAACGAAAACCTATGAGAAGCCAAAAAGAGAATCCATCGTAGCAGGAAGCACGCATGAAGGTGAAGAAGCATCAATTTTAAAAGCATTTATAGAGTATAAAAAACAGGGTGACTCTCAACTTATCATCGTCCCAAGACACCCTGAGAGATTTCAAAATGTATACGAATTGATGCGAGAGTATGCAGATAAAAACTCTTTAACTCTGAGTAGATTTTCTACAAGCCAAGATTTTAAAGCGGATTTGGTTTTAGTTGATATGATGGGGGAGCTCAATAATATTTATGCGATTTGCGATATAGCAATACTCGGTGGCGCTTTTAAAGCCGATGTTGGCGGGCATAATCCACTTGAGCCTGCATATTTTGGGTGTAAAATCATTACGGGTAAACATTTTTTTCATCAAAAAGAGTTGTTTAAATATGTTCACCATGTGCAGTATGTTGAGCCTGATGCGATTCACAAAGCACTTTTGGCTTGCAGAGATTTACCGCCATCAGTCGTGGAAGAGCGTATAGATTTGCAACCTATTATAGAGCAAATACTAGAAATTCAATAGATTTCTTGCAAAACTCACAACACGCGCACTAAGGCTTCGCTAACGCTGCAGAATCGTTTGCTTAGTTTTGAGTTTTGCAAGAAGTTTAATAAAGGAGTCCATTATGGCACTAGAAAAAGCGTATAAAATTTTAGCAATGCAAGAGGGTATGTCAAACTCTATAGCAAAATCGATGATAGACAGAGGTCTTGTCTATGTAGGCAATAAAAAGGTCATGATTGCTCGTGGAGATTTGGATGCAAAAACAATTTTTAGAGTTGAAAAAATCGAAAGAATAAAACCAATTTTTGAGAATGATGACATTATCGTTGTCGATAAACCTGCTTTTTTAAATGCAGATGAGGTAGAGAGACAATTTAAACCAGCGGTTTTGTTACATAGGCTTGATAGAGAAACCAGCGGTGTTTTGATGCTTGTAAAAAATGAAGAGTTTCGAGAGCGCGCTATCAAAGAGTTTAAGCAAGATAAGGTTTATAAAGAGTATATTGCATGGGTTGAGGGGATCATAAGCGAGCCTGTAGAAGTTGATAAGCCGATTTTAACCCAAAAGAAAAACAATAAAGCGTATTCCAATGTTTCGCCTAAAGGTAAACCTGCAAAATCAGAGTTTTTTCCAGATATTGTCAGCGCTAATAAAACAAAAATAAAATGTATCATCCATCATGGCAGAACGCATCAGATACGAACGCATCTTCGTTACATCGAACATCCAATTGTTGGTGATGAACAATACGGCGGCAGACAAGCTAAAAGAGTCATGCTTCATGCGTATAAAGTAAGACTTTTAGGGTTTGAATTTGTCGCACCTGAGCCAAAGATATTTATCGACTTTCAATAAAGAAAAAGTAAAAAAATAGTACAATCCGCGACTTAAAAAGGAGAATTTATGTTTAATACTTTAACAGATTCATTTACAAATGCAATTAAAAAAATTCGTTTTCATGATGATGAAAAAGCTCTTACAAAGGCTTTAGACGAGTTAAAGAAAAACCTTCTCAAAGCGGATGTAAACCATAAAGTTGTCAAAGAGTTGCTAGCCAAAGTTCAACTAGATACAAAGGCAAAAGGGATTGGAAAAGAGCAATTTTTAGAAGCATTAAGAATAGGTTTGTATGAATTGTTGGAGATTGGTGGAAGCAAAGGTTTTATTTTTGCCTCTAACCCTCCAACTGTTATTTTGATGAGTGGACTTCAAGGCTCTGGAAAAACTACCACAACCGGAAAACTAGCACTTTATCTTAAAAATAAACAAAAAAGAGTCCTTGTAGTTGCTGCCGACTTGCAGCGTTTGGCAGCCGTTG
The DNA here is from genome assembly GCA_002428085.1 of Sulfurimonas sp. UBA6014. Taxonomy (GTDB): domain Bacteria; phylum Campylobacterota; class Campylobacteria; order Campylobacterales; family Sulfurimonadaceae; genus Sulfurimonas. Next base: position 8,724 of record DJAA01000043.1, on the reverse strand, counting down.
AGCAGTTGCGTCAAATCACAGCACAAATAGGTATCGAACTTTATGAGCAGGAAAATTGTAGCAATCCCGTTGAGGTTGTAACACAAGCGCTTAAATATGCAAGAAGTAAAATATATGATGTCGTTCTTATAGATACGGCAGGTCGTTTGGCGATTGACCATGAGCTCATGAACGAGCTTGAAGCAGTTAAAAAGGTAGCAAATCCGAATGAAATTTTTTATGTAGCGGATTCTTTGACTGGTCAAGATGCGATTAAAACAGCAACAACTTTTAAAGAGAAAATAGGAATCGACGGTGTTATTTTAAGTAAATATGACGGTGACTCAAAAGGGGGAATCGCGCTGGGTCTCTCAAGTCAAGTCCAAGTACCACTGCGCTTTATCGGCAGTGGCGAAAAAATGGAAGATTTGGAAGTTTTCATCCCTGAACGTGTTGTCAACCGTCTTATGGGTTTTGGAGATATTGAAGGGCTTGCTGAAAAAACTGCTTCGGCAATCGATCAAGTAGCAGCCAAAAAGCTTACAAAAAAGATTCAAAAAGGGCAATTTAATTTCAATGACTTTTTAGAGCAAATGGAAAGTATGAAAAAAATGGGAAGCATGAGCTCTATCATGGGGATGATTCCTGGTATGGGAAATATGTCAAAAGCGATTAAAGATTTTGACTTTGAAAACTCAAGCGAATTAAAAAATATTAAAGCTATGGTCTCTTCCATGACGAAGAAAGAGAGAGAAGACCCAGAACTTTTAAACAATTCTCGCAAGCAAAGAATCGCAGTAGGTTGTGGTCTTACCCAAGTTGAAATTAACAGAATGATTAAACAGTTTAAAAATGCAGGGAAGATGGCAAAGAAATTTTCAGGACCAAAAGGGATGAAAGACCTTCAAGCACTGATGGGACAAATGGGTGGAGCAGGGGCGATTCCTAGGTAAATCTTTTTGCGTCATTTACATTTAAGAAACTTCCCGTTATAATTCCACTATCGTTTTAACTCTCGAAATAATCCCTCTGTGATTGAGAGTTGTATATAACGCCAAATAGGCGGTAAGAGGCACAATAAATATACCTTCAAATTTATCTATTGCGCAAACATACCCCACAAATTTTATATTAGGAATAAAAATGACAGTCATAAGACTTACCCGTATGGGAAGAAAAAAACAACCTTTTTACCGCATCGCGGTAACAGATAGCCGCAAACGTAGAGATGGTGGCTGGATTGAGCTTATTGGTCACTATAACCCAATGGTAGCGGAGAAAACTTTAGTAGTTGACAATGAAAGATTGGATCATTGGTTAAGCGTTGGCGCTAAAATGAGTGATCGCGTTAAAAAAATTACTGGTCGTTAGTCGTGATAGCTGATTTTGTTGCACAATTTGCAAGGCTCATTGCTTCATATCCTGAAGAGATCAGAGTTGAAATTCAAGATGGTGATGAAGTAGCAGAGATAGTCCTTTATGCCAACCAAGCAGACATTGGAAAGCTAATTGGCAAAGATGGAAAAATGATTGGTGCAATCAAAACAGTTATTTCAGGATGTAAAGCTAAAGACGGTGTGAGTTACCGAATTAATGTTGAAGCAGTCTAGCGAACAACTTCTTCATATCGCTACGATTGGCAAGAGTGTCGGTGTCCATGGTGATATGAAATTTCATAGCAAATGTGATTTTCCTGAGCAATTTAAAAGTAATGCCACATTTTTTATAAATAAGAGTGATACGGTTACTTTGAGTGTGGTCAATCATGACAAAGGGACATTAAAAATTCACGGTGTCCATTCAATTGAAGATGCTAAAAAATATACAAATGTTAAACTTTTTACAACCCTTGAAGATACGAAAAAAAATTGTCATTTAAAAAAAGGAGAGTTTTTTTGGTTTGATATTTTGGATTGTGAAGTGATTGAAGAGGGTAAATCTTTAGGAAAAGTTCAAGAAGTTGAGCGTATCGCTATCCATGATTATCTCAATGTCAAGACAAGCTCTGATTTAGTCCAAGCAGGCAGAGCAAAAAGTTTTTTGATTCCTTATCATGAGCCGTTTATACTCAGCACCGATATTGATGCAAAAGTGATACGTGTTAGCGGTGCTATGGATATTTTAGAAGCATCTTGATGAGATTTACTTTTGTGACTCTTTTTTCTAACCTAATAGAGGGTTATTTTCAAGATTCTATTTTAAAGCGTGCGATTGAAGAGAAGTTATTTTGTATCAGTTATCTCAATCCTAGGGATTTTAGTGATTCAAAACATAATAAAGTTGACGATACTGCTGTTGGCGGTGGAGCTGGAATGGTGATGAATCCTCAGCCGCTGTATGGAGCTTTAAGTGATTTAAGATTAAAAAATAAAGATGTTTACATTATTTTTTTAACCCCTGTAGCAAAACAGTTTAGACAAAATGATGCGAAAAGATTAGCAAAAAAAATGCATATAGCTTTCGTGAGTGGAAGATATGAGGGGATTGATGAGAGAGTGGTGGAAGAGTTTGCTGATGAAGTGTTTAGCGTAGGCGATTATATATTGACTGGAGGGGAGTTACCTTCGTTAATTTTGTGTGATGCCATAAGTAGAAACATAGAAGGTGTTTTGGGAAATAGTGACTCTTTAAGTGTTGAGAGTTTTGAAACAGAACTTTTAGAAGCACCATCTTTCTCTAAGCCACAAAACTATATGGGAAGAGGTGTTCCATCAGAATACTTAAAGGGAAACCATAGTAAAATTCGCTCACTAAAATTAGCTCTGTCTGAATGTAAGACAAAATTTTTCACACCTGAGCAGCTTGTAAAGCATAAAAGTAAACAAAATTATCTTTAAGTGCATAAAAGTTATAAAACTTTATGCTTAAGAAAATTGAGTGTTAGTGTAGATAAAGGGATGCGTCTCTTTATCGTATAAGACAAAGGAAGGATTTCCTTCACTTTATGAATTAAATAAGGAGAGAGCTTATGAGAAATAAGTATATTGAAAACTTTGAAAAAGCACAAATATCTGAGAAAACTATTCCTGAGTTTCGTGCTGGAGATACACTTCGTTTGGCTGTCAATATTAAAGAAGGCGAAAAAACTCGTGTTCAAGCATATGAAGGTGTTTGTATATCAAAAAGAGGGCAAGGAACAGGTCAAACTGTGACTGTACGTAAAATTGGAGCTAACAGCATTGGAATAGAGAGAATATTTCCAATCTACAGTGACTCTATAGATGAAATCAAAGTTATACGTCGTGGTCGTGTTCGTCGTGCTAAACTCTTTTATCTTCGTGATCTTGCAGGGAAAAAAGCTCGTATTAAAGAACTTAGAAGAAAATAATCTTCTAAGTCTGCAGACGCATTTATTCAAATGCGTTATCCCACCGTTTTACTTACATTATCCAAATTTTTTTTAATAATCTGCCACAATGATTTATTTTATAGCAATAAATGTAGCAAAATTAGCCCAACGAAAAAGCACTTCACAATGAGAAAACCCACAGTTTAATGCCATTTTTATATTTTCCTCTTCGCTATAAGGAACTAAAACATTTTCTAGCGCTTCTCTTTTTTGCATGATTTCATATTGTGAATACCCTTGCTCTTTTTTAAAATCATAATAGCACTCTATAAGCTCTTTGTTGAGTGTTGCATGGTGGCTTATTACTTTTTCGCTCATGATAAAAATACCACCTTTTTTGACACATGAAGCGATTTTTTTGACAAGTTCTTCTCGAACGAGTGGGCGAATAAATTGTAAAGTATAGTTACTTACAAAAACGTCTGCCATTTTATAGTCAAAATCAAGAATATTTGCATAGATTACCTCGACATCTGCACCGTAAGCCTCACATTTTTTCCTTGCTTGATCAAGCATTGCTTGAGAATTATCGAGTCCTATAAGCCTTGCATTGTGTGTTAATTTTCGTCTTATATTTAAAAGTAAGGTTGCAGTCGAACATCCAAGGTCGTACATGATTCCCCCTTCTTGAAGCTTTTTGAGTGCGAAAAATTCTGTTATTTTTTGAGATTCACCATAAAAAGGGACACTTCTTTGTAGCATATCATCAAAAACAACCGCCACTTCTTCATCAAATTCAAACTGTTTTTTCATTGGTTTTGTAAATAGTGTATCATTCATATTCTCTCCTGCTACGTTATTTTAACAAAATTCTTGTGTGATATTTATAGAAGTGGAGCGCAAAGGAGTTATTGGATTTCTTTTATCGTTTAAATCATTGAAAAGTACGCACTTTTTAAGAGGGCGTACTTGAAGTTTTAGATTAGTTTTTTCCTAAAGCATTTAAATCCTTATAAGCTTCTTCAACGCGGCTTACTAAAGTTACTTGCCCTTCTCTGAGCCATTTTCTTGGATCATAGTATTTTTTATTTGGTTTATCTACACCTTCTGGATTGCCGATTTGCCCTTGTAAATATCCTTTGTTTTTTTCGTAATAGTCTCTAATGCCAATCCAAGTTGCCCATTGTGTGTCGGTATCGATGTTCATTTTTACAACACCATAGCCGATAGCTTCATTTATCTCACTTGGAGCGGAGCCAGAGCCGCCATGAAAAACAAAGTTCACAGGTTTTTCTTTCGTGCCAAATTTTTCTTGGATATATTTTTGAGAATTATTGAGTATTTTAGGAGTAAGTTGTACATTGCCTGGCTTATAAACGCCATGAACATTCCCAAAAGAAGCTGCGATTGTAAAGTTTGGTGAAACTTCTAGTAGCTCTTTATAGGCAAAGGCTACATCTTCTGGTTGTGTGTATAAAAGTGAGTTATCCATATCAGAATTGTCTACTCCATCTTCTTCTCCACCTGTACAGCCAAGTTCTATCTCGATACTCATGCCGATTTTTTTCATTCTTGTTAAGTATGCTTTACAAATGGCAATATTTTCTTCCAATGGTTCTTCAGAGAGATCAAGCATATGAGAGGAAAAAAGAGGCTTGCCATGAGTGGCAAAATGTTTTTCTCCCGCTTCAAGGAGACCATCAATCCAAGGAAGAAGAGTTTTAGCGGCATGGTCTGTATGTAAAATAACTGGCACGCCATAGGCTTCAGCCATCATATGAATATGCATAGCCCCTGAAATAGCTCCTAAAATAGCTGCTTTTTCATTTTTATTGCTTAAGCCTTTTCCTGCATAAAAAGCAGCTCCACCGTTACTAAACTGTATGATGATAGGTGATTTCACTTTTGCTGCAGTTTCTAAAACAGCATTTACAGATTCGGTTCCAATACAGTTAACAGCAGGAATCGCAAACCCTACCTCTTTTGCATGTGTATAAACTTTTTGTACATCTTCACCAAAAAGCACCCCTGGCTTTACCATGTCTAAAATACCTTTGCTCATTATTTTTCCTAAAATTTATTTTTAATAACTGACCTTACCCATGTTTGGTGTGTAATATCAGTTAAAAATTATATTATAGAACTCATTTAAAATAACTTTGCTTCTCTAAAGTTATATGATATAACAACGCTTCAAGACATTACGAATACTTTTTATGCTAAAATTACCCTAAAAAGTACAGAAGCGCAGATGAATAGTAAAAATCGAAATGTTTGGATAACGGACATTGTTCTTATAGATGTGATAGGTTTTTCAAAATTAGATGCGGATGAACAGTTTGAAATTATCAATTTTTTAACAAGAAGTTACTCGAAGATGATTGAGAAAATGCTTGTTAACTCCAATATGCCGCTTACAAAACTTATTATTGGATTTGTCTCAACGGGGGATGGTTTTTTTTGTATCCTCAACCCAAGACTTAAAGGTTTTGGTGCCATACTGGGGCTAAGCTTTAACCATTTTTCTGAGCACATAGCTAAAAAATATCCCTATTTTGAGGGGATAAGAATTGCTGTTCATACAGGTGAAGTCAATGAATTTCGCGATATTTTAGGCAATAAAAATTATATCGGTGATGGTTTAAATGACTGTGCACGATATTTAGAGCTCAAGGGTTACACTATTTCAACGGTCATGATTTCAAATGCTGCTTATGAGAGTTTAAAAAAGTTTCTTGAGTTGCATAAAGATTTTCAAATTCTTTTAATTCAAAGAGAGTTTAAGCACTCTGCCATGTACACCTTTGAAGATAAACATGGCAATCAAAAACAAGGGTGTCTTATTTGGCTTAGAAAAGCAGGCATCATCAATCCGCCAAATATCAATTTTAATTCGATTATATAGAGCATAAGGACAAAGGAAAAATCATGAAATTTACACTTGATGAATATTCAAAACACTTTAAAATGTCCAAAGAGATGGTGCAGTCTAAGCTAAGAGCTAAAAAACTTGATGCGGTTATTGAAGATGGCGTTGTTTATGTTCTTGCCCCTCATGAGGCTCTTCCTATCGAGGTAGTAAACCATTTTGAACAAGACCAAACTCTCAAAGAAAAATATCCCATAGTGCCCACAGAAATTAATAAGCCTAAAACAACAGTAGCAACGGTTTTAGCACTCTATCAAAAAGAGAATAAACATCTCAAAGACAAAATAGTGCAGCTAGAATCAAAAATAGATAAACTCATTGACGATAAAGAGCAGATGCTTCGATATGAGATAGAAAAACTAGAGCAAATTTACGCTGCTAAAGATGAACAGCTCAAAAGTATACTTGAACTTATTAATACAAAAATGATGCTAGAAAATCAACCCCAAACCATTCATGAGATTGAGAGTTTTGCTCATGAACCAAAGGGGAGAACAGAGTTTAATCATTCACAGATTGTAGAATTAAGAGACTATTTAAAAACACTTGATTTACAATCGAACCAAAGAAAAAGTATTAAAAAAAGATTTTTGGAAGTCTATGATAGTGATATTAGGATTATTCAACAAAATGGAAAGCTCTATTTGGACTTTTCAAAATATGACTATAGTGACCTTTTGGCACGCTAAGGATACAAACGTAATGAGCGAAATAAAATCAAAGCTTGTAAAAACTAAAAATATAAAAAATTCTCTGCAATCTTATGCGGCTCAAAACGCTCTTGCGGTGAGTACGTGTGATTTTATTATTAAATCTACACAAACTTTTATTAAGACATCTGCGTCTCCTGATTTTGTTCTCTTTAATGAAAATATCAATGAAGCCTATAAAGAAAAAGAGAAACTTTTAAATGAGCAAGTAGGACTCCATCAGGTTTATATCATAGAGATTAGTGCTAAAAAAAATGCGAAACTAAAGCTTGAATATTCCATTGAGCTAGAAGAACACGCATCTCATCCAAAAATAGTGCTTCTGCCCACTTCTATCATCCCTTATAAAACTCAAAATGCTCAAGAGACCTTTGTCTCTTTGGTCAAAGAGATAAATAAAATAAAAGCATTCAATGGATTGCTTATCAATATATTTGATAACACAATGATAGATACTTTAAAAAAATTTGTACCTCACCTTTATGCTGGGAAGTTTACAAAAAAAATTAAAATGCCACTTTTTGAAGGTTTAGACCCTGAGCTCTCTCAAGAGAGCAAAGTGATAAAGCATTTTCAAAATAAGGTCTCCACTAAAGAACTCATTGAGGTTGAAAAAGATGAGTTGCTTGTGGAATTTTTTAAACCTCTGTATGGAAAAAAAGGGTTTAATGCCTTTGGACAAATCATAGAAAATGGGATAGGGAAGAATATTCTTGATGTCGATGCGTCTACTTCTGAGTCAACCATTTTAGTTCAAGAGAGTCCAGAAAAAAAACTCTATCTCAGTAAAATCAAGGGATTCGTAACCCTTATGAATAATAAATTGGTGGTTGACAATAAGATAAAAATGTCGAAAATTTCTCGATTGAATAATGAAATTGCACAAGAAGAAAAAAATAATATAGAAGTGCATGTCGCTCAAAATGACACAAATAAAGATAGTATTGGTGCAGGTGTTGCGCTTAAATCTGAATCTATCCATGTAACGGGACACATAGGTGCAAATAGTCTTCTTGAAGCCATTTACTTGCAAGTTGATGGAGCCACCCATAAAGATTCATTTCAGTTTGCAAAAAATGCAAAAATCAACAGGCATAAAGGGACACTTCGATGCAATAGTGCAAAAATAAATCTCCTAGAAGGAGGGGAAGTTCATGGGACAACTGTTGAAGTAGAAGCTTCACTTGGGGGGACTATTTATGCACAAGACGCTATTATTGGAAATGTAAAACACCATCTCAAAGTGTACGCATCGAACTCTATTACGATTAGGCTTGTAAGTGGAGAAGACAATTTGTTTAAAATAAACTACAGAGATATTCCTATCTTAAAATCTAAACTTGATTTGATAGAATCAGAAGTGCGTAATCTTCAAGACTCTTTGCAAGATGCTAAAAAAAACAATCTCAGCGCCGTTGCACTTTTGAGTGAAAAAATCAAAGCAGCATCGTCTGAAATAAATAAAATCAAAAAATCAACAAACAGTGCAAGAATTAGTATCAAAGAGCCTTTTCGTGGACTTAATACGATTATATTTGCGTTAGATAGTGGTGATGAGATAGTGTACAAAACAAAAGCACAATCGTACGAACCATTTTTTTTAGAAATAGGTGAAGAAAAAATCACCCTCCATCCTGTCGAAAAAAGTATCTCTCTACGCCCTTAATTCTACCCATACAAAAAATTTAAAGCTTTTAGACAATATATATTGAATGTTGTCTAAAAGCTTTTTTTTATCTATTTTATATACGTAAAACCGTGTATAATATAATAAATAAAATATATTTTTATATTTATAATGTGTATAATATATATTA
>DJAA01000013.1 GCA_002428085.1 Sulfurimonas sp. UBA6014 | reverse complement strand
GCGGTGCATGTTTTGAGATAGCCTTGCCGTACATAATCATCCAGTCATAGACTCCTAATGTATAAGATTTATCAATAAAGTGAGATACAATGGCATTAAAAAATAAACAAATCGGACACTCATCATGATGCATCTTCAAGGGATTAAACAGCTCAAAGAGTTATCGGCAGATTTAAGCGTACTCTATGTTGAAGATGATACCGCGATTCGTGAGACAATGGGTCACTATCTTGGAAAATTTTTTCTCAAAGTAGTCATAGCAAAAGATGGGCTTGAAGGGTTGTATGCATACCAACAACAAACTTTTAATTTGGTGATAAGTGACTTGTCCATGCCTCATTTGAGCGGGATAGAGATGCTCAAAGAGATTAAAGTCATCAACAAAAATCAAGCCATCCTTATCACCTCTGCCCATAGTGAATCTGAATATATGTTTGGCGCCATAAAACTAGGCGTTGATGGGTATATCGTGAAACCTTTTTTATACGAACAGCTCAATCAAGAGCTTTTCAAAATCGTTAGTTTACTTCATGAATATAAAGATAATGAAGCGTACAAAGACCATCTCAAAAATATGGTAGAAGAGAAAACATCCCATATCCAAAACATGATGCTATTTCAAAGTCAAAACTATGAAAAAACGCTCTTCTCTATTGTTGAAATGATAGAACAAAGAGACTCGTACACCGCAGGACACAGCAAGCGTGTTGCGCAATATTCACTCATGATAGCCAAGCAAATGGGCTACAGCGAGGAAGATTGTACCAAACTCTATCAAGCGGGCATCTTGCATGACGTGGGGAAAATCGCAACCCCCGATGCGGTTTTGCTTAATCCAAAAGTACTCAATACGATAGAATACAAACTCATCCAAGAGCATGTGCAAGTTGGCTACAAACTCCTCTCGCATATCCCTATGTTTAGTGAGCTTGCAGAGATTATCTATGCGCACCATGAGCGGCATGACGGCAAAGGGTACCCTCGGGGTTTGGTGGGGGATGCGATTGGGCAATTGTCACGGATTATGATAGTTGCGGATGCTTTTGATGCCATGACTACCAATAGAATCTACAAGACGAGAAAAAGTGTTTCAGTCGCTTTAGAAGAGATTGCGCAAATGACCTCTACGCAGTTTCATCCCGATGTTGTCAAAAGTGCTCTTATCGCCCTTAAAGATGTCCGACTTGATGAGAGCGTCAACCAACTTCCCATCACAAAACTCGAACAAGAGCGATTTGCCTATTTTTACAAAGACACAATTAGTGGCGTTTATAATGATAACTATTTAGAGGTTGTTTTACTGAAAAACACCTATGAGTTGCAATATAAATACATGGAGATTTTTTTTATTCATGGCTTCTCTTTGTACAATAAAAATAGAAGTTGGGGCGAGGGCAATGTATTGCTCAAGAGATTTGCGACAGCTTTGAATGAATGTAGTCAAGACTCTTTGGTATTTAGAGTTTTTGGGGATGATTTTGTTTTGTTAAGTAAAGAAAAATTAGACCTTGAAAATCTCAAAGTGCTCTTAGATACCATGACCTCTTCTGAAGGGGTGCAATACTCCACAAAAAGCATAGATTTGACGCAAGTTGCAGTCAATCATGTTACTCAAATAGAACATGCTTAAACTGCAAAATATCCAAGAGCTCAACACGCCATCCCTTGTGATATACAAACAGCTTAGAGAAAATCTCTTCAATAAAGAGAACAGTTTTGTAGCCGATAGCCCCAAGGTGGTCAACATCCTTTTAAACACCGACATTGTGGTGCGAAGTATTTTAGCAACACAAGAGTATTACGATGAGTTTGAGGCGCTTGTTGCTTCAAAAAACATTCCCGATCTTTTTGTCACACACAAGCAAGAGATGGAAAAAATTATCGGACATAAACTCCACCATAACTGCATGATGCACGGAGTTAGACCCGTGCAGACTCCTTTGGACGAACTCGGTGAGACCATCCTTATGCTCGATGCCATAAGTTCGGCTGAAAACATAGGCTCCATTGCCAGAAGTGCCGCCGCTCTTGGAGTTGATTCTTACCTCGTACCCATTCAAGCGCCACACCCTTACGGCAGACGCGCACTGAGAGTCTCTATGGGACATGTGAGTAAATTGCGTATCAATATTTATGAGGATATTTTTCAGACACTCAAAACTCTTCGCGCACGAGGATACACCATCTTTGCATGCGAAGTGGATGAAAAAGCACTTAAGCTCAAAGAGGTAAAAATTCCAAAAAAATGGGTTTTGCTGATGGGAAGTGAAGGGAAAGGACTCTCAAAAGAGGTGCAAAATGCTTGCGACAAACTCGTCCAAATCGAGATGATGCCCGACATAAGAAGCTTCAACGTCGCCATCGCCGCTTCAATTTTGATGTATACTTTTAAAAATCATGCATTTAACTGACATAAAGCACTTTTTATAAAAGTATGCAAATTGCTTTAGATTTCTTTTATAACCTAAATTTTCACGCGACAAGAGAGCCGCAATAGATTGTTTAATATGATTTCAAAGAAGAGTGATGTAAAATGTTTAAATTATTTGTTAATTAATATTTTTGTCTATTAAGGAGACATTTTGGAACATGTTTATTTGGGAAGGCAGCCGGTTATTGACTTACATGAAAACTTGTTTGCATATGAGATTTTATATAGAGACGGGGATAAGACGAATGCCATTACTGATGACAGGTATGCAAGTGCAGCGGTTATCAACAATGTGCTGAATAAATTTGGCACGCAGAGCTTACTGGGAAATCGAAAAGCGTTTGTCAAAATAGACCAAAAATTTTTGATGAACGACATTATTTTTTCTATCCCAAAAGATTTTTTTATCTTCTCTTTGTTTGATTCGGTGGAGATAAATGCAAAAACTATCGAGAGAGTCCAGCAGCTTTTTGAAAAAAAATACACGCTCTCTATCAACGACACAAGCCTAACACTTGCGCATCTTCAAAAGTATAAACCTATTTTTAAAGAGCTCTCTTATTTTAAAGTAAATTTTCAAGAGAGTATTGATGCACAAACAAAAGAGTTGATTGGTGAACTGAAAAAAAATGGGATAAAGGTCGTAGGGACGCATATAGAAGATAGTGTTTACTACTCTTTGGCAAAACAAAATGGGTGTGATTTATTTCAAGGCTATTTTTTGGCAAAGCCCAATATCGTTCAAAATGCAAAATACGACTCTTCCCAATTTAATATCTTAAGACTCTACAACTTACTTATGAATGATACAAATATTGATGAGATTACAAAAGAGTTTGAAAATAATCATGCCCTTACTATTCAACTTTTGCAGTTTATAAACTCAGGATATTTTAACTTCAAAAATAAAATCTCAACCATTCATCATGTCTTAACGCTTATGGGTCGCACACAGCTCTCTCAGTGGCTTATGCTCATGGTTTACTCAAAATCTGTTTCAAAAAGTGATGGGGTTTCCCCTTTGATGCTCATGGCAAAAAATCGTACAGAGCTTATGCAAAAAGTACTCAAAATGATTCATCCTGACGCTAAAAGCAATGCGATGGGAGAGGCTTATTTTGTAGGGATGCTCTCTTTGATAGATGCACTTTTTGGGATTGAACTCTCCCAAATCTTAGAAACAATGCATATCTCAGAGGGTATAAAAGAGGCTCTTTTAAAGCATAAAGGTCTTTTAGGAGAGATTTATCTCTTTGTTCAAGCTATAGAGTCCTTTAACACAGAGGCGATAGAGAGTTTTATCACGAAGTATAAGCTAGACCATGAAATGGTGCGAACAAGTATCCTTCAAAGTATTGAGAGTGTGAACAGTTTTGAGGATTCGCTAAAGGCGTTAAAGTAGAATCTTTTACTATAATTGCATAAATTGCTACAAAGGTAAACGATGGACGGCACAAAAAGAGTAAATATAAAAAGTGGCATACGTGTAGCTATAGTCCTCAAACAAGACCAGCAAAGCGGACTTCTCACCGAGGGAATCGTTCGTGACATACTGACAAAATCCCCAAACCACCCCCACGGGATAAAAGTTCGCCTCATGAGTGGTGAAGTGGGACGCGTCAAGGAGATACACCCATGAGTGCTACAAGTTTTTCAAATCTTCCTCTCTCAAAAGAGATGCTCCATAACCTTAGCCAAATCGGCTACTTAGAGATGACTCCCATTCAAAGCCAGACACTTCCTTTGATTTTGGAGGGGCGTGATGTTATAGCACAGGCAAAAACAGGAAGCGGCAAAACAGCGGCTTTTGGGATTGGTTTGCTCCATAAACTTCAAGTCAAAAAGTTTCGCGTCCAAGCGCTTGTTTTGTGTCCTACGAGAGAGTTGGCAGACCAAGTTGCAAAAGAGCTTCGTACGCTTGCGAGATTTGCACATAATATTAAAATTTTGACCCTTTGTGGTGGCGCGGCTTTTGGTCCGCAGTTAGGCTCTTTATCTCATGGCGCACACATTATTGTCGGGACTCCAGGGCGAATTTTAAAGCATTTGGATAAAAAAAGTTTGAGTCTTGAAGATTTAGAGAGTTTGGTTTTTGACGAAGCCGACAGAATGCTTGACATGGGTTTTATTGAAGAGATTGATAGAGTCTTGGAGTACGCTCCCAAAGAGAGACAAACGCTTCTTTTTTCAGCGACCTACACAGACGAAATAACTGCCATCAGCAACAGAGTGCAAAAAGATGCGCTGAGTGTAAAAACAGTCTCTACTGAAGTGGCAAATAAAATAACTGAGCGATTTTATGAAGCGCAAAATGGTAATAAGCTAGAGACGTTAGTCAATATCTTTAGCACTTTTATACCTGAAAACGCCATTGTTTTTACAAACACAAAACTGGATGCAAAAGAGTTAGCAGAAAATTTGCAAAAACTTCACATCGACGCACTTGCCATTCATGGGGACTTAGAGCAGTACGAGAGAAACGATGTGTTAGTGCAGTTTGCTAACAAAAGCTGTACGGTGTTAGTAGCAACTGATGTCGCGGCCCGCGGACTTGACATCAAAGAGCTCGCTATGGTCGTAAACTACGATATCCCACACACGGAGGAGACCTACACGCACCGCATAGGAAGGACCGCTCGCGCAGGAAAAGAGGGGCTTGCAGTGACTCTTTACCATGCGTATGAGTTGCAAAATGCACAAGAGTACAAAAATGAAACGCGTCTTTTTGAGGATGCAAGTGCACTTCGAAAAGTCAAAGGTTTTGAGATGCGACCGCCTTATGTAACGCTGGTTATTGAGGGTGGAAAAAAAGAGAAAGTTCGTGCAGGTGACATTCTTGGCGCACTGACAGGTGAGGCTGGACTTGCAGGGAGCGCGATAGGCAAGATTGATATTTACGAGAGACAAAGTTATGTTGCCATCGAGAGTGCTTTTATAGACGCAGCGCACAAAAAACTCTCAAAAGACAAAATCAAGGGAAAAAATTTCTCTGTTTGGATTTTGCAGTAATAGAGATGCAATTCAAATATTTAAACCATTACCCTGAGCAGACCAAGAAACAGGTGCGTGCACTTATCGAGCAAAATAAGCTTGAAGCGCATCTGATAAAAAAGTATCCCACACCGCATGCCATCAAAAATGATAAAGCACTTTTTTTGTATGTGAGTGAACTTAAAAATGAGCACATGAAAAAAGCAGCTCCTTTGAGCAAAACGTTGTTTGATGGCAAAATAAGTGTCATCCATAACGCGTTAGGAAGTCANNATCTCAAGAGTGCAGGGAAATAAGTTAAAATCGAGCAATGAAATCCGAATCGCTTCTATGTTTAAGAATGCGCCAGAGGAGTTTTTGCGGATGATAGTTGTCCATGAGTTGGCTCATTTTAAAGAAAAAGAGCATAACAAAGCTTTTTATCAACTGTGTCAATACATGGAGCCAAACTACCATCAGATAGAGTTTGATGTGCGGCTTTATTTGACGCAGATGGACATCTTTACAAAGATATCTCTCTGGTCTTAAGGATTAGGTTCTAAAAATATTGAGTTCAGTGTCAAGTTTTGAAGAGGTGCTTTTGAGCGTTTGTATCGCATGCGCAATCTCTTTGATATTTGTAAAACTTGTCTCACTTAATGAGTCGATATCTTGAATCATCTTCACGAGTTTTTCTAATTTCGTGATATTGGTAAATANNGCTTTTTGCAGAATTTTGCGACATATTTGTTGTTTGATTCATGATGCTTATTGTTTGGACTATGGTTGTTTGCATTTTTTCTGAAGAGAGGCTGAGCCCTTTGATATTATCGGCATTGGCATGCATATTGTCGCTTGTGTCGTTGATGGATTGGACGACAACATTGACAGTGCCATGAATTTCAGTAAGAGATTTTTGTGTTCTCTCAGCTAGTTNNTTGGCGGCGTCGGCGCTGCGCTTGGCGAGATTGCGAACTTCATCGGCAACAACGGCAAATCCACGACCATGCTCACCCGCGCGTGCAGCTTCAATCGCAGCATTAAGGGCGAGAAGATTGGTTTGTTCAGCGATATCAGAGATAACCGTTAAGATATTTTTGATCTCCTCAGCAGAGTGTGTAAGCTCTGTAAGTTTAAGAGACATATTGTTTTCTATCTCGGCGGTATCTTGGACATTTTGCGTAAATTTGCTGATTTGACTTCCAATATTTTCAAGGTTTTTGTTTGCTTCACTCATACGCTCTTTTGCGAGTAACGTATCCTCGTTTGTTTTGTTGAGGTCTTCTTTCATCGCAAGAGAGTCTGCAGTTATCTGCGTAAGAGAGGTTTTTTGTTTGTTTGAACTTTCACTTAAGAGGGCTGAAACTTTGTGAACTTCTTCTGTGATAACGGACGTTTGGTGTGAAGAATCTTTGGCAGTGTTGAGAACATTTTTGAGGGAAG
This sequence comes from Sulfurimonas sp. UBA6014, assembly GCA_002428085.1. GTDB lineage: Bacteria > Campylobacterota > Campylobacteria > Campylobacterales > Sulfurimonadaceae > Sulfurimonas. The sequence continues at coordinate 4,872 of DJAA01000013.1, read as the reverse complement.
TTATAAAATCATAAAATGTCTCTTCTTGTTCTGTTTCATGTTTGATTTGCACCGTGAAGTCACGGTTTTGGGTGATTAAATAGACACTCTCGACAATAGACATGGAGGTGAGATAGTGTTTGGTAATCATGTAGACCATGTAAATCAAAACAGCTGCTTCTGCAATAACGAAGGCCGCGTGTAAAAATGCTATATCCCAACCACAGCCATAATTAAATACGATAATTTGTGTATCGCCTATGGAGACGTTGTTGAGTTGTAAGTAGGTAAAAAGCAAGTGATGCACGGCAATAGTGAGTGCTGCTGCAATGGTAGGGACGATATCTTTGTAGAGTGACATAAATGCTAAAACCACAAAAATGTGAAAGTGCATCTCAATCAAACCCAGATGTTGTTGAATCATGATGATAGGAAAGCCCATGATAGAAACAGCGATAGTCAAGCGTGAGAGAGAAGTGCCAGGAAAAAGTTTGTAGGCTAAAAGTGCAAGTCCAGTGAGCGCACCGCCTCCAATTATCCCTAGCATATAGGTATCGTAAGTAAGAGAGGTTACAAACGAAACAATGAACCAGTTTGCAAAAAATATGTAAACGAAAGCTTTGTCTACTGCCGCAGCTTCATTATATAAGTTTTTGCGCAAAAGAGAAGATAATGCACCGTAATTTCCAAAAAGAACAGATAAAGTCATGGGTAATCCTTAAAGTAGTCCAATATAATAATACTCAAAAGCTTTAAAAAGACTTCATATGAAAAGAATAATCAAAAAAGTTGATAAAACTGTTGGGAATGTTTTTTGCTTTTAAGGTAAAGAATGTTACCGCTCGCTCAAGCAAATGCGTCGGTACTCGTTACAATAAGGATAATTTATGACAGTAAACCCAAATGCAATAATGCAACAAACACAAATCAGAAAAATGGACAGCTCTGACAATGCCCAGCAGAACACTCTTGGCAAAATGATGCGAGAGACCATCCAAATGCTTCCAGAGGATATGCAATCAGACATACAAAACTTGATGCAGACGCTAGACCCTCAAAACAAAAAGGAGATCATGACACAAATGGCACAGCTTGAATCCTCAAACATGACTGTTGAAGACTTGAGTGCTGCCATCATGAAACTTTTTAATCCAACTACGCAAGCGCAAAAATCTTCATACCCTTCATCTTTTAGCACATACGCTTAAATCGTTGCTGAGGTAGTTTTTCTCCCTCACATCGCCTTTTCAACACTCCTAGAATAAAAATTGCATAGCCTCTTGAGAAATAAAAACAATTTTGAATTTAAGGATAAAACAATGAAAGAAATATTTAATAAAGCAATGACAGCATACGAAACAAAACAATACACACAGGCTTACGAACTCTTTGAAAAAGTGGCACAAGATGATTCAAATGCCATGGTAAATCTCGCATATATGCATTTAAATGGCATAGGATGTAAAAAAAGTAACGACTCTGCACTCGCATGGTTTACAAAAGCAGCCTCAGATGGAAATATACAGGCGATGTACAGTCTTGGAACTTTTTTTGAAAAAGGGATACATGGCATGATAGAGGAGGATAAAGCCTTTGAATATTACAAAAAAGCAGCAGACGATGGGCATATAGATGCACAGTTAAAAGTAGGATTGCTCTATCGGCAAGAAGGAAAAATTGCCGAAGCGATGCGTTATTTGATTACTGCTGCCCATAATAATCAAGCGCAGGCGCAATCAATTATTACGTACGTGAGTAATGCAGAGGTTGCAGTAGAGTCAAACAAGGCTTTTCATGATTTAAGTGTTATACGCCAACGTGCATTGGTTGAGAATTTGATAGAGACAAAGATTCGTCCTGCACTTGCGACCGATGAGGGTGGTATTGAGCTTGTCAATTATATCAATGCGACACAGCCCCAAATATGGCTTAATTATAAAGGTGCGTGTTCGGGGTGTCAGCTTAGTTCCACTTCAACGGCAGACATGCTCCTGAAGCATTTTGAAACCATGATTGACAAAAATGTCATTCTTTATTTGATGTAGAAAAATTCTAGAACAAAAGATGCAAATTAAAAATTAAACATTGAGGAGATTAAAATGGCTGTATATATAACCGATGAGTGTATTAGTTGTGATGCGTGTGCACCGGAGTGCCCAGTGGCGGCAATATTGAGTGAGGAGAGTGACAAAAATCCGTATGAGACGTTGCGTTTTTATGTCAAACCTGAGAGTTGTGTGGAGTGCGTGGGTCATGCCGACGCACCTCGCTGTGCCAGTGCATGTCCTACTGAAGGCTCTATCGTTTGGGATATGCCTTTTATCGTTGATTTTCAAGAGCACTATGCTGCTGGACATCAAAAAGGGACGTATCAAATACGCGAACATAAGACAAAAGGGTTGATGCTCCCCTCTGTAAAGGCGCAACCTTTTATAGAAGATATAGCGATGACTCTGCGTCAAAGTAAAGCAAACGTCAAAGCGTAATCTCGACCCATGAATATCGCTTTTGCATCCTCAGACGCAGAGTCGGTGAACTGCCATTTTGGTCACTCGAAGAGCTTTTATCTCTACGCTGTGGGCAAAAACAGTTCCCAATTTCTAGGTCTGATTGATACGTCGCAAGAGCCAGAAGATGAAAAAGAGAAGCTGGAGTACAAAATAGCCAAGATTGCAAACGCAGACTTGATGTACTGCACGCAAATCGGACCGACCGCTTCAAAAATGATTCAAGCCGCAGGTGTTCATCCTGTCCGCGTAGCTGAGGGGGAAAATATCGTTGCGGCAATCATGAAGCTCCAAGAGATGCTCAATGATGCGCCGCCACCTTGGCTTTTGCGGATTTATCATAGAGCTCAAAAAGAGTAAAACCCATAATTTAGGAGGTTATAATGTCTGTTATCATTGATGATACATGTATAACATGTGATGCCTGTTTGCAAAACTGTCCCGTTAACGCCATAGTAGACGATAGCCATAACCCGACGGGAAAGAGTCGTTACTATGTTCATCCAGAGAAATGTGTGGAGTGTGTTGAACATTTTGATGACCCTCAGTGCGCGGCTATTTGCCCAACTATCGGATGCATAAGCTGGGATAAACCTTTTACAAAAGAGTTTGAGGGACACTTTTTAAATGAGGAGATTTACAAACTTGACACAAAAAACGGTGTCGTAAAGTCTCCTGCTTTTAAAGAGAAAAAATACCGCAAAGATATTCCTCTAGAGTTGCGCGGAGTTGGCAAAGAGGTGCAAGTTGCACCTTAACCTTTAGAGTTTTTTAGTAAAGCCAGCCATTTTTTTATATATTGCCTGGATATCTAAGATGGAGAGCAGCTCCTCTTTATGAACCTCTTCGTGGGGCTTTATGACTGCTTTTGTAAGAGAGTCGTTTCCTAGAATCGATGATTTATAATAGAGTATATCTTTAGTGGCTATCTCTGGACTGTCGTAAATGTAGTCAATCGCAATTCCAAAAGTGACCTCTTTGCCCTCATGCTCTAGCGCTAAAACAATAACATCATGAATGTTATGGTCATACACAAATTTTTCTCCCGTGATGAGTGAATGGAGAGAAACGACACCGACTGTTTTGCCGATATAGCTGATAACTCCTATAAAATAATCATTGCATCCAATAATCTTTGTAAGGGGCTGATGGCTGATGGAGGCAAGAATAGATTTTGATTCTATGCCGTAGATAATGCCTCGCAAAAAGAAGGTAGAGATATCTGTTGTAGGCTCATGATGCTGCGGCTTTGAGTAAGAGTATGATTTAATCGCACTCTCGCTGTTTAAGGTATTTGTCTTTGTATCTGCGATTTGGGTAAAGACGATAGCTATTACATCGTTTGTGTAGTTATCGTTTATTTTGTACTCTCTATATCCCTTTGAGAGTGAGGCTCCTACTGCGAAATATTTCTCTTTATAGATGGTGATGTTTGAGTAGCTCTCACCTGCATTTAAGTTAAAAAAATCATTACTGACGTTAAGGGTATCTCCGATTTTTAGTTCTTTGTTTGTTGAAGCGAGGATAGTTTTTTCTTTATCGCAAAAGAGGGCAAAATGTCCCTCGCTAATCTTCCCCTCTTTATCTTTTGGAAGGGTGTCAAAGAGGATGGCATAAAACTGCGGTTGGCTGTCAAAGACTATGCCAATTCCCCCTAAAGTTTCACTTCTATCATGGATATCGGTAATGCCAGCTGCATAAATATAAGTGTGGCGATTTGCATACAGAGCTGTTTTTTTAAATTCACTCACACAGTAAGACTGCGAATCGGTCATGCTGAGGGTATTGGAAATCCAGCTATCGCTAAGTTTTGTGCCGATAATGTGCGCCTCTTCTTGGTTAGAAACAGCGAGGACAACTCCCTCTTTGTTATATACAAAAAGATTTGTGTAGACCGTGTAGAGGTTATTTATATAGGAGAGAATTTTAGAAATCTCTTCATGTTTGGCAAGGGGGTCTTTGAGTGATTTTCGAAAAAACGTCGTAAGTGCCCACCATCTGCAGTCGTTGGCACGTTCATAAAGATTTCGATCCATGATGTCAATGGCAAGTTTTGCTAAAAATGAGACATCATTTAAAATCGAGCTTATGACGGTATTGTTCAGATTTGCAATACTCTCTTCAAAAATACTTTTTGTTTTCGAACCCGTTTTTGAAATCTCTTCAAGCAAAGCTTTACTAAAGGAGTTCTCACCGCTTTTGGAGTTTGCTATTTTTACATTTCCATTCCAAACGGTGATATCGAGCTCTTTTTGTATCTTTTGTGCCTCTTTAGGGATGGTTATAAGCTCTTCGCCAAAAAGATTGCTATTTTGCATAACAGAATCCAAAACTTTTATGTCAGATGGAGTGGCGTTGGAAATTATACAAAAAGCATTTTCTAAAG
>DJAA01000039.1 GCA_002428085.1 Sulfurimonas sp. UBA6014 | reverse complement strand
GGAGAACAAGGAAGTGGTACTTATATTGATTACAGAGGAAAAGAGGTAGTAGCTGTTTGGAGATATTTGCCCTCACTTAACTGGGGAATGAGTGTCAAAATTGACACAGAGGAACTTTATGCTCCGGTAGAGAGCTTTAAAAAAATGACCCTCTATTTGAGTTTAATATTAATGATTCTTGTATTTTTTGGAATAGTTTTAACGTATAGAATGATTTCACGGCCGATTATTAGGCTCTCCAAAGAAGTAGCCGAAATTGATGAAATGCAACTACCAAAAAAAATAGAGTCAACATCGAGAAATGAGATACAATCTTTAATAGAGGCCTTTAACAAACTCATTGTAAGCGTACGTTCTCATCAACTCAAACTTGAAGATAAAGTGAAAGAGAGAACGCTCGAGCTTCAGTCTAGTTATAAAATGTTGGAAAAGTTAACACAAAATGTGCCTGGAACTCTTTTTCAATATAAGCTTTTTCCAGATGGACATGCTTGTTTTCCTTATGCGAGTCATGGGATAAAAGACATTTATGAAGTTGAACCTCAAGATGTGATAGAAGATGCACAGGCTGTGCTTAAAATATTACATCCTGATGATTTGGATCAAGTAGTTGCAACGATTCAAACTTCAGCTCAAACCATGCATAATTGGAATGTTCAATACAGAGTTAATTTACCAAAAAAAGGTATGCGCTGGCTTGAGGGTTTTTCTAAACCAGAAATGCTTGAAGATGGCAGTGTTTTATGGTATGGGTATATTCATGATATAACAGATAGAAAAAATACAGAGAATAAAATAGCGGAACAAAAAAATATTTTACACTATCAAGCCCATCATGATGTCTTAACAAGTCTCCCCAACAGAACTCTATTTCAAGATAGATTAGAACAAGCCATTGAAAAAGCTAAACGCCATAACTCCAAGATAGCACTCCTTTTCATAGATCTAGACCATTTTAAAGAGATAAATGATTCCTTGGGTCATGATGTTGGCGATAATATTTTAAAAATAGTCACTACAAGACTAAAAGCGGCTAAAAGAGATGAAGATACATTAGCTCGATTGGGTGGAGATGAATTTACCATCATCCTAGAAGATTTACATCAAGTGCAAGATGCCTCTGTAATATCGAATAAAATATTAGAGAGTTTAGCGCAGTCTATGGATATAAACAACAATATTTTGTATGTATCTAGCAGTATAGGTATTAGTATTTACCCCGATGATGGAGACTCTGCTCAAAGTCTTCTTAAGTTTGCAGATTCTGCTATGTATAAGGCAAAAGATGAAGGGAGAAATAACTTTCAATACTATAATGCAACATTGACGGAACTTGCATTTGAAAGAGTGGTCATGGAGTCAAGCCTTAGATCTGCTCTGAAAAATGAAGAGCTTGTAGTGTACTACCAAGCACAAGTAAATGGAGTTACAAATACTATCATTGGCATGGAAGCACTTGTAAGATGGCAACATCCAACCATGGGTTTAGTTGCGCCATCTAAATTTATTCCTCTTGCAGAATCAACAGGGCTCATAGTTGAGCTAGATAGATATGTCATGAGAACCGCAATGACACAAATATCTCATTGGTATAAAAAAGGTTTTAACCCTGGAGTCCTCACTATGAATCTTTCTGTAAAACAACTTCACAAAGAAGACTTTGTCAAAATGTTTAGTTTGTTAATGCGTGAGACAAATGCAAAAGCAGAGTGGCTAGAGTTAGAAGTTACTGAAAGTCAGATTATGACACATCCAGAAAAAGCAATTATAATTTTGCAGGCTATAAGTAATCTAGGCATAGAGTTGGCAGTTGATGACTTCGGTACAGGATACTCTTCGTTAACATACCTTAAAAGACTTCCTATAGATAAATTAAAAATAGATCAAGCATTTGTAAGAGACTTACCAGAGGACGAAGAGGATGTTGGCATTACAAAAGCAGTCATAGCTCTTGCTAAAAGTTTAAACTTAAAAATTATTGCTGAGGGTGTCGAGACGAAAGCACAAAGAGATTTCCTCATTGAAAATGGATGTGAAAATATTCAAGGTTATTTTTACTCTAAGCCTGTCCCTGCTGATGCGTTTGAAAATATACTGAGAAATGGGTTTAATATTTCTGATTAAATTCCTCAGCCCCACCAACCCACACAAAAAAGCTATGAAAGAGCGTTTGTTTTATGTAAACTTTATGTACTATTTACAATAACTATTCTCCTCACAGTTTAAAAAAAAGGCTCATCATGATAAATAGTTCGACAAAAAAACATATATTACTTACGGGTGCTACGGGGTATATTGGGCGGCGTTTGATGCAAGAGTTGCTCAAAGATGCGGATGTCTCGTTGCGTGTGCTTGTGCGAAATAAGCAAGGGCTTGATGCGTTTGAGAAAAATAGTTTTGAGGTGGTTGAGGGAACTACATTTCTCAAAGATGCTCTGGATGAAGCGATGCAGGGGATTGACGTTGCGTACTATTTGATTCACTCTTTGGGAAGCGACGATTATGAGCATTTGGACAAACTCAGTGCTGCGAATTTTCGTGATGCTGCCATCAAAGCGGGTGTCAAAAAAATCATCTATTTGGGTGGCTTGGGGGTTGTTGAGAAAAATCTCTCAAAGCATCTCCTCAGCAGAATTCAAACGGGTGAGACACTCTCAGAATTTCCCGCACTGATAGATGTCGTGTGGTTTAGAGCAGGCGTCATTATTGGCTCGGGGAGTGCGAGTTTTGAGATTATTCGCAATTTGATACAAAAAATCCCCATTATGATAACGCCAAAATGGGTGCGAGTGCGGGCACAGCCTATTGGGATTGACGATATTATCGCCTATTTGCAAAGTGCAAAAAGTAGTGCTATCGTGGGAAGTGTGACTGTGGATATCGGCTCAGAGATTCTCTCTTATGGGGAGATGATGAACCAATGTGCTGAAGTTATGGACTTGAAGCGCTTTATCATCCCTGTTCCATTTTTGAGTATTGGGCTCTCTTCTTACTGGCTCAATGTTTTTACACCTGTCCCTTTTCGTGTGGCAAAGTCGCTTATAGACGGGCTAAAATCTGAAGTCATTATTCAAAATGACAATGCGAAAAAACTTTTTCCTCTCATAAAACCGCTCTCTTTTAAAAAAGCAGTCTTAAAAGCTTTACATGAAGCCGAAGAAAATCAAGTCATAAGCAGATGGAGCGACAGCGGTCAGGATGTTTGGAGTATCGACCACAGAAAGTCCATCGCTGACGCGGTTTTTATAGATGAGCAGATTGTCTCCATTGAGGGCGCTGATGCAAAAGAAGTTTTTAAAAGTTTTTGTTCTATCGGCGGGGAGAATGGCTGGTTTTCTTATGACTGGCTCTGGGAAATACGGGGTTTTATCGATAAAATGTTTGGTGGTGTCGGACTAAGTCGCGGCAGAAGGTCACAAACGGAGCTAAGAAAGGGCGACAGCCTAGACTTTTGGAAAGTCATCGACGTCGTCCCAAATAAGCGCCTGTTGCTTTTTGCCCAAATGAAAGTCCCTGGAAAAGCGTGGCTGGAGTTTAGAATAGACCAAGATAAACTCATCCAAAGAGCCTACTTTATTCCGCAAGGGATATTTGGTCGTCTTTACTGGTTTTGTCTGCTTCCTTTGCACTATTTCGTTTTTCGCGACATGATAAGTTCTATCTATAAAAAGGCAAAAAAAACTATTTAGACTCAATGTGTCTTGAGTTTATCGATTGAACGGGTCTTTCGTTGTCTAGGTAAAATTTTCTAAATATTTTTAGCTGTGCACTTGAGATACTATCGGTGTCTTTTAAAATGTACCATTGCACATTTTCAGTACATGGCGGAGTTGTGAGTGAGCCTGTATAGTGGTAGTAGTGAGAGAGATCTTTTGGCAGTAAATCTTGCGGGTCGATGTTTGCTGTTTTTCCTATGTTATCTATAATGGTTTGGATAAGCGCATTTTTTTCTCCAACTTCAAACATGATAGCAACTACGGCAAGTGTTTGATCGTCAGCTTGATGCACCATGTGGGCTTCCATATCGTACTGTCTACCGTCTACGGTATGTTCACTTTTTCCGTGGAAATGAAACTGAATCAGCTTATACTCTTTGCCATGAAGGGTAATTTTGCCACTGTTGGATGGAGTAACTATTATGGAGTGCCCATTGTCAAAGATTTTTGCATTCGTGTGGACATCCTCGGCAAAACTGACTTCATACAGAGTGCTCAGTTCTACACTTTGCGTTGGAACAATGTTGATAGGAGACTGAGCCTTTCCACTTTCGCATATATGGCTAAAATCACCCCAATGCTGTGGACCATGCTCTGCATAATCCCAATGTGCCTCATGACTTACTTGTTTGTGCGCTTCGAGCAAAGCGTCCGCGTTTTGTGCTGCTGCATTTCCTACTAGGAGTAGAGTGAATGCTACTGAGACGATAAATCTGTTCATGGTGTCCTCTTTTTTCAATAAAATAGGCAAAAATTATATCAGATAAATTATATAAGTGCTTAGTCAAGCTGAAACTTAGGCTCAATTGAAAATTAATAGTATATAATCCCGTTTATGAGATACATACTTCTAATTTTTGCCCTTTTTTTAGGTGCTTGCAGCGTGAAAAATTATGAGCATACGTCTGCAAAGATATTTATTATCCAATCCCCAAAGCTTAAATTTGCAGACCTTGGGTATTTACGTCACAGCGATGAGAGTTTGGAGTTGGAACTTTTTGTAGCAGGGAGGGTGATTGAGAAAATAACGCTCAACCATCTTGTGTGTACGAGTGAAGGGTGTATGAGTAAAAGCAGTTTCAATGAGGATTATTTAAGTGCCTATTATCCCGATGATATTCTTCAAAATATACTCTTGGGAAATCCCATTTATGAAGGTAAAAGCCGCGTTCAAACGCAAGAAGGGTTTGAGCAATCCATCCAAACGCACGATGTGCAAATTATGTATAAAGTATATTTCCACGGGATAGAATTTAAAGATAAAAAGAACAAAATCATTATAAAAATAAAAAATACACAGGAGTGAAAATGAGTCGTAAATTTGTTGGAGCACATGTGAGTGCAAGCGGTGGAGTTTTTAATGCAGTTGCAAATGCAGAAATGATAGGGGCAAAAGCGTTTGCACTCTTTACAAAAAACCAAAAGCAGTGGGTTGCAAAAGATTTAGACAACCAAACTGTAGAGAATTTTAAAACGGCGCTTGCAAAAAGCGGCATTTTGCCAAAACATATTTTGCCTCATGATTCGTATCTTATAAATTTAGGACATCCAGAGGCAGAGCAACTTGAAAAATCGCGTCTCGCATTTGTGGACGAACTAGAGCGATGCGCGCTTTTGGGTTTAGTCAAACTCAACTTTCACCCCGGAAGCCATTTAGTCAAAGTGAACAAAAAAGACAAAGAAAATCTTGAGGTAATGGAAGAAATCGAAGAGCGATGTTTGGACACCATTGCTGCGTCTATAAATATGGCACTCGACAAAACAAGCGGTGTCATTGCAGTCCTTGAAAATACCGCAGGACAGGGAAGTAACCTTGGTTGGAGGTTCGAACATTTAGCGTACATCATTGACAAGGTGCAAGACAAATCTCGCATAGGTGTCTGCATTGATACCTGCCACATGTTTACAGCAGGCTACGACATACGAACGCGCGAAGCGTATGACAAAACATGGGGAGAATTTGAGCGTATAGTTGGGTTTCAATACTTAATGGGCATGCATATAAATGACTCAAAACCTCCTTTGGGAAGCCATGTAGACAGACACCAATCTTTAGGAAAAGGTGAAATTGGACTCGATGCTTTTAGGTTTCTCATGAACGATGCGAGAATGGATGATATTCCCCTTATTTTAGAGACGATTGATGAGAGTATTTGGAGCCAAGAGATTGCGCTTCTTTACTCCTTTGAAAATTAATATTTAAGTTTGTATTGAGTAGTATTACCGCAGAAAAAATAAAAAGGTGCGTTTGATGAATAAAATAGCTTTATTATCGGTAGTTACGGCGTCTGTTTTGGTGGCAGGCGGTTACAAAATCCCAGAGACCTCTACAAACGGAGTCGCACTCAGTGCAGCAAATATTGCACATAGCAAAAGTGCCGATGCGGCGTACTACAATCCTGCAAATATGGCATTTATGGAAGATAAAAATCATCTGGAAATAGATGTAACGTACATAGGGCTTGACCCAGTGAACTTCAAGGGAACTGTTTTTGGGACAGGTCCGCATGATCTAGATGCACAAAGCGAGTCGTTTATCGTTCCCTCAATTCATTATGTTTCAGGCAAAGCGGGAGAGACTCGGTTAGGACTCAGCATTACAACTCCTGGCGGTTTGTCAAAAAGATGGAGTACAGAACCTGCTAAAACATCAGCAGAAGAGTTTACTCTCAAAGTTATTGAAATAAATCCAAGCGTAGCAATACCTGTGAATGATAAAGTGGCGGTTGCTTTTGGATTTAGAATTGTTCATTCTGAGGGGATTGTCAAAAGTGATGGAACTGCCGCACTCGCTCCAGGAGTTTATAGAAAAGTCACTCGTGATATGACAGGAGAATCTTTAGATTTTGGCTATAACTTGGCACTCTCATACAAACCAAATGCAGCGTGGGATGTTGGTATTACGTACCGTTCACAAGTAAATTTGGGTGAACAAGGAGAGGCAAAACTTACAGAAGCACTTATGGGTGGTACGTATGATGGTGACGCAAGTGTAACCATTCCGCTTCCTGCTACAGCTTCTGCGGCACTTGCTTATACGCTTGCTTCAAAAACGACCGTAGAACTTGTGTATGAGAGAAACATGTGGTCAGCGTATAAAAATTTAGATTTTAATTATGATGGGACAATCACAAACCCTATTCTTATCGGTGTTTTTGATAGATCAATCATAAAAAACTGGAACGACACAAACACATTCCGTTTAGGAATTACGCAAGAGCTCGATGCTTTAATGCTTATGGCGGGCGCTGTGTATGATGAATCGCCAGTTCCTGAGGAGACGGTTGGTTTTGAGTTGCCTGATTCTGATAGTGTTTCAGTCTCATTTGGCGGACGTTACCAAATAAACAAAGAACTCGATGTCGCACTTGCTGCTCTTTACTCCATGAGACAAGAGCGCCAAGTTGAAAATGCATCTCTTAATGGTGAGTTTACAAACGCAAACGTGCTTATGGTTTCAGCGGGTATTGGCTATAAATTTTAAGGAACTACTTGAAAACATTAGTTGATTTTTTACAAGCAAACGAGATAGAAAAATCTCAAATTTTTATCCACCTTAAGTGCAGTGTACCCGAGGCGGCAAAGTTGCAGTATTTAGCGAAAAAATATATGTTAGGACAAGACGATATTCTTGTCCTTGATCTTCTTCAAGAGCTTCATAAGAGTGAAAACTATGAGTATCTTGAGCATCTCCAAGAGGTGAAAATTCTCCTAGAACTTGGCTGGCTTCATCAGCAGAGTTTTACCCCTATGAAAATCTCTGAGGTGACTCCGCTAGAGCTTTTAAATACTGCAGTAGGGCTCTCTCCCTCTTTTTTAAAGTTGCTTCAAGACGGCACACTTGAATCTGATTTACCCGAAATCAAGCCGTATGCCGACCATTTAGAGTACCTTCAAGACCAATTTTTTAGGATTGAGCTGTACCAAAAAATGAGTAGCATTCGTCAAAATGTGCATGAGCACTCGTTGGGAATTAATAGAATCCAGCATAAGCTTCAACTTCTTGAGCAGAGAATTCAAGAGAGAGTCAAACAAACAGCAGAAAATCTTGTTTTGGATAAATTTTTTAAACAAAAAAAGATGACGACATATGAGCAAGTTATTTTTATAGCTCTTTTACGTGAGGAGTATAGTGCGACGGATTCGTCTTTGCGAGAGATGAACACCCTCATTGATTTAATCTCTTTTGATGAGTATGCGCGGATTAAAAATCGCTCACTTTTGGAAGATGGCTCAAATTTACTGGGTGAGGGGATTATCGACTACGAAGAGATGCTCAACCCTTTTGGGGGAATATCCCGCTCTTTTTATATTGTTGATGAGGTGCTTCAAAGCATTATTCACCCCAATAAGAGTAAAAAAGTAACACGTCTCAAACTCAATGCGTTGATTCAAGAACAAGATATTTTTGAACTCGTTGAGAGTGAAACCTCGCTCGAAGATGTTGTACTAAGTAAAAAAACACAAGTTACTTTAGAAAATCTCATGCGTCAGGTCGATAAAGAGGTCATTGGGCGTTTGATTAAATGGGGTATAAAAGATAAAAAAAGTGGTATTGATGCAAGGATTATCTTTTATGGTGCAGCAGGGACGGGCAAAACCATGACAGCATATTCACTTGCTAAATCACTTAAACGTCAGGTTTTAGCCTTTGACTGCTCGAAGATTTTGTCCATGTATGTGGGCGAGAGTGAAAAAAATGTTCGCAAAATTTTTGATACCTTTTATGATTTATGTGACAAAACAAAAACCGAACCGATACTTCTTTTAAATGAAGCAGACCAATTTTTAAGCGCACGCTCAAGTGGCATTGGTTCAAGTGCAGACCAAATGCACAACCAAATGCAAAATATTTTTTTAGAGCAGATTGAAAAATTTAGAGGGATGCTTATAGCGACAACAAATTTGCTAGAAAATATTGACAAGGCATTTTCGAGAAGATTTAACTACAAGATAGAGTTTAAAAAACCAGATGAAGCTCAAAGAGTTGCACTTTGGAAAAAAATGCTCCCCAAAGATGCTCCATATGAGAAAGATTTTGATGCGTTGCCTCTTTCAAAGTACGCACTCACAGGTGGTCAAATCAATCTAATTGTCAAAAATACAGCTTATAAAGTTGCTGTTCGAAAAAATCCTATTTTCACACAAGAGGATTTTGTGCAAGAGATTTTAAAAGAAAAAGATGCAAGTTTTGAAAATGAGAAATCTATGGGATTTTTAAATACTTGATTTTGTAGCTCCCACAAGGTGTGGTGGCGATAAAACAACCATTTTCATTGTGATGTAACATCTAGGTAACATGATTGTAACGCTTTTGTAATATATTTTGTGCAAAATCACAGCTCAAAATGTTACAAAAAGGAAGCGTCCATGCCAAGTATTTCAATAGAAACTTACTTCCAGCACAATTACCCATCATTTGATAAATTGCCTCAAATAATAAAAAGTACCATCATAACTCTTTTCAAAAAACTCTCTCATGAAGATGAAATAAACGCATTTATCCAAGAGCATAAAGCCTCTTCTTCTTTTGATTTTATAGAAGCCATCCTTGAATATTTTAACATCGATATCAATATCAATAAAAATCAACTCTCAAGAATTCCTGCTTACGGACGGGTTGTGATTATCGCAAATCACCCTCTTGGTGCTTTAGATGCACTGGCTTTGCTCAATGTTGTCAAAGATGTGAGAAAAGATGTCAAAATCGTTGCTTCTAACTTTTTAAGTGAGTTTGATAACATCAAAGATGTCCTCATTCCCATAGAAAATATCAGAGGAAAAATGGGAAGAGCCTCGGTAGAGACTATTTATGAATCTCTTAAAAAAGAGCAAGCCGTTATCATTTTTCCCTCAGGTGAGGTGAGCCGTGCCCGTCCTAATGGGATACGAGATACTAGATGGCAAAAGGGCTTTTTGCGCGTTGCTCTTAAGATGCAAGCACCAATTCTCCCCATTCATATTGATGCAAAAAATTCAAAAAGTTTTTATTTTCTCTCCATGATTAATAAATCTTTGGCCACAGCTACAATTCCTCATGAGATGTTCAAATTTAGAAATAAAAATATATCGTTTAATATAGGAAAAACAATTCCTTATGAGAGCTATAATCTCTCTTCTTTGCCAATGCGAGATGTTGTAAAGCTTTTGCGTAAACATTTTTATCTCTTTGCAAAAAAAAACAAGTCGATTTTCAAAACATATAATGCGATAGCTCTGCCTGAAAATAGACAAGAGATAAAACATGAGCTCCAAAATGCTCAAGCGCTTGGAGAGACAAAAGATGGAAAAAAAATCTATCTCTACTCCAATGAAAATGAGAACGTTATTTTAAAAGAGATAGGTCGTTTGCGAGAGATTAGTTTTCGTCAAGTCAAAGAGGGAAGTGGGAAGAAACGTGACATTGATGAGTTTGATTTTAGTTATGAACATATCATTCTTTGGGATGAGAAAGATTTGGAAATTGTAGGCTCTTACCGCATCGTAAAAGCCAAAGAAGTAATCGACGTTTTTGATGTTGAGGGGCTCTACACCTCCACTCTTTTTGAGTACAAAGACGAATTTTCAAAATATTTTAATGAAGGGATAGAGCTTGGTCGTAGTTTTGTCCAACCAAAATACTGGAACTCACGAGCACTTGACTATCTCTGGCAAGGGATTGGTGCTTACATGAGGGCAAATCCTCGTATCCGTTATCTTTTTGGACCTGTAAGTATTTCCCGTTCATATGATGAGAACGCAGTCTCTATGTTGATTTATTTTTATATGAATTATTATGGAGCCAAAAATCAAAGTGTTGTTCACCGTGATAGTTATGTTATCTCAGATGTGAATAAGAGTAGATTTGAAACACTTTTTCAGGGAAACAATTTTGCTGAAGATCTTGACACTCTTAAAAATGAGCTACAGCTTAATGGTTACGCAATCCCAACTTTATATAAGCAGTACAGTGATTTATGTGAAGAAGACGGAGTTCAGTTTATGGACTTTGGAATTGATAAAGAGTTTGATGATTGTGTAGATGGTTTTATAGTTGTAGACGTTCAAAAACTTAAGCCATTAAAAAGAAAAAGATATTTCGAAGCATAAATAAAAAACTGACCTTACACATTTTTTATAAAAGTGCGTAAGGCTAGCCAGCGCATAACATTCGTTCTAAATTTACACATCATTTTACAGATGTTAAATCAAGTGTTGCAAATTGTGACATTTACTCTTACTTCCTTCCTTCAATTTCTTATATTTAAAGCACATTTCGTTATAGTTAACGCAACTGTTTTTTCTAATATGGTTTGCTTATGGCAGAATATTTAGAAAACAAATTATCACTAAAATTGTATTTTTAAAGGGTACAGTTTTTACTATAAAGGTAGGTTATATGGAGCATATTGCTACTGCAAATCCTTATTTTGGAGTTTTTGTACTTTTCGTTATAACATTTGGTGCATTTACGGGAACGACAATTATTGCGCGTTTGGCAAGTCGTGCACTTGCACGCAAAGATGCAGAAAAGATAAAACTTTCAGTGTACGAGTGTGGACCGCAAGTTACAAAGCAGCCAAATAGAATTTCGCCACAATTTTATCTGTTTGCATTGCTTTTTTTGCTGTTTGATGTTGAAATCGTTTTTATGTTCCCATGGGCAGTCGATTTTAAACTTCTTGGCTGGTTTGGTTTCGTAGAGATGATTTTATTCATTCTTTTACTTACGATTGGTTTTGTATATGCATGGAAAAAAGGAGCCCTCGAATGGCACAGCATAAAGTAAATTATACGCAACAAGGCGGTCTGCCTGTCGCACTGACAAGTATCGACAAGATTGTAAACTGGGGTCGCTCAAACTCGCTTTGGGCACTAACTTATGGACTTGCATGCTGTGGTATTGAGATGATGGCTTCGGGTGCATCAAGGTATGACTTTGACCGTTTTGGGACGATTTTCCGTGCTTCTCCGCGTCAAGCAGACGTCATGATAGTTGCTGGAACTTTGACAAAAAAACATGCTGAGTTTATCAAAAGACTCTACGACCAAATGACAGAGCCAAGATGGGTTATATCTATGGGTTCTTGTGCAAATACGGGCGGTATGTTTAACACATATGCCACTGTGCAAGGAGTTGACAGAATCATCCCTGTTGATTTGTATCTTCCTGGCTGTGCTCCGCGTCCTGAGACACTGCAGTATGGAGTTATGTTACTTCAGAAAAAAATTCGTGCAAATAAAGCTGCCAATGCGCAAAAGCCAAAAAGGTTAATGTAATGAGAGCCTATACCCCAAAAGACAATGTTCAAGCAAAACCGTACTATACAGATAGATACTATGTAGCACCACAGGTACCAAAACAAGAAGTTGAGAGTGATGAAGTTTTTGCAGCAGATTTAGCGGCAATCCAAGCGAAATTTGAAGTAAGTGATGCGTATATTCAAGCTGGGCAAATGGTTCTCTATATCAAAGCTGAAGAGAACTTTGGCGTTTTAGAACTTGCTAGAGATGTTTTAGGATACACCCAACTCTCTGAGATGAGCGCCATCGACTGGTTGGCAAAAAACAACACATTTGAGATTTTTTACCAAATGCTGAGCATGAGCAAAAGAAAAAGAATCCGCATCAAAATGTCCATCACAAAAGGGCAAGCAGTTAATAGTGTAGAGAAACTTTTCCGCAGTGCTGATTGGTCTGAGAGAGAGATGTTTGATATGTTTGGTATCCAAGCAAACGGGCATCCGTTTATGAAAAGAATTCTTATGCCATATGATTGGCAAGGGCATCCACTTTTAAAGACGTATCCATTAGAAGGAGATGAATTTGCTGCTTGGTATGAGGTCGATAAGATTTATGGAAAAGAAGCAAGAGCAATCATCGGACCTGAGATTCGTGATACGGCAAGAGTTGACCGTTATGACTCACAGAGATTTGCTCGCTTAGGGTATGAAGTTCCTAAAGGGACAAAAATCACAGGAAATGAGCCTAAAACACATGAAAACTATCAAGAAGACGGCGGTGTGTTCTTGGTCAAAAAATTCGATAAAGAGTCATCAACTATTGTTAATGACCCACAAAGATAGGGCGGTAAAATATGGCACAAGTAACAAATAGATTAACACCGTTTTTTGAAAATATTACCTTTGACAGAGATGATAATGAATTGATACTCAACTTTGGTCCTCAGCATCCATCTTCGCACGGGCAATTACGTTTAATGCTTCACCTTCAGCAAGAACAAATCGTAAAAGCACATCCAGATGTCGGATATTTGCACCGTGGTATGGAAAAAATGGCTGAAAACATGATTTATAACGAGTTCATGCCCACAACCGACCGTATGGATTATATAGCCTCATCTTCAAATAATTATGGTTTTGCTTTGGCTGTTGAAAAACTTATCGATGTAGAAGTTCCACGTCGCGCTAAAGTGATTCGTATGATGCTTTTAGAAATCAACCGCATCATGTCACATCTTTTCTGGCTGGCTACAACTGCGCTTGATATTGGCGCTATGACAGTTTTCCTTTTTGCTTTCCGTGAAAGAGAATACCTCATGGACATTATAGAAGGGTATTGCGGAGCAAGACTTACCCATGCTGCTATCCGTATTGGCGGTGTTCCTTTAGATATTCAAGATACCTTCCTTTCTCAACTCAAAACATTTTTAGATAAATTGCCTCAAAATATTAAAGACTATGAAGACCTTCTTGACACAAACCGTATTTGGCTGATGAGAATGGAAGAAGTTGGAGTTATCTCCACGGAGATGGCACTTTCATGGGGCTGTACAGGTCCTATGCTTCGTGCTTCTGGAGTCGCTTGGGATATTCGTAAAGAAGAGCCGTATGAGCTTTATGATGAAGTTGAGTTTAGTGTCCCTTATTCAGATAAAGGTGATAACTTTGCCCGTTACCGCGTCTACATGGAAGAGATGAGAGAGTCTGCAAAAATTTTGTATCAGACTATTGATATGTATGAAGCATGTGTGAAAAATAACCAAACAGAACTCATGGCACACGCACCACGCTATATTTCCGCTTCAAAGCTTGATATCATGACGCAAAACTACTCTTTGATGCAACATTTTGTCCTTGTAACGCAGGGGATGAGACCACCTGTGGGTGAGGTTTATGTGGTTACAGAGTCACCAAAAGGGGAACTTG
The DNA here is from genome assembly GCA_002428085.1 of Sulfurimonas sp. UBA6014. Taxonomy (GTDB): domain Bacteria; phylum Campylobacterota; class Campylobacteria; order Campylobacterales; family Sulfurimonadaceae; genus Sulfurimonas. The sequence continues at coordinate 50,088 of DJAA01000039.1, read as the reverse complement.
GCTTTTTTATAAACTCTCAAGGTGGACCGTACCCATACAGACTGAAACTTCGTGCGCCGTCATTTTGGCATGCAGGTATTTTAACTGACCTTTTACCAGGTCATTATATTCCGGATGTTGTTTCCATTATTGGGACGACAAACATCGTATTTGGAGAGGTTGACCGCTAATGAAACGATATGATTTAAGACATTTAAAAAGTGAATTTGAGCCAAGAATGAGAGAACTTTTAGCCTCCCATCAAGCTGGGGAAGTTGCAATTTTTTTATTTGAAATAGGAGATTTTACTCCTATTCAAAAATCAGCAGATTTGGTAAAAGAGTGTGGGTATGAGTTGATGAACTCTTTAAAGTTTAACGAAGTCGACTGGACTATCGTTGCAAAAAAATAGTGTTAGGATAAAATTGTGAGTAAAGTCTATTTTTCTACTTGGAACGGAGAGTTTGTAAACAACATTGGCAAACCTGAAGAAGAGTGGAAAGAATCAGCTTATAACCTACCAGCATCATATGATGATCACCGTGATTCAAAAGCTTTTATAGGCTGGGACGGTGTTTCACTCTTTGATGCAGATGTGGATGTAGTCCGTTTGGCCATGGAATACGCTGCACAGTATCAAGTTTATTCTGAAGCATGTGGAAGATGTGCTCCTGGTCGTTGGGGTGGCAGAATTTTATATGATCAGCTGGACAAGATTGCGCGGGGTGAAGGGTGCAAAGCCGATTTGGAACACTTAAAAGAGATTAGTGCAAGTATGCAGATGACTTCAAAATGTGAGATTGGAAAAACAGTTCCTACTCCTATCTTGGATTTAATGAAGCATTTTGAACATGAATTTATGGCTTGCATAGATGAGCAAAAACCCTCGAAGCATTACCATGAGAAAGTTGGTTACATTGCGAAAATAACAGCACCATGTACTGATGCTTGTCCTGCTCATGTTGACATTCCTGCGTACATAGAAGGGGTAAGAGATTTGAGGTTTGACGATTCGCTTATGGCAACACGTCAAACTATGCCCCTTGCACATACGTGTGGTCGTGTCTGTCCGCACCCTTGCGAGGATGCATGCAGAAGAACAAATCTTGACGAGCCAATCGCAATCATGGCACTTAAACGTCTTGGTGCAGATTGGGAGAGTGATCATGGATTAGACTTTTTTCATCCAATGGAAAAAGCACCAAGCACTGGGAAAAAAGTGGCTGTTATCGGAGCAGGTCCTGCAGGACTTACCACTGCGTACTATTTGGCAGCAGATGGTGTTGCTGTGGATGTGTATGAAGAGCTTCCTGTTTTAGGCGGTGAAGTTGCAGTTGGAGTTCCCGAATACAGAATGCCAGTAGGTAAATACAACCAAGATATAGAGTGTGTGAGAGACATGGGGGTCAACTTCCTTGTCAACTCGAAAATCAAAGCAGACGATATGCGAAGATTTGAGAAAGAGTATGACGCAATCATGGTGGCAACAGGGACACGTATCTCGAAAAAAGTCTACTGTGAAAATGAAAGAGCTGAGATAAAAGGGTACTGGTCGGCGATAGAGATGCTTGACCAGATTAATCTTTGGGACAAATATGGCATCGGTGAAAGAGTCGATTTAACTGGTAAAACAGTTGTTTGTGTTGGTGGTGGATTTACCTCGATGGACGTTGTACGATGCTCTATCCGAGCCAATGCGAAAAAAGTCTATATGATTTATCGCAGAGATGAAAAAACTTTGATAAACAACACTACGTATGAAGAGTATCATGAGGCGTTAGAAGAGGGTGTTGAGTTCTTGTTTCACTCGGCAGTTGCCAAAATGAATGATGAAAAAGATGTGTTAAAATCCCTTTTAGTTGATAAGTTTGAACTGGTTCCAGACCCAAATGGGGGACGAGCGCAACTTCTTAAAGTAGAGGGCGCTTCTTATACTATAGAGACTGATTTTCTCATCCCTGCAGTATCGCAAGCAGCTGATTTAAAATTATTGCCGCCAGAATGGGAGATTGAAAAAACCTCTTGGGATACCGTTAAAACAAATGGTAAACACTTTATGACATCCAAAAAAGGTATTTTTGCTTCAGGGGACTGTGAATATGGTCCTATGACAATTGTAAATGCAGTTGGTCAAGCCAAACGTGCAGCTTCTGTTATGAGCAGATATGTTCAAACAGGTGAAGTGAGTTTAACAGATGATGAGATTATGGAAGACCACTTACGAAAACTGCGTGTTTACAATAAAAAAGAAAAAGTCAAAGGGTGGCTTCCAGGCTTACCTCGCGAGCATAGTGAAGTTCTTGATGTAGAGAGTAGAAAAGATAATAACAAAGAGGTAAACCTCGGGTTTACTCAAGAAGAAGCGATGCGAGAAGCTGATCGTTGTATGCGTTGTTACTACATCGCCATGATAGCGACGTAAAGGAGGGGATGGATGATTCATTTTACAATTGACGGTATCTCCGTAGAAGCAAAAAAAGGTGAGACTATTTTAACAGTAGCTCGCAAAAATGATATTTATATACCGACTATGTGTTATATAGCCAAAACAACCCCTTGTGCATCATGCCGTATGTGTGTTGTAGAAGCAAAAGGTGTGGAGGGCTTTGTCCTCTCATGTAACACCCCTCCGACTGAAGGTTTAGAGATTACCACAAACACAAACGCACTTGAGCTTGAGCGAACAAACATCATGAAGCTTTATGATGTAAACCATCCCTTAGAGTGCGGTGTTTGTGATAAATCAGGTGAGTGTGACCTTCAAAACAAAACATTAGAATTCGGTGTAAGCCAACAAAATTTTAGTACGCGCGAACAAAACCGTCCAGTAGAACATTGGGGACTCATTAACTATGATGCAGCTTTATGTATCATGTGTGAGAAGTGCGTCCATGTATGCAATGAAGTCATTGGTGATGATGCCATAGAGGTGAAATTTGGCGGATATAGCTCTGTGATTATCCCTAAAAATAGCCAAACGCTCGATTGTACTTTTTGTGGTGAATGTATCGCTGTTTGCCCTGTCGGCGCTCTTGTGAGTTCAGACTTTCAGTACAGTGCCAATGCTTGGGAGCTTAAGCGTATCCCAGCTACGTGTGCTCACTGTTCGGGTGGTTGCTCTTTAGAGTATGAAACAAGACACAGCGGCATCAATGCAGAGGATTCTATTTATAGAGTAAAAAACAATTTTGAATTCACTTCTTTGTGTGGTGCTGGCCGTTTTGGATTTGATTTTGAAAATCGTGCACCAAAGAGTGAGGCTGCCTTTAGTGCAGCACTCTTAGCAGTTCAAAATTGTAACGCGATTCGCTTTTCATCCATGATAACCAATGAAGAAGCCTATATTTTACAAGAGTTAAAAAATAAACTCGGCATAAAACTGTTCAATGAAGATGCAAGAAAACTTCAAGAATTTATGGCATCTTATAGCAGCATGAGCGGCAAAAAACATTACAGCGGTTCTTTGGATGCCATCAAACAAGCAGATGGAATCATTATCATCGGCTCAAGAGTCTCAAGTGATAATCCTGCAGTTCGATATGCCCTCACGACAGCAAGAAAGCATAACGGAGCAAAGATTGTCTACGCGCACCCTATAGAAGATGTGCTACTTGGCAATACCATGACACAATTTATGAAGTATGAAGTAGGGACCGAAGAGGGTGTTATGGCTTTGCTTGCTCGAGAGATTTTAAGGGATGCTGATTTGCCTGATGAGGAGAGAGCATTTTTTGATGAGCTTGATTTGGGCTATTTATCAGCTGAGTGCAATATTGGTGATGAAGAGATAGACTTCATGACAAAATCATTCCAAAGAGCTAAAAACTGTGTTTTGATCCTTGGAGATGATGTGATACGTCATGAACGTTCTGCTAATATTGCTAAGCTCGCTGCCATGATAGAAAAATATACGATATTTTCACTTGTTGTGATTCCAAATGAAGTAAACAGTTTGGGAGTCTCTCTCATCAACGCACTTGATAAAGACGAAGCGATTGCAAATGTCGTGGGATACAATGCACCAGGAAAATTTACCATCTCTTCTTTGGGCGGTGCAGATTTAGATATCCCAGCTCTGAATCAGCAAGAGGGGACTTTTGTAAGTATTGACAACAAAGTCTTGCCAACCAATGTTGCTCTCGCATTTGATGGATATACACTCAATGATATCGCTTTTGCTTGTGGCATCAAACATGAGACGACTATAGAGTGCACAAAAAAACTAGGCAAAATCAGCGGATTTAAAGAGATGGACTTTGATGCATTGGAGAATTTTTTCTCCCCTTATGGTGAGGATGTGCGTGGATATTTACTCGATGAAGTGGCTTGTGAGATAAGTGCAAAATTGGACCCTATTGGTGCATTGCCAGAATTTAATGGAACGGTTATTTACCACTCAAATCCTGTCTTGCAGTTTAATTCTTACACAAATAAAACAAAGCAACTCCAAAAAGATAGCACTTTGCAAGGCTCCGCACAGTTTGCAACCGTAGCAAAAATTTCTGATGGCGACATGATTGAGCTCTCTTTTGGCTCTAGAGTAATGAAAAGAGTATTTAAACTTGATGAGACTTTAAAGGGGACGATAGCTTTAAATCCTACCTTTGATGATGTCATAGATGCAAGTAGATATAAATATGAAAAATCTAAAATAGTGAGAGTGGTACATGAGTAAAATTACTATGAATATTGATGGCAAAGCAGTTCAAACACAAGAGGGTGAGACTATTTTAAACGCAGCACGCGCGAATAATATTTTCATCCCTGCAATATGCTATCTTACACGATGTAGCCCCACTTTGGCATGCCGTATCTGTCTTGTTGAAGCAGATGGCAAACAAGTGTACGCTTGTAATGCTAAGGCTAAAGAGGGGATGAGTGTCACAACAAAAACCCAAACGATAGAGACTGAAAGACGTGCCATCATGGAGGTTTATGATGTAAATCATCCCCTTCAGTGCGGTGTTTGTGATCAATCAGGTGAATGTGAATTACAAAACTATACTCTTGAGATGGGTGTTGATTCGCAAAGTTATGCCATCAAAGATATAGACAGAAGCTCTAAAGATTGGGGACATCTCCATTATGACGCGGGATTGTGTATCGTGTGTGAGCGATGTGTTACCGTATGTAAAGATATGATTGGAGACAATGCCCTAAAAACAGTTGCCCGCGGTGGCGACTCCATTGCTGATACTTATAAGGAGTCTATGCCAAAAGATGCCTATAGTATGTGGAATAAACTCAACAAATCTATCATCGGTTTGACAAGTGGACAAGAGATGCTAGACTGTACAAGTTGTGGTGAGTGTGCTGCAGTTTGTCCTGTAGGTGCGTTGGTTGATACGCAGTTTATTTATAAATCAAATGCTTGGGAATTGCAACAAATCCCTGCAACTTGTGGGCATTGTTCTGCGGGATGTCAAATTATGTATGATGTAAAACATACGAGTGTATCAAATCCTGAGGATAAAATTTACCGTGTCATGAATGAGTGGAACTATGTTTCACTTTGTGGTGCTGGTCGCTATGGATTTGATTATGAAAATCGAGTAGCATCCAAAGATGAAACAGCATTTGCAAAAGCGATAGAGGCTTTTAAAAAAGCAGATACGATAGAGTTTACTTCAACGATCACAAATGAAGAAGCTTTGATACTTCAAAAATTAAAAGAAAAATACAGCTATAAACTTGTCAATAAAGAGGCAAAATCTTTTCAAACTTTCTTAAAATATTATAGTGAAATAAGTGGAACCTCTTTGTATGGCAGTGATTTAAAAGCCGCACATGACTCAAACTTTGTCATCAGCGTGGGAGCTGCACTCAAAAGTGATAATCCAAATGCACGGTATGCTTTTAACAATTCCATGACACTCAATAAAGGTGCTGCTCTTTATTTTCATCCTGTTGGTGACCCTGTTATCGAGGGGATGGGTAAAAGTATTATGAGTGTAAACCATGCCCCTTTGCAAGAAGAGGCAGTTTTGTACCTTATCCTAGATCTTTTTGCTGACAAATCGAAACTTCCTACCTCTGTTGCGAAATATTTAGCATCTTTTCATAGTGAAAAAACCATCACGGTTGAAGAGACCATCAAGGAAGAAATTTTTGAGATGGTAAAAGAGAAAAAAGTGAACAAAGAGACAGGCGAAGAGGAAGAAGTTGAAGTAAAAAAATCCAAAATGGTTCCAAAAAAAGTCTCTAAAGAGGTGCAAGTTGATGAAAATAGACTTTTGCAAATCGTAGGGGTCAATAGCACTTTTGAAGAAGAGTTGGAAAAAAATCTCAAGAAAAAAGATAGTTTTGCTTTGATAGTTGGAGAGGATTTATACGGGCATCCTCAAGCGAAAAACCTAGCTCGCTTAGTTGCTTTGATAGAAAAATATAGTGATTTAAAACTCACGCTTATCCCACCACTGACAAACTCACTTGGTGTAGCCCTTATTTGTGAGCTTGATGATGCAAAAGGTTCCTTTACAATAGGCTACAACACGAAGGCAAACTTCACACTCAGCGCACTTGGAGACGGGGACTTAGATATGCCGAGTATAAACCAGCAAGAAGGGACACTCACAAGTATAAACAAGCGAGTAAACCCAACAAATGCAGCACTTGTATACCATGGATATGAGCTCAATGATATCGCAAACGCTCTAGGTTTAAACGCTCAAAATGTTATCCAATACACTGCGAAATTGCCTTTAAACAAAGGGTTTGAAGCAAAAGATTTTGATTCTCTGCCAAATCGTTATGAAAATGACGGCACGGAGGTAAGAGGGTATGTTTTACAGGCGCAAGCAGTGAGTGTGAGCAGTGATGAAAATGTAGAGCCACTCAGTGAAGATAGCCTCAAAGGGACGCTGATATATCGCGCAAACCCTGTGAGACAATTTAGCGAGTTTACCCATAAAGCAACTAATCTTGATGAGAAAAGTGGCATTTACATGAGTGAGGCTTATCTTGCTAAAATGGGATTGCATGAGGGAGATAGAGTGAAAGTGGCAAGCAAATATGGTGAAATAGTTGTTCCTATTGTGAGTGATAATAAAATTACAGGGGAGATTGCTATGCTTCCAACGTTTGATTTGAAATTAAATTCAGAGGCTGTGTTTGGCGATTATCGCTTTGCTGCAGCTTCGATAGAAAAGGTGTAATAATGGAGACAGCATATTTAATAGAGACGGTTATAAAAGTCGTTGTTATTTTACTTATATTTTCTGCTTTGGCAGGAATTGGGACGTATTTTGAGAGAAAAATTCTCGCATTTATGCAGCGTCGCCTAGGACCCATGAACGTTGGACCTTATGGCTTGTTGCAAGTTGCAGCAGATGGTGTAAAACTCTTTACAAAAGAGGACATCATTCCTACAAACGTTGTAGCACCCATATTTAAGATAGCACCAGTCATCACAGCCGCAACCGCTTTTATGGCAGCGGCTGCGATTCCATTTTTGCCACAATTCACTCTATTTGGTTATACGGTCCATCCGATTGTAGCAGACATAAATATCGGTATCTTGTACATCTTAGGTATTATGGGCGTTGGTTTATATGGTCCGCTTCTTGGAGGTATGGCATCTGCAAATAAATTTTCACTCCTCTCGGCTGCTCGTGGTGCCGCTGTTTTTATCTCGTATGAGGTGATTACGGGACTCTCTATTTTAGCACCGATTATGATGGTAGGTTCTCTCTCTCTTATCGATTTCAATGAGTACCAGTCAGGCGGTATTGGTGATTGGATTGTTTGGTCACAACCTGTTGCTTTTGTCCTCTTTTGGATAGCTGCTTTTGCTGAGACAGGCCGTACGCCGTTTCACCTTATTGCAAACGACCATGAGATTATCGATGGATTTGGAACGGAATATTCAGGGATGAGATGGGGTCTTTTCTTTATCGGTGAGTATGCAAATATGTTCTTTATCTCTTTTGTAATTCCACTTCTTTTCTTGGGTGGATATGGAGATGGAAGTATTTTAGGTGCCTTAGGTTTACTTGCTAAAATGTCATTCTTCTTCTTTTTCTTCTTATGGTCAAGAGCTGCATGGCCGGATGTGCGACCTGACCAGTTGATGTGGTTATGTTGGAAAGTACTAATGCCACTAGCTGTGATTAATGTTGTAATCACTGGCTTTGTGATGATGTTTTAAGGGGATATGAATGCATAAAGAGCAATTTAATAGCAGAAATGTTAACAATGGCTACTATTTAGTAGATATAGAAGATTATCCACAAGATGGATGGGGTAAGTTTAAGAGAGTAGTGAGACGAACCTTGCGAGGTGAACTTTTTGTCGGTCTTTGGGTCGTTCTGCGGGAGATGATAAAGTTTGATATCCATACCATTGAATATCCGTTAGAAAAAATGCCTATTGGTCCTCGCTACCGTGCTGTTCATGAGATGAAAAGATTGTGGGAATCTGATACAGAGAGATGTATCGGCTGTGGACTTTGTGAGAAGATTTGTATCTCTGATTGTATTCGAATGGATACTCGGATTGATGAAAATTCTCGCAAAGAGGTGAGTCAATACACTATCAATCTTGGCAGATGTATTTTTTGTGGCTACTGTGCAGAGGTTTGTCCAGAGTTAGCTATTACCCACGGCGGTGAATATGAAAATGCGAGCGAGCAAAGAGAGCATTTTATAATGTATGAAGATATGTTGACACCAATAGATACGATGAAGGCTGGTAAACAGTTGGAGTTTGAAGGTTTTGGTGCTATCACACCACATGAAGATGAGCGTGTTAAAAAAACACCTCTAGCGTATTAAGGAGTTAGGTTATGTTTGAAGCGATAGCTTTTTATCTGTTTGCATTTTTAACAATATCGATGTTTTTCATAGCAGTGACAACATCTCAAGCGTTACATGCATTAACAGCGTTAGCGGCAGGAATGATTTTTATATCAGCGTTTTTCTTTATTTTAGGGGCTGATTTTTTAGGTGCGATTCAAATCGTTGTGTATTCAGGGGCTGTTATGGCTCTGTATGCTTTTGGTATGATGTTTTTTGATACGACAAGGGATATAAAAGAGAAGAAAGGTAACAGTGCTATTGTTTTTGGTTTAAGCACTTTGGCAGCTATCTTAATCGTTGTTATATTTGCAGCGCCGATGGTATCGGGGACAATAGAAGCTTTATATCCTGTTGTTGAAGGTGCGGGCAATACACAACAAGTTGGATTAGTTTTATTTACAAAGTATTTAGTTCCATTTGAAGTTGCTGCTGTGATGTTGCTTGTGGCAATGGTTGCAGGGATTGTTTTGGCAGGTAAAAAGATGGACTTATCACTTACACTTATGAGTGATGATGAAGTGATGAAATTAAAAAATGAACAAAATAAGAAGGTACTATTATGATGGAAATAGGACTCAACCACTATCTTGTGTTATCTACGATACTTTTTTCTATCGGTCTTGTAGGTGTTATGCGTCGTAAGAATCTTCTTATGCTGTTTTTTGCAACTGAAATATTACTCAATGCTGTCAACATAGCTTTTGCTGCAATTTCACACTTCTATGGTGATTTGACTGGTCAGATGTTTGCATTTTTCGTCATAGCAATCGCTGCGTCAGAGGTTGCTGTAGGTCTTGGTCTTTTAATTGTCTGGCACAAACGCCATGGCAATATCGACCTTGAACATATGTCAACGATGAGAGGATAAGAAAATGGAACTCTATTTATATATCGCACTCTTTTCGCCGCTTGTTGGTTCGATGTTTGCTGCACTTTTTGCTGCATCTCCTAAAACTTCCATCGCTGGAATAGTTCCGAGCTTTTTGCTTTTTGTCTCGTTTGTTGCGAGCACAATTCTTTTGGTCAATATCTTAAGTGGCGGGGATGTCGTCCATGTTGAGATGATGACATGGATGGCAACGGGTAATTTATACATCCCTTTTGGTTTTGTAGTAGATCAAGTCTCAGTCACCATGATGATGGTGGTCACCGTTGTCTCAACTGTTGTTCACGTTTACTCGATAGGGTATATGGACCACGACAAAAGTTTTAACAGATTTTTTGCTTGGCTCTCGGCATTCGTTTTTTCAATGCTTGTTCTTGTTATGAGTGACAACTTTGCAGGACTCTTTATCGGCTGGGAGGGGGTTGGTCTTTGTTCTTGGGGGCTTATTGGTTTTTGGTATCACAAAGAGAGTGCAACTTGGGCTGCAAATGAAGCTTTCATCATGAACCGTATTGCCGACCTTGGAATGCTTATCGGACTTTTTTTGGTTTACTGGAATACAGGAACACTTCAATATGATGAAGCTTTCGCGGCAATGCCTGCTTTAGCTCCTGAAGTGTTAACTTGGATGGGTATTTTCTTGTTTATTGGTGCGATGGGTAAATCGGCTCAGTTTCCACTCCATACTTGGCTAGCAGATGCGATGGAGGGTCCAACTCCCGTCTCAGCTCTTATCCATGCAGCGACTATGGTTACTGCGGGTGTTTACCTTGTAGTGCGTGCCAATCCTTTATATGAACTCATTCCGCATGTAGGACTTTTTATAGCAAGCTTAGGTGCTTTTGTTGCCCTTTTTGCTGCATCTATGGCACTTGTAAACCGTGATATGAAAAGAATCATTGCCTACTCAACGCTTTCTCAGTTAGGTTACATGTTTGTTGCAGCGGGTTTGGGGGCGTACTGGGTTGCACTCTTTCATCTTATGGCACATGCTTTTTTCAAAGCACTTTTATTCCTCGGTGCAGGAAATGTTATGCATGCGATGCATGATGAGCTTGATCCTTTTAAAATGGGGGGACTCAAAAAGCCTCTTAAATGGACATTTATCATGATGACTGTCGCGTCTGTGGCACTTGCGGGTATCTACCCACTTGCGGGTTTCTTCTCTAAAGATTTGATTTTAGAAGTCTCACTCATTGAGCATCACTATATTATTTATTCCGTTTTACTCTTTACTGCAGGTTTAACAGCTTTTTATTCTTTTAGGCTTGTAGCCCTTATCTTCCACGGTGAAGAGCGATACAAAATCTTTGGTATCCATCCTCATGAAGCTTATAAGTTTGTCCTTATCGCTATGAGTCCACTGCTTCTTTTAGCAGTCATTGCAGGTTCGTTTAAGATGACGTATTTTGAGATGGTAACCGCTGTGCTTCCTGCGACTGAGTACCATGTGCATAGTGTTATGATGTATTGGATTATGACTATAGGGACGCAACTCTTTGTCCTCTTAGCTATTGCATTTGCTTACAAAAAATATGCAAACAATGCCATCGCTATCCCAGATGGTTCATCTAAGATGGAAAATCGTTTGTGCTATAAAATCTTGAAAAATCAGTACTACATCCCATATGCGTATGAAGAGTATTTTGTCAAACCTTATAGAGAGCTCTCAGATGTGTTTTGGAAGCATATTGATATGAAAATTGTTGATGCAAGTGTAGATGGGATTGCCAATATCTTTTACTCTACGGGTGAGAAAACAAGAACCATGCAAAGTGGTAATTTGTCAACTATGCTCAAATGGATGGTAGCAGGAACTGTTGCTTTATTGTCACTAGCTGTGGTTTATGGACTTGCAGTTAGATATTCTGATGAAATTATGTTGATTTTATCAGGCTTAGGAGTTCAATAGATGTTAGATCATATCTTATCGATTTTAATTTTCTTCCCAGCACTTGCAGGAATCTTTGGATTTGTTATTCAAAAAGATAGCATTCGTGCGTATGGTATAGCGGTGAGCGCGATTGAATTTGCGCTTGCTTTATGGCTTTGGTTTGCTTTTGACTCGAGTGTTTCGGGTATGCAATTTATGGAGCAAATAGCATTAATTCCTGCATTTGGGATTAACTACATTTTAGGGGTAGATGGAATTTCTCTTTTTATTATTATATTGGCATCATTTTTTACCTTAATAGGTATCGCCTCTCTTGGTGAAACAAAAGATGAAAAAAATATGATTATTACCTTATTATTTTTACAGATGACTATGATAGGGGTGTTTGTTGCACTTGATGCTATCGTATTTTATGTATTTTGGGAATTATCTTTAGTGCCAATGCTTTACATCATTGGTGCATGGGGTGGACCATTAAGAGTTTATGCCTCTGTGAAGTTCTTTTTATATACATTTACAGGCTCTCTTATTATGCTTGTGGGTATGCTTTTTATGGCATATTTTTACTACCAAGCAACAGGAACGTGGAGTTTTGCAATTCTTGACTGGTACAGACTTATCTTGCCAGAATCCTTCCAGCTGTGGTTATTTGTAGCCTTCTTTTTTGGTTTTGCCATTAAAGTACCAATGTTTCCATTTCACACATGGTTGCCATATGCTCACGGTCAAGCACCAACTATCGGTTCTGTTATCCTTGCGGCAATTTTGCTTAAGATGGGTACCTATGCGTTTATCCGTTTTTCGTTACCATTATTTCCAGATGCGTCAGTATTTTATATGTTTCCTATAGCGGTACTTGCAATCATCATGATTATTTATACTGCTATGGTTGCGTATGCGCAAAAAGATATTAAGCAAGTTGTTGCGTACTCTTCAGTGTCGCACATGGGTGTTATCATTTTGGGTACTTTTGCTTTAAATGTTGAAGGTATTTCGGGTTCTATCTTCCTCATGATAGGTCACGGTGTTGTCTCTGGGGCACTCTTCTTGCTTGTAGGTGTGATTTATGATAGACGCCATACGAAGATGATGAGTGAGTTTGGTGGTTTGGCACATGTGATGCCACGATATGCAACGCTCTTTGGTATTATGATGATGGCTTCTGTTGGTATGCCATTGACGATTAACTTCGTAGGGGAATTTTTAAGTTTACTTGGATTTTATGAGCAGTCACATATATTAACGCTCTTGGCAGGTATCGCTATTATTGTGGGTGCGATTTATATGCTAGCGGCTTACAAAAAAATGTTCTTTGGAACAGTGACAAATGAAGCCAATAAAAATCTCCCTGATGTCAACAAGAGAGAGCTTGTCGCTCTTATCCCATTGGTTCTTATTACCATTTGGCTAGGTGTTTATCCTAAGCCACTTTTAGAGCCGATAAACAACTCTGTTGAGGCGATTGTGCAATTGATGCATGATAAATCTATCACAGAAGAAGCAAAATCTAGAATTCCAAATCTTATGAGTGATATAGAAATTACTAGAACTTCAATGCAGGAGGTACACTAATGTTAGCACCGGTAAATGTTTCTTTAGAGTCTTTAAACATAATGACTCTAGCTCCGATGCTTATCCCAATCATCGGAGCACTTTTAATCTTAATCATCGACATATCTAAGGCAAATCTAGACAAAACTCTTTATGTCATGATTAGTTTGCTTTTCTTACTTTTAGATTTAGGGACCATTGTGGATTCAGCAGGCATTTTTACTGCAAGTGGAATTGTGATGGGCGTATTTGATATGATGCTTATTGATGGTTTGGCGATTCTTGCGCAGTTTATTATCGTTGGGGCATCTTTACTGTTTATCCCATTGGCATTGACACATAGCCGTTTCCATGAGTTTTCGTATCCTGAATTTTTCGCACTCTTTTTATTTATGATAAGTGGATTCCAGTTTATGGTTGCAACCGATAATCTCATCCTTATTTTTGTAGGACTTGAGACTGCATCCCTCGCACTTTACACACTCATAGCTATGCACAACCGTGACAAATCTTTTGAAGCTGCTGTTAAATATTTTACTATGGGTGCACTTGCTGCAGGCTTTTTTAGCTTTGGTTCTATGGTGTTTTATGCACTTACAGGTTCTGTTGAGATCAACCAGATAGCCGCAGTGCTCGCTGCAAACAATTATGCTGACATCGGCTACGTTCTTATTGGGACAGCTTTCTTGCTTGGATCTATCGGGTTTAAAGTCTCTTTAGTCCCTTTTCATACTTGGACACCCGATGTTTATGAGGGTTCAAGTGCTGCATTAGCTGGATATATGTCTATTGTCCCTAAAATCGCCGCCTTTATTATTGCGATGAGGATTTTTGAATTTTTGATTCACAGCGGTGTTGTTTGGCTTGAAGTTATCCTTTATGTTGGGGTTGTTGTCACCATGACAGCTTCAAATATGTGGGCACTCGTTCAAAGCGATGTCAAGCGAATGCTCGCTTATAGTTCTATCTCTCATGCGGGCTTTGTTATGGCTGCAATATTGATTGGAACTACACAAGCAAACAGTGCACTTTTCTTGTATTGGATACTTTTTAGTTTTACAAATCTTGGAGCCTTTAGTATGCTTTGGATTTCTCGTCAAAAACATTTGCCACAGCATCAACGAACAGACCACTCGTATGACAAATTTGCTGGTATGATAAAAACATCACCTATTGCTTCTGTGATTATGGCTTTATTTATGCTCTCTCTTGCAGGGCTTCCTCCTTTTGCACTTTTTTGGGGTAAACTTTATATGATTAGCTCGGCGGTGACAGGCGGCTATACAGTTTTAGCTCTTATCATGGCACTTAACTCTGCAATAGCGGCATATTATTATTTAAAATTGATAGTTTATATGTTTATGAAAGAGCCTGTTGTTGGAAATGATGGGCATGTTTATGTCATTAATGCCACCTTGGCGCTTAAATCCATCATTGGTTTTGCAGCTGTGGGAACTATATTTGCTATAATCGCGGTAAACCCACTTTTAGAGGTTATTACAACTTTTGTTTATAATAGTGGATATTAATAGGCTCTAAAAAATACTAGAGTAAGAAAGGAAGAGCATTTGTTACGGGTTATACTCTTCTTGTCTCTCGCATTACATCTTTATGCACTGGAAGTCTCTCTCACCGGTGCTAAAGAGAATTTTCAAAATTATTCAACCTTACATTTAAAAGATTCAAGCCCCTTTTTATGCCAAGAGATGAAGGACGACTATCAAGAGGTCACCCAAATCATTTGTGCATTTTCAAAGCAACCTACAAAAAAATTTCATAAAATACAAAATGATTTTTTTGAAATAAGTGCACAGCTTAAAAATAAGACCTTTTTTCTCATAATAAAACCTTTCCATAAAATAAAACTCTACCCGATGGCGTTTAATCTGAGTGTCGAACATGAGGTATACCAAGCAGATGTTTCTCTCTCAAATCATTGGATGGCAATAGGGTATAAAGAGGTGCTTCCTTATGTGAAAAATCACAAAAAATCTGAAGTTTCCATCAATTTTCCAGTCTATATGGAGAGCGATAAATTCCCTTATGTCGGGGGTTTAGATCTTCAGGGAAATCCAGTGTATATTAAAAAAGTAGCCGATGTTAAAGAGTACCTTCAGCTTAAAAAATATTATAATGAAGGCAAATATGAGAGTTCTTTAGAACTCATTGATGAGATAACGCAAAAGTATCCAGATACCCTCTTTAAAAGTGAAATTGCGTACTATAAAATGAAAGTATATGACAAGATGAAAGAGTATGAGAGTGTTATAGAAGTGGCAAAAGTTTATCTCAAAGATTTTTCTTCTGATGAAAATATAGCAGAGGTTTTATCTTTAACTGCAAAAGCTTATTATAAAACCAACATGGATATAGATGCAGATTATTTTTTTGATAGACTCTTTAGCGAACATGCAGATTCACCTTTTGCACAGTGGGGATATATTTATAAAGGTGAGATGCTTGAAGATTCAGGTGGTTCTTCTAAAGCAATTGTATTTTACACAAAAGCTCTAGAAGAGACACAAGATGTTGATATTGCTGTGTATGCTGCTTATAAACTTGCAAAAAATAAACTCTCTAATGCTAAAGCTAAAGAAGCCTCTGAGTTTATTATGAAAATTATCAACTCAAAACCAAGCTTTTTTATCCAAGATTTACCATCTTCTATGGAGGCTATTGAATCTTTCGTAGAGGAGAGTGATTTTGTAACTGCTGCGGCAATTGCTAAAGCTTTGTTAGATGTAATGGATAAGCAAGAGGAGACGTATGAACCACTTCTTAAAGATAGAGCTCTATGGCTTTGTCAAACACCAAACAAAAAAGCGGCACTTGATGCCCTCAATGAGTATAGAGATAAATTTAAAAACGGGGCATTTGAAGAGGAGATAAAAATTGCTAAAGATGCACTCTTTTTTGATGATGGAGATGCAAATTTAACAACAAAACTTAACCACTATAATGAGTTAATTCAAAATTATGGTAACGATACAATCGGGAGTAGAGCCTTGTATGAAAAAGCAAAATTGCTCCTAGCAAATAAAATGTTTAGTGATGTCTTAGGGCTTAAAGAGTCGCTGAGTGCTCTTGATAAAGATACGTTTACAGATAGAGACGAGATGATACAAGAGGCTGCTGTAGGGGTCATGATGAGAGCCTTAGAAAACAAAGAGTGCCAAGAAGTGCTAAGAATTTCAGCAGAGTATAAAATTGTTTTATCAAGCAAATGGGATGATGGTTTGTATGAGTGTTTTATTAAAGGTGCCAACTATACTGCAGCAAAACAAATTGCGAAAAGAAATCTCAAATCCAAAGATTTGCAAGAGCGAAAAAAATGGCTCTATAGACATATTAATGTCGACTTTTCTATCGGAAATTATAAACAAGTCATAGCAGCAGGCAAGGAGCTTGTGACGCTTATGCAAGGGGAGAAGCAGAGTCCATATAGAGACATTCACAGGATTCTTTTTGATACGTATCAAAGAGTTCAAGATTCTACAAAAATGCTTGAGACGATTGTAGAGATTGAAAAAGAGTATGCAAGTGATTATAAAGATATGGAGCGATATGTCGCTGTCATGACGATAGGAAGTGTGACAAAAAATGATAATCTTGTTATCAAATATGGCGCACAAGTGATGAAAATACAAAAAGCATCTGCCTCTTTTGCCCAAAGCCCGTTTGTGGAGTTTACTCTGTATCAATCTTATATCAATAAAGAGGATGTAAACGCAGCACTCGAGGTTATTAAGTCTCTTAATACCCTCAAGCTCACTCCAAATCAAAGAGCAAGACAAAAATATCTTTTAGGGACAACGTATAGTAAGTTGTGGAAAGACGAGGAGGCAAAGCAAGCTTATTCAGACGCCATAAAAGCTGACCCAGAATCAGCCTGGGCAAAACTCGCTAAGGATGCTAAAGAAATTTAGTTCTTATAATAGCTTCTAGTTTGTCTAGCGGAGCAGTTGTAACTTGACTAAACTGGGTCCGATTGAATGTTTGCTGTCTCTTTGCAAGTTGCCCTGTATGTATTGAGATATTTTCATTCATTTGTTCTTTTGTACACATGCCATCTAAAAATTCCAAAATTTCTACGATACCTATGGCACCCATCGCATGAGGAAGCCTTGAGTATTTTTGCTCTAAAGTGCACACTTCATCGATTGCACCGTAAGCTATCATCTTGGAAGTACGTTGTGCAATTCTTTGTCGTAAAAGAGTTCTATCTACCTCAATATTAAAAATATCAAGATTTTCTATCATGGGCTTTGGAGGGTTTTGTTTGAACCATTCTGAGGGGGTAAGACCTGAAGCTTCATAAATTAAAAGTGCTTTTTCAATTCTGTATGTGTCATGAGGCGTGATGTTTTGCATATACACACTATCTTTTTCTGCCAAAAAGAAGTAACAATCCTGCTCTGCGAGTTTTACCTCCACAAGGCGCGATATTTCGGGTGTTATGATAGGTAACGAGGATAAGCCTTGCATCAGGGATTTGAGATAAAAAGAGGAGCCACCCACCAAGAGAAGATTTTTATTCTCTTGTTGAGAGACATGAAGGGCTTGCGTGTAAAGTTGCATAAAAATATCTACACTAAAATATTCGTTTGGATGTAAAACATCAATCCCAAAATGTCGTACACTTTGAAGTTGCAATTGTGAGGGCTTAGCTGAGAGAATATCAATCTCTTTGTAGATACTCAAAGAGTCGATAGATAAAATAAAAGCATCTATTTCATGCGCGATTTTGAGGGCTAAATCACTTTTCCCTGAAGCTGTAGGACCGATAATGGCGAGCTGTTTCATGGCGGGATTATATCCTTTTAAATGAACTTTGGATAAAATAAAAATTCATTTATTAAAGAGGGTAGAAGTTGCAAGAGTATATCGCAAAACTTAAAGATTTTAACGAACTTGTCATGTTTGAACACTCCGTTTTTTCTTTACCGTTTATATTTATAGCCATGATAGTCGCAGCTGATGGTTGGTTTGGCTTTTGGCTTTTATGTATGGGCGCCTTCGCGGCTGTAAGTGCTAGAAACTTTGCCATGGGATTTAACAGATATGCCGACAGAGATATCGATGCACAAAATCCTAGAACAAAAGGGCGTCCAAATGTAGATGGAAGATTGGATGCAAAAAATATTTTACTCTTTATCGGTGTCAATGGACTCCTATTTATAGCGGTTGCTTTTATGATAAATATGTTGGCATTTTATATGAGTATCCCAATTTTAATACTCCTTGCAAGCTACTCTTATTTCAAAAGATTTTCATCTCTTGCTCATATTGTGCTTGGGCTGTCTTTGGGATTAGCACCCATCGCGGGTGTTGTTGCCGTGAGCGAGAGCATCCCTCCATGGTCGATTATTTTAAGTCTTGGAGTTATTTTTTGGGTTGCGGGATTTGATCTTTTATACTCACTGCAAGATATAGCGTTTGACAAAGAGCATCATTTATACTCAATTCCTTCCTTGTATGGAGCAGATGCAACACTGTTTATCTCGACACTTTTTCATATGCTAAGCGTCATCTTTTGGGGGCTTTTTGTTTGGGTTGCCGGACTTGGGATATTTGCCTATGTGGCTGTTATTCTTGCTACGGTGATGCTTGGGTATGAACAAGTTCTTGTGAGAAAAGATTTTACAAAGATTAATCGTGCTTTTTTTACCGTCAATGGCTATCTTGGGTTTGTGTTTTTAGTTTTTATTATCTTAGATAAGGTGCTCTCATGAGTGTACGTCTAGTTCCAGCCCCCATTCAAATCGTTTATAGTGAGTTAAGTACAAATAAAGAAGCGTATGAGAGGGAGTATTATCAGCTCAGTGATGCAGATGACAATCCTATTAGTCAATGGCTGAAGGTTGCAAAGGCAAGAGGGGATACCTCTGAGAGTGACCCTATTCTTTTGAACTTAGTGGTAGAGTTGCACCATAAAATAGATGCGTTAGAGCGATTTATAAAAGGAGAAGAGCCAAATCGTGTTTTGCTTAGTCAAGAGGCAAATATTGATTCTATTGGCTTTGAGTATTTTCATTTAGGGGAGAAAGCGCTTGTGGAAGGGTGTCATTATTATGGTCGCATCACTATGCCAGTCCATCCAAAAAGAGATGTTGCAGTCTTTTTTCAAGCAAAAAGTGACTCTCTTGCACAGATTATGAAAATGCATGAGAGAGATGAGAAAGAGTGGGGTGTTTACCTCACTGCAAGAGAGAGGGTGCTTATTCGTGAAGCAAAAGAGAACAGATGAATTTTGATTTTATAACAATGGAGTACATCGTTGTTGCCATGGCTGGAATGATTTTGTATCTTCTTTATTATGTTTTTACAAAAGATGCCGAGTATCATAAAAATATACGCTCTGTTGCTTCCGTCGTCGAAGAGCTCAATCGAGATATTTTTTATTTGAAAAAAAAAGTTGTAGATACGCAGCACAGCATCCAAGAAAATTCACAAAGGATGAATGACGAGGAGATATATCAGGAGATAGAAAGAAGCGTTTATGACTTGATACAGCCACTCTCCGTTGGACTCAAGAGGATGCAAGAGGATGTTCAAACTATTGATGCACAAATTGCTGCAAGGATTTCATCGCTTGAGAGCGGCGTAAAACAAATCTCCATCCCCTCCTCAATTCACGGCAATGATGATGAAAAAATCCTCTCGTTATACAAACAGGGTATCTCTTTAGATACGATTTCACGAGAATTACATCTCTCAAAACCTGAAGTGGAATTTGTTCTAAAAATCAATAAAATTAAGTAGGTTCAAATCTTATGGCAGATAGACAGCTTTTTACATTGGTAGCTATTTTGATAGCCATAAGCATCATCCTCTCTTACTCCTTATCGGAATATATCACCATACTTTTTGGTGTGAATGAATTTCATTTTGCCATCAGACAAGCCATTTTTGGTTTTTTAAGTATGTATATTATTTGGATTCTTGCACAGCTTGACCCTGATAAATGGCTTAAGCCTATTGGCTTTACCCTGTTGATAGGCTCAACTGTTTTGATGATAGCGATGCCTTTTTTACCCGAGTCTTTAGTTTCTGCAGTGGGTGGCGCTAAGAGATGGATTAAACTTTTTGGTTTTTCTTTAGCTCCTGTAGAGTTTTTCAAAATTGGATTTGTTTACTTTTTGGCATGGAGTTTTTCCAGAAAACTAGGTCATCATGATGGAATGGGACTCAGAAATGAGTTTATCCGTTTTGCACCATATGGAGTGATGTTTATTGGAGCGATGTTTATCATAGCATTTGTCCAAAATGACTTAGGACAAGTGGTTGTTTTAGGACTTACTTTGCTTTTTATGCTTATGTTTGCAGGGAGTAGCTTTCGGTTTTTCTTAAGCATTTTATCCGCCGCGCTGCTCTTTTTTCTCTTTTTTATCTTCACCGCACAGCATAGAATCGCAAGGATAAAATCATGGTGGGCGTTAGCACAAAACACGGTTCTTGAACTTTTCCCCGCATCCATAGCTGAACAGTTACGTGTCCCTACTGAGGTAGAACCTTACCAAATTGGACACTCTTTAAATGCTATTAATAATGGCGGTTTTTTTGGTGTAGGTGTTGCAGGCGGGACCTTTAAACTTGGCTTTTTAAGTGAGGTGCATACCGACTTTGTCTTGGCAGGTTTAGCAGAAGAGTTTGGTTTTTTTGGAGTTGTGGTTGTGGTTATTCTATTTATGTGGATGCTTCAGAGAATTTTTAAAATCGCCAATCGTTCTGCAGATACAAGTATCTATCTTTTTAGCTTAGGAGTAGGGCTTCTTTTATCGTTTGCTTTTTTGGTCAATGCATATGGCATCAGCGGCATCACTCCGATTAAAGGTATTTCAGTTCCGTTTTTAAGTTATGGCGGTTCCACGATGCTTGGGAGTGCCTTTGGGATTGGTATGGTTTTGATGGCATCAAAAAAAGCAAAAATGGATCAAAAATGAAACTATGTATCACAGGCGGGGGAACAGGCGGTCACTTGATGATAGCTGAAGCTCTCCTAGAAGCAGCGCTTTTAGAAGGGCATGAGGCAATTTTTATTGGCTCCACACATGGGCAGGATAAAAAATATTTTGAGCACAACAGCCTATTTTCTCATGTCTATTTTTTGGACACAACAGGGGTGGTCAATCAACGAGGTTTGGCAAAGTTTGGCTCACTTGTAAAAATCTTCAAAGCTTTTTTACAGGCAAGAAAAATTTTAAAACAGCATAAAATTGAGGCGATTTACAGCGTCGGCGGTTTTTCGGCTGCACCAGCATCTTTCGCATCGCTCAGCCAAGGACTCCCTTTGTTTATTCATGAACAAAATGCAGTCATTGGAAGACTAAACTCCCTTCTAAAGCCATTCGTAAAAGGATTTATTTGGGCATACGATGTACATTGTCCCATTCAAGGTTACCCTGTCAAAGATGTTTTTTATAAAACAGCAAGAGTGCGAGATGTGCTTAAGACGATTATTTTTTTAGGCGGCTCTCATGGGGCAAAAGCTATCAATGATTTGGCTCTGAGCCTTGCCAAAGTGCTTCAAAAAAGAGGGATTACAATCATACATCAAGCGGGTGAGCATGATTTTGAGAGAGTAAAAGCTGCGTATGAAAATTTGGGCGTTGAGGTTGCACTCTATGCTTTTACAAAAGAGTTGCCCTCTTTAATCATGGAAGCAGATCTCGCGGTGAGCCGTGCAGGAGCAAGCACACTTTGGGAACTGACAACAAATGGTTGTCCCGCATTTTATATCCCTTACCCTTACGCTGCAGGAGATCACCAGTTTTTTAATGCAAGGTTTATAGTTGAGCATAATTTGGGATGGTGTGAGAGAGAGGGTAAAGATTTGCAGGCAAAATTACTCGCTGTTTTAGATGCCAATTTGCAAGAGAAAAGCCGTAAACTTTTAGCATATTCTCAAAAAGATGTAGCCCAAAAAATGATACAAGATGTGGCGGAGCGTTTAAAATGATACGAGAATTAGCACAAGATTTAGTTGATTTAATTTTTGATTGGGGATATGTGGGGATATTTTTACTTATGAGCGTTGAGAGTTCGTTTATCCCTTTTCCAAGTGAAATAGTCCTTATTCCAGCGGGATATTTAGCGTCTAAGGGAGATATGAATGTGGTTTTCATCATGATAAGTGCCCTTGGGGGCTCTTTACTCGGGGCTTTTATAAACTACTATCTTGCACTTTTACTTGGAAGAAGATTGCTGCAAAAATATGGAAAATATTTTTTCATCCATGAAAATGCTTTAGCTAAAATGGACAATTACTTTGAAAAACATGGGGCAATTTCTACGTTTATAGGCAGGCTTCTCCCTGGTATTCGTCAGCTTATCTCTATCCCCGCAGGAATTGCTCGCATGAATTTAGCAGTTTTTACACTTTATACCACACTTGGAGCAGCTATTTGGGCATTTATTTTAGTCATGATTGGTTACTTTATAGGGGAAAATCAGGTCATGATAGATACCTACCTTAAGCAAATCACGATTGTGATTTTGATTTTACTTATTGTGTTGGGTTCGTGGTATTATTTCTATCAGAAAAAAAGCAAGGATTAAAATGTGAGTAATATGGAATATATGTTTCATCAAGGTTTTTTTGGCACACGCGCACCATTTTTTATGGATTTAGTGACACTGATTGTGGCATTACTCCCTCTTTTGGTGGGAAGTGCTATTTATTTTGCACGCAAAAAGAGATATAAACTCCATGCTTTTTCACAGATATTTATCTATATTTTTTCTGTTATTGTTGTGAGTTATTTTGAGTTTGGTGTTAGAATCGGCGGAGGTTTCAACTACTTTTTAGAGGGCAGCGCTATTTCGCATAATTATGCTTTTGTAGTTTTGATGTTACATATAGCTATCGCGGTGATGACACTTATTATTTGGAGTGTAACAATGACTACAGTAAAAAAACAGTTAGCTACAAATACGCATAAAAAAGTAGGAATGATAACGTTTGCAGGTGTTGTCATGACCTCTCTGACAGGTATTTGGGTTTATTTACTGCTGTTTGTTTATTAAACTGCACGGAAGTACGACTTTCAAAAATGCTAACCAGTGGCATTTTACGCACGAGTCGTACTGAATTTAGGTGAGGCTAAAGCCACACTTCCATTATAAAAAGGAAAAAACATGTTAAAAATTGACGATAAAGCACCTGAGTTTTGTTTGCCAAACCAAGATGATGTAGAGATATGTCTCAGAGATATCGTTGGCAAATGGATTGTTTTATATTTTTATCCAAAAGACAGCACTCCGGGTTGTACGACAGAGGCTTGCGAGTTTACGGAGGCGGCACCCGATTTTTCAGAACTTGACGCAATAATAATCGGCGTAAGTGCCGATAGTGCCAAGAAACATCGCAGTTTTATAGAAAAATTTGATCTTGGTATTACCCTCTTGAGTGATGAAAATACACAAATGATGCAAGAGTATGGTGTATGGCAGATGAAGAAAAACTACGGCAAAGAGTACATGGGTATCGCGCGCA
This sequence comes from Sulfurimonas sp. UBA6014, assembly GCA_002428085.1. Taxonomy (GTDB): domain Bacteria; phylum Campylobacterota; class Campylobacteria; order Campylobacterales; family Sulfurimonadaceae; genus Sulfurimonas. The sequence continues at coordinate 26,488 of DJAA01000039.1, read as the reverse complement.
CGACACTTATTATAAATCCTGAAGGAATTGTAAAAGCTGTTTTTGCAAATGTAAAAGTTAAAGATCATGTTGCAAAAGTAAAAATTGAATTAGAGAGATTAAAGGCGCTTTAGTTTTAAATGAAGTTTACTCTAGGTGAGGCCAGAGCCTCACATCCTAAGAGGACTAGTATTTATAACGTAAATAGAAACGAATGTCTTGAGCGGTGTCAACGACTCCTGCTGCCATCGGACTTGTTGCTGGGATATCAGAAATTTTCATAGCCGCTCCTGTAGTACTTCCAAAAAATCCATTGCTTCCACTGTAGTCATAATCTATGTAGGTATAACGAATTTGCAAGGATAAAATATCATCTACCAAATACTCTGTAAAGTAGGCTTCATAAGCATTTCCACGAGTTGCCATTTTTGAGCCTATGTTTGTGTCCTCGCCGTAGGTAATGCTTCTCCAGTACTGTGAGCCGTAGTTATATTCTAGCCCCCATCTTCCATCATCTGTAGCCAATGAAGGAAATTGTAAACCAGCCCATGCTGAGTAGCCGTGAAGTCTCTCACCCACTTTGCCCCCTAGCATAGACTCTCCTTCGTTAGGATTTGTAACACTCCAAGCTCCACTCACAAAGAAAGTTGTATCATCTAAAAAGTCACTGATTTCATGACCGATACCATTTGATCTAAAGTTAAGAGTCGTACTGTGTAGTCCACCAACTGTATTGAACCCAGCGGTATAGTCCATTGGGTTGAGCGCATCAATAAGATTGTTTGCGTAGTAATATTGGGTCCCTAGAGAATATTGTCCGTTGTCAAAAGGGGCAACTATGAAACCAACTAAGTCAATATCTGGATTTGCTTTGTTATCGGTGCTGTAAGGTGTAGAGGTAAATTTTGGAGCCGCATGACTCATACCACGCCCCGCACAAAATTTTATATACATACCATTGACCCAATTATCAAAACTAAATTTTGAACTTAGACCATCGAACTCAACATTAATTGTGTGTCCCATAGGAGATGCTGCCATGTCATCATCTCTGAGATTGATAAGATGCCCATTCGTTGAAGGACGACGACCGATACTAAAAGTCCATGGTACTTTGGTTTCAAAAAAAGTATCATTTCTATATAAAAAGTATGCTGAGCGGACGCGAATGGTGTCATCATACGCATTTTCGTTGGCTACCCAGTCGAATGATTCAAGGGATGCGTCACTAGGATTACTTGCGCCTGAGCGCTGACCAAAAGCCTTGTTATATCCGAGTTGACCAGTAAAACTTAGGTTGTCATTTGCTGACCAGTCCATATTTATCCATAATCTGCTAGTCATGAAGGCATCATTATTGGCTTCATCGCCGTTTGCCATTTTGTACTGTATATTTTCAAGAGCAAATCTATAATCAATACCAAATTTGAGATGATTTCCTGAAGTAGATTTGTTGAGCTCCGTGAGCGTCTCTTTAATCTCTTCAATCTCTGCTGCAACATCCATAGACTCATCATCTGTTTCTTCGTTTTCTTGCGCATCTTCAGCTTTTTCAGGTTTTTCAGATTCATCAGATTCATCAGATTCTTGAACCTCTTCATCATCTTCAGTATTTTGGGCGATTTTGTCTGCTTTTACCTTTTTTGTATCTGTCTGAGCTTTCTCTTCTTCGTTTTCTTCTTCATCATCTTCTGGTTCTTCTTCATCGGCTTTTTGCTTCTTTTGAACCTGAGACTCTTTAGAAACTGTCTTGTTCAAAGATTTTTTTTCGCCTTTGAGTGTAGATATCTCTTTTTTTAAAGAGTCAACCTCGGCTTCAAGAGTTTGAAATTTATCATACATTGATTGTGCATGAAGGGTTGTTCCTAAAAAAGTGATAGTCGCTAAAGATAGGAGTAGGGGCTTGTTCATAGGTGTCCTTTTTATAGAATTTGTATAACTATAGTGTATGCTACTGGTGCGATACTATACAGTACGAAATATAAAATTATTGTTAACTGCTCATTTTCTTATATAAAAAATACTAATACATAATGAAAGTGTTCATCCTATGGAAAGAAAATTTTGCAAAAGTTTAAAAGCTTTTATTAAATATTTTTTTTGTATAATCCGTCGATTTTTCTTCTTAAAGATGTCCATCATTATAGTGAGAAAATATTCAACAGGTATGTATCGCAAATCAGTGCAACTCTCTTTTTAGGGAATAATTGTCGGATATTACCAAAGCAAACTGATAAATTTCTGGCTGAAATAAGCCCTTAAGGATTACCAAATGGTAACTATGAAAGACCTTTTAGAGTGTGGTGTACACTTCGGACACCAAACACGTCGTTGGAACCCAAAAATGAAAAAATACATTTTCGGTGTTCGTAAAAATATCTATATTATAGATTTGCAAAAAACGCTTCGTTATTTCCGTAACACGTACCAAATCGTTGTAGATGCAGTGGCTGAGGGACAAACAGTTTTATTTGTTGGAACGAAAAAACAAGCACGCGCTTCTGTAAGAGATGCAGCTCTTGAGTGCGGTATGCCGTATGTTGACAATAGATGGCTAGGCGGTATGCTTACAAACTTCCCGACTATTCAAAAATCTATTCGTAAACTTGACGTTATTACAGAGATGCAAGAAAACGGACAAATTGACCTTCTTACTAAAAAAGAAGCATTGATGCTTGTAAGAAAAAAAGCAAAACTTGAAGAATATTTCGGTGGTATCCGTAATATGAAAAAACTTCCTGATATGCTTTTTATCGTCGACGTTGTAAAAGAGCACATTGCTGTTTTAGAAGCAAATTGTTTAAAAATCCCAGTTGTTGCTCCACTTGACACAAACTGTGACCCAGATTTAATCGTGTACCCAATTCCTGGAAATGATGATGCGATACGCTCAATTCAACTTTTCTGTCGTGAAATGGCTGCTGCGGTAAATGAAGGAAAAGCACTAAGAAATGCTCCTGTTGAAGAGACAGTTACATTTGAACAAGAAGAAGTTGAAGTTGAGATGTTAGTAGCTATGGAAGATGTTCTAGACGCTATAGAGGAGATATAATTATGGCAGAAATTACAGCAGCAATGGTTAAAGAGTTGCGAAACATCACGGATGCGCCGATGATGGATTGTAAAAAAGTTTTAGTTGAAGCTGATGGAGATATGACAAAAGCGACAGAACTTTTAAAAGAGCGCGGCATCGCAAAAGCAGCTAAAAAAGCTGATAGAGTTGCTGCTGAGGGTCTTGCAGGTTTCAAAATTGCTGATGATTACTCAAAAGCGACTGTTGTAGAAATCAACTCTGAAACTGACTTTGTTGCCCAAAACGAAGGTTTTAAAAACTTAGTAAAAGCTACAACAGAGGAGATTTACAACACTCATCCTGCAGATGTAGCAACACTCATGGCAAGTCCATTTGGTGCAAAATTTGCTGATGCAATTGCGAAAATCGGTGAAAAAATTGAAGTTCGTCGTTTTACTACATTTACAGCAGATGCAACGACAGCACTCAATGGGTATATTCACTCAAACAACCGTATAGCTGTTATTATCGTCGCACAATGTGATAGCCAAAAAACTGCAGAGGGTATGAGAGCGACTTTGAAGCAAGTTGCTATGCATGCTTCTGCTATGAAGCCAACAACCCTCTCTTATAAAGATTTTGATGCTGCGTATGTTCAGTCTGAAACAATAGGGAGAATTGAAGTCATTAAGAAAGAGAATGAAGAGTTGGCTCGTCTTAAAAAAACGCTTAAAAATGTCCCTCAATATATCTCTATGTGTCAACTCACAGATGCTGTTTTGGCTCAAGCTGAAGCAAATATCAAAGCAGAACTAGCGGCTCAGGGCAAACCAGAAAAAATCTGGGATAAAATAGTTCCTGGTTCATTAGCTCGTTTTATTGATGACAACACAACACTTGATAAAGAACAAGCGCTTCTTGATCAAACGTATGTTTTAAATGACAAACTCACAGTAGCACAAGCGATACAAGAGGCTGCAAAAGCACTTGGTGGAACTGCTGAAATTACGAAATTTGTTCGCCTTGAAGTTGGTGAGGGAATTGAGAAAAAAGTAGATAATTTTGCTGCAGAAGTTGCTGCTCAAATAGGTTAAGGATTTTTCCTTAACCACCCTTCTAAAATTATTAGCTAGATTTGCTATAATCCTCTTATGAACTTATTATCCGCAAAAGATTTATCACATACTTACGAATACGAACTTTTTAGAGATGTCTCTTTAGAGTTGCATGAAAAAGAGTCTATTGCTATTATTGGCATGAGTGGTAGTGGCAAATCGACTCTGCTTCATATCCTTTCAACTTTGCTTCAAGCCAGTCACGGAGAGGTGAGCATTTTAGGAGAGGATATCGCGAAATTATCAAAAAAAGCCCTTGCTAAAATAAAAAGAGATGATTTAGGATTGGTTTTTCAGTCACATTATCTTTTTAAAGGGTTTAGTGCGTATGAAAATTTAGAAGTAGCCGCCATCCTTTCTCATCAAAATATAGATGATATATTGCTTCAAAGATTGCAAATCAGTGAATGCATCAATCAAAAAGTGACAGAACTCTCAGGTGGACAGCAACAGAGAGTCTCAATTGCAAGAGTTTTGACAAAAAAGCCCCGCATCCTTTTTGTAGATGAGCCTACAGGAAATCTTGATAAAATAACTGCGAATGAGGTTATGAAGCTTTTTTTTGAGTATTGTCAAGAGAACTCTGCGGGGATGATTCTTGTCACTCATGATGAAAAACTCGCTTACATGTGTCAAAACGTTTATAAGCTTGAAAATAAAAGACTAGAACAAGTCAAATGATTTTCAAAGCTCCTCTTTAGTGTCATCATGAATTGGGCAGAGATATTTACAGACACTTACATTGTCGGTTTTGTCCTTTTGTTTTTCCGTTTTGCAGCACTTTTTTTGGCTGTACCTATTTTTTCTCATCAAAATATTCCCCTTACTATCAAAGCGGCGATGGCTTTTTTTTTCACGATAGTTTTTTATGCATCTTTGCCACCTTTACAAATCGAGGTCAATATTTCAAATGTAATCCTTGCTATTTTAAGCGAGTTTATGTTTGGACTCGTTATCGGAATAGTGTTGCTTCTTGCGTATAACGTTATTACATTTGCAGGGGGACAAATATCTTTCATGATGGGTTTTTCAATGGCAAGTGCGATTGACCCGCAATCAGGTATCTCTATGCCTATTATTTCTCAATTTTTATCTTTAATGGGTTTGATGGTTCTTGTGGAGATGGATTTGCACCATTGGGTTTTATTGTTTGTTGACAAATCCCTTAGTTCAATCCCTTTAGGTGAATTTATTATGAGTAAAGATTTATTTGAGTACATCATGCATGCTTGCGCCAATATGTTTTTGGTTGGTTTTGTGATAGCATTTCCCATTACCGCCTTGTCATTGCTGGCAGATATTATATTTGGAATGCTTATGAAAACGATGCCGCAGTTTAACCTTTTAGTCATTGGATTTCCTATAAAAATCATGGTTTCTTTTGCGGTTTTTATCGCTACACTGACCGCAACTATGCTTATTTTAAAGGGTCAAATGCAAGAGGCTTTTAACGCTCTGGAAATGTTTTTTTAGTTTTTTTTTGCTACAATGGTACCAAAAGAGCTTTTATAAACCTATTATATTGCCTCAAAGGAAAAAAAGTGAAAATATTGCTTTTAAATGATAACCCGGTTGTAAATAAATTGGTAACACTCAGTGCACAGAAAACATCTGATGAGCTTGAAGTTGTAAGCACTCTAAGTGAGATAGAAATAGGGGAGTATGATCTTCTTATCATAGATGATGCTAAATTTCATGAAGATGTCTTGCATCAAATAAAAGAAAAAATCAATTTTAACGAATCTTTGTATATTTGCTCACGAGATGCAAAACTTGAGAAGGGATTTACTACAACCCTTAAAAAGCCTTTTTTACCAACAGACTTAGTTGAGCTATTTTCTACCCTTGGCAAAAAAAAGAACGGAGCTCATTTAAGTGATGCGTTAGAAAATGATACGAATGAAATTTTAGATTTACATCTTGAGCCAGAAGCAGATTTGTTTGCAGATACACTTCAAGAAGATGGTTCACATTTAATCTTTGATGAAGAGGAGGACCTATTGGACGGCTTGGAGGGTTTACAAGATATGCAAGACTTGGGAGAGATTGAAGATTTGCAGGACGATACGCAAGAAGGGGTAGAGCATTTAGATTTTGAAGAAGAGTTGATTTTGGACTCTTTGGATGATGCATCTTTGCTCGAAGAGGATGCCATGAGTAAAAGTGTCCTAGATAAAGATGAGTTGCGAGAGGTGCAAGATCTCTTAGAAGATGAAACAGATGATGCTCTGGAAGAGGAGATAAACGAAGATTTTAGCTTTGATGAAGACCTTATGGAGGAGCTTCAAGAGACTCCCCAAAAACCAGAGGAAGTAGACCAAATAGAGGAAATGGATGATTTTGACGATTTTGATGATAAAAGTGAAGATGATTTTGAATTAGAAGAGATTCCAGCAGCAAAAGTAGAAGACCAAGCTGACGAAGAAATCGATTTTGAAGAGATTCCAGCAGCACATTTAGAAGACCAAGCTGATGAAGAAATCGATTTTGAAGAGCAAATCAGTAGTGCTGTAGGAGAACTGAGCGAAGAGGAGTTGGAGAGTCAAGTTGATGAGGAGACTTTATTGGATATTGCAATGCACGAAATAGGTGGACTAGAATCACTTACACAAAGAGATTTAAAATTGGCTATTGGCGAAGAGGTGGAGCCTCAGGGAGAGAATGAAAGTGCTATGAGAGATTCAGGCGCATTGAGTAAAAAAACAGAAAAAATAGGAGCAAATCATTCTCAAGATGAGGGTGTCGCATCTTTAAAAAGATTGCTTGAAGCGCTCTCAAACGAGGGTGTGGCAGCATCGTTAAAAGGGATGAAGATAAGTGTCAATATTACATTTGGTGATCAATAATGTATAGAAAAAATGGTGCAGTTTTAGTCCTCTCTGGACCAAGTGGTGCAGGGAAGAGCTCTCTTTTGAGGGAAATCATCAATGATATTGGTGCATGCTATTTTTCTATCTCTACAACAACGCGCCCCAGAAGACCAGGTGAAGTAAATGGGGTTCATTACCATTTTGTCACTGTTGAAGAGTTCAAAAAAGATATCGAAGCTGAGAACTTTTTAGAGTATGCAACTGTTCATGGAAATTATTACGGAACGTCTATAAAACCTGTCAAAGAAGCGCTAAATTTAGGTAAATTAGTCCTTTTTGATATAGATGTTCAGGGAAATACTGCTGTAAAAAATCGCCTTGGGGACATTACAACTTCTGTGTTTATCACCCCTCCAACTTTGTCTGAGCTTAAAAAAAGACTTGAGGGACGCTCAACCGACTCTGCTGAAGTTATGTCTAATAGGCTTAAGATGGCAAAACGTGAAGTACAGAGAATTTCGGAATATGATTATCTTATCATTAATGATGATTTAAAAATTGCTGCAGATGTCTTAAGACAAATCGCTATTACCGCAAGGATTAAAATTCCTACTGAAAAAATAAATGAATTTGTTCAGCAATGGGAAGATATAGAGCAGTAGTCTCGTTGATAAGAGTAGTTACAGCAAAGAGTAGGTACACTACTAATCTTAAAATTTAAAAAAAGGAAATACTTATGTCAATGCCTAGTGGAATGGAGTTATTAGTAATTTTTGGAATTGTAGTTTTGTTGTTTGGTGCAAAAAAAATACCTGATTTAGCAAAAGGTATAGGTCAAGGGATTAGAAACTTTAAAAAAGAGATGAAAGAAGATGCTCCTGCAACAGTAGAAGCTGAAGCTCCAAAAAAAATAGAAAAAAGTGAAGAAGTTGTAGCTTCTGATATCTCTAAAACTCAAACAAAAGTATAAGATTTGAAACAACGTGTATCGGCACTTTTACGTGAAAAATTTGGTCGTGAAGTTGTTTTAGAAAAGCCAAAAGACCGAACTTTCGGTCATTTTGCAACCCCAATCGCTTTTTCTCTAGCAAAAGAATTAAAAAAATCTCCCATAGTTGTAGCAGAAGAACTTGCCTCTTCCTTTGAAGAGAGTGAAATATTTTCAAGTGTTGCATCGGTCAAAGGGTATTTAAATTTTCGTTTAAGTGAAAATTTTTTACATGAATATGGCACTTGGGCATTACATAATCAAGCCCAATTTGGCAAGCAAGAAAAAAAAGAGAAAATTCTCCTAGAGTTTGTAAGTGCCAATCCGACTGGACCTCTTCATATAGGTCATGCACGTGGCGCAGTCTATGGAGATACACTTTTGAGACTTGCCCGTCATCTTGGCTATGATATTACGGCAGAGTATTATGTCAATGATGCGGGAAATCAAATCGATTTGCTTGGACTCTCTATCCAGCTTGAAGGACGTGCAACTGTTTTAGGCGAAGATGTTGCGTATCCTGAGAGTTATTACAGAGGTGAGTATTTGGCGCCTCTTGTTAGGGGTGCGGTAGAAAGATTTGGTAAAGAGATTTTACAAGATGAATCGCGTCAAAAAGAGCTCGCACTCTGGGCAAAAGATGCTGTTATGAACATTATTGTAAAAGATTTGGGCGATTTACATATCTTTTTTGACACTTTTGTGTATGAATCTTCTTTGTATGATGACTGGGAGAGAGTTTTACACAAGATGGGTGAGGGTGTTTATGAAAAAGAGGGAAAAATTTGGATAGCCTCAGAGTCTAGAGATGATGAAAAAGACAGAGTGGTCGTTCGAGAAGATGGGCGTCCTACTTACCTCGCAGGTGATATTGTGTATCATAACCAAAAGTTTGAGCGAGGGTATGAACATTACATTAATATTTGGGGCGCAGACCATCATGGCTACATTTCGCGCGTAAAAGCTGCAGTTTCATTTTTAGGATATGAACCTCGTAAGCTTGAAGTTTTACTCTCTCAAATGGTAAGTTTACTCAAAGATGGTGAGCCTTACAAAATGAGTAAACGTGCTGGAAATGTCATCCTCATGAGCGAAATTGTTCAAGAGATAGGCTCAGACGCACTTCGATTTATTTTTGCATCTAAAAAAAGTGATACTGCTTTAGAGTTTGATATTTCAGAATTTAAAAAACAAGATAGCTCAAATCCTATCTTTTATATCCAGTATGCACATGCAAGAATTCATACCATTGTGGGTAAAAGTAATTTTACCAAAGAGCATATTTTGGAAGTTTCATTAAAAGGTTTAGATGAAAATGCTCAAAGTTTACTTTTTGAGGCACTTTTGCTCCCTGAAATAATTGAAGACGCTTTTAGCTCCCGTCAAGTTCAAAAGCTCCCTGATTATCTCAAAGCTCTTGCAGCTTCGCTCCATAGATTTTATTATGAGTGTAGAATTATTGGAAATGAAGATGAAGCAAAATTGCTCAAGCTATTTCTAGTAGTTGCCCTTTCACTAAAAACAGGGCTATCTTTGATGGGGATAGAAGCAAAAAATCGCATGAGTAAAGAGGAAGAAGAGCTTTAGAGCTATTTTTCCTCCTCTTCTTGGAGAAGTTTTGATTTTTTAAGTGTTGGATAGAGTTTTAAAATTTCTTTGGAAGATGATTTTGGAATCTGAATAAGAAGAGGTTTTTTACTTCTATCTAGCCATGAAGCTATATTTTTGATATGTGCCAAGGGCATAGACGTACACCCTGCTGTAGGCGCTTTGTCTGTTTTTTCTACGTGTAAAAAGATACATGAACCTCCCCCTTTTACCCCTTGCATGTTGTGTGCTACGACGATACCTAGCTCGTATTGATGATCCTCTCTTCTCATTTTTTCATAACTTTTTGGGATTATTGGAGGCATTTGGATAAGTTTGTTGTAGAGTGCAGAGTCTATGTCATCAACACAAATAAGATTTTGTGATGCATGGAGAAAATCGAGTTTAAAATCATCGGCATTTTTATAGCCAAATATATTTGTAAGTTCAAAAATACCTGCAGGCGCTTTGTTGTCCCCCTCTTTTTTGAGCGGTTGCGCTTTATTTTGATGCATCTCTACGGCTCCAAGCCCCCATCCCAGACCATTTTTACCAAGATTGACCTCATGAGTATTAAAAACTTTTTTACCATCTTCATAGCACTCAAGCAACGCTTGAGAGGTGTTGAAATCGCGTGCGACAACCAGAACTATCTGTTGTGCACTTAAGATAGAAATTTGGAAGATTAAGAGAATTAAGAAACTTTTTATCATAAAGTATGGTACTATTACTTATCTATGATTTTATTTAATTTTGGAATTAGGCATGAGTATTAAAATTAGACAGGCAGTCGTTCAAGACGCTCCTTTTTTAGCAAAAATGATTTTACAAAGTACCCGGGCTGGAAAAAGAGATGGTGTTTTTGATCTGTTTTTTTCAACGAACGACGATAAGATATTGTTGAAAAATATTGAGGCACTTGCCAAAACAACCATAAAGAATCGTTGCCATTTTAGCAACTTTTTAGTTGCAGAACTCAGCGGAGAGCTTGTAGGAACACTTTGCAGTTATGAGCCTAGAATATCCAATAGAGAATCTTTTTTAAGCTCTTTGAGAGAGATTGGGTATGATGAGGATATTTCTCAACAATTAGAAGTTCTTGATAGCTGCGCTTTTAATTTAAATAACACAACGCTCATGTTAGACTTCATGGAAGAGGTAGACAATTTTAGGGATGTGGGTGTTTTAAAAGCGCTCATGCAAAAGAGCTTGCTCACTGCGAGATTAAAAGGGTATAGAATAGCCCAAACCATCGTAGAAATCGGTTCTTTAGAGACTATCCTTTTTTATAAAAAGTTAGGGTTTAAAGAGATTGAAGAGCGTGAGTGTGATCTTTATAAAGAGAAGTTTGGCAGGCTCGGACTTCTTCTTTTAGCGATAGAGTTTTAGCTATAGAACTCTCAGCCCTCTCGCTTCTCCCCTCACTTCTAGCGATAGCTTTCGCACTTTATACAAAAAATGTTCTTTTGTCACTTTTTAGCGGCATTGTTCTTGGTGTGTTGATTTTAAATGATTTTTCTTTTCTTTTGTCTATAAGTGCAATTTTTTCACTCTTTGAGACACTTTTAAGTGAGGCTTGGATATTAAAAACCCTTGCCTTTGTTATTTTAGTCGGTAGCATTATGGCATTAATCGAAAAATCAGGGGGGATACAAGGTTTTATAGAGTATGTTTATCATAAAAAGGGATTTGTTACCTCTGGGCGTTCTGCTCTTTTGGTGAGCTATGTCATTGGGATTATTATCTTTATAGAGTCTTCTATAACCTCACTTGTTGCAGGAGCCGTGGGGAAACCACTGTGTGATACCTATAAAGTGCCGCATGCAAAACTCGCATTTGTTTGTGACTCTACCTCTGCGCCTGTATGTTCTTTGATTGTTTTAAATGGCTGGGGAGCACTTTTGCTTGGACTTATTTCCACCCAAATCGAAACAAATGTTTTAGAAGGCAGCGGCATTGCTCTCTTGTTAGAGTCTCTGCTTTATAATTTTTATGCCATGAGTATTTTAGTTGTGACATTTATCACAATTTGGTTTGGTATAGATATTGGTCCGATGAAGTATGCTCAAGTTTTCCCATTTGACCCACACCAACGCATACAAAAAAGTGCCAGCATGAAGTACGCACTTTTTCCAATAGTACTTATGGTTCTTTTAGTTTTTGTTTTTTTATATAGCACAGGAAGTGGCAATATCCTTCAAGGGAGTGGTTCAAGTTCAGTTTTTTATACGATGGTGAGTGTCCTTTTATTTACCCTTGTTTATTTTGTAGGGACTAAAAATATGAGTTTTGCCACTTGGGGTAAAACGTCGATCCATGGAGCAAAAAAGTTTTTGACGATAGCACTCATTTTACTCCTTGCTTTTGCCATAGGAGAGGTGACAAGCGAGCTTAAAACAGGGATGTATCTAGCCTCTTTGGCAAGTGAAAATCTCAGTGTTACTTTTTTGGCAGCAGTACTATTTTTGCTCGCTTCTCTTATCTCTTTTGCAACAGGGACAAGTTGGGGAACTTTTAGCATCATGATTCCCATTGCTGTCCCTATGGCAGTTGGCATGGAGGCAAATGTGGCTCTTTGCATCGGTGCTGTCATCTCTGGCGGCGTTTTTGGTGACCACTGCTCCCCTATTTCCGATACGACTATCATCTCTGCTATGGCAAGTGACTGCGATATTGTTGAGCACGTCCAAACGCAACTTCCCTATGCACTTATTGGTGCTTTTATCGCATTTATTCTTTTTATCTTTTTTAGCTAATTTTTTAATACTCTGAAATTCTCAAAAAACTCTGTTTTTCGTAGCTTCAGGGGGTTGTAGTTGCTTGTGTCCCTGCCGCTAAAACGGACGTGTTCGTTTTAGCGCATAACATTAGTGAGTAAGAGATTTATAGAGTATCGCAAATCTTCATCAAGGTGTTCCATACTACTAAGCATCCATCGCAAATAGCCTGCGTCGCTACTTGCGACCTCTTGAAGCGTTTTGCCTTTATATTTTCCAAATTTGAATATTTTGATGAAAATAGGGGTATTTGTGAGTTCAACCATTTTTTCAACTGGGTTTTCATTTGGAAACTCTTGTGTGAGTCTCTCTTTGAGTTTAGACAAAAAAAGTTTTAAAATCAAAACATCACCAAGCGCGTCATGCGCTTTTACAACGACTCCAAGGGCATCTGATTCTTTTTGTTCTTCTTTGTAAAGCTCCATTTTATAGCGAAAATACTGAAGTCTGTGTGCCTCTTCATCGGGGAGAATGTGCTTTGCAACGCGTAGAGTATCGATGACTTTCATTTGCGTTTTGAAGCCCTCTTTTTCCAGCATCCCCAAATCAAAAGGGGCGTTATGAATGATGATGTAGTTCTCAGGGGTATTGAACTCTAAAAGTCTCTCATAGGCTTTTGTTTTTTGGCAAGGAGGTTTCCCCTCGAGCATATCAGGGGTGATTCCATGGACTTCCATCGCACCAAAACTGATGGGGACATTTGTAGAGCAAAATTCGTTATGAACCTCCATCTCTTTTGCGCCAAGGACAATGTAACCGAGTTGAATAATGCGGTCGCTCTCACTCGCTCCCGTTGTTTCTGTATCTAATATAATATATTTTTTTGCCAAAGTTTCACCTCAATGTGATAAAAATGGGTCTATCATGTACGATTTTTCTGCCAGTAAATACTCTTCATTGAGCTCAATTGCAACTGACTCATCTACAAATGTGTAGCGACAAAAAACCATAATTCTCAAAGGATATATCTTAGCAAAAAATTTAAAATCTTTTACTGCTATGGGTTCATTGAGTTCTTCTAAAAGTGTGACGATGTACGCTAGAGACTCTTTGCTATCGCTAATACCAAGTAAAGAAAAAATAGTTTTGAGTTTTACTTCCACATGCAACCCGCTTTGACTTTTTTTGGCGGTGTTGTAGAGTGCCCGTGCAAGTTTGCGTGCATCAGGAGTAAAGGGAACTAAGAGAAGTTTTTGTTTTTCGATTTTGTGTATTTTCATAAAAATATTGTAGTATTTTTGTCATTAAAATCGACTAAACAAGATTCTTCATGAGGGAGTTTATGTTACACTACAAAGAAAAATAAAGGGTAGCAGGATGCTCAAATTATTGTTCGTATCTCTTTGTCTTGTGACACTCACAAGCGCACTTGAGATAAAAAAAAGTCCCATCGAGTTTGGTGAGTTGCGAATAAAGCTCACTCAAGAGTATATTCGGACACATTATAACCTCGATGTTTCAGACATTACTATTGTTCCTCAAATAATTCTTATTCACTACACGGGAGTTGATGATTTTGCCGCTTCGTATGCCCGTTTAAACCCCTCTGTTTTGCCTTTAGATAGACCTGATATTGCAAGTGGCGGCATGCTCAATGTTTCCGCCCATTTTTTGGTGGCAAGAGACGGGACTATCCATCAGTTAATGCCACTAAATTTTATGGCAAGACATGTCATAGGGCTCAATTACATCACAATAGGGATAGAAAACGTAGGTGGACAAAATAATAAAGAAAATCTCACCCCAGCACAGCTTCAATCCAATATCGCACTTATTAACGCTTTGCAACAGCAGTTTCCAACCATTAGGTATGTTGTAGCGCATTCGGAGTATCAATGCTTTGAAAAAACAGCGTTGTGGCTTGAAAAAAAGAGAAGCTACAGAACAGAAAAACATGACCCTGGAGAGGCTTTTATGCAAGCTTTACGCTCAGAAATAAAAGGGCTTGAAGGGGCGCCTTGTGATTAGTTCGGCTCTTGGGTATCTCTTTTTTATTGCATTCATTGCAACATTTTTTCTTCTTTTAGAGCAAAAGGTGAAACTTAAAATTTTCAAGTTTGTCCCCTCTGTGGTGATGATTTATGCCTTTAGTATGTTGCTCTCAAGTGTGGGAATGTTTGAGAAAAATGAGGCAATTGAGCATATATATACGCTCACAAAAACAAATTTACTTCCTGCGATGCTTTTTTTAATGCTCCTTGGAGTCGATTTTTCGCATTTTTTCAAACTTGGACGCACGCTTCTTATCGCCTATGTTTTAGCGGTAGTGAGTTTGGCTTTTGGATTTATTTTTGTCTCTTTGGCATTTAACTTTAACCCACAAATTGCTGCGGCATTTGGAGCATTATCTGGGAGTTGGATGGGCGGAACTGCCAACATGATAGCGGTAGGCTCTGCTCTTGGTGTGACCCAAGAAGCCTTTGGTTACGTGCTTATTGTTGATAGTGTCAACTATACTTTATGGGTCATGTTCTTGCTTTTTTTAGTTCCTTTTGCCTCTTTGTTCAACAAGTTTATCGGTGCAACTGACACGCAAGTGATTTTTTCACAAATAGGGTGTGCTTGTACTGTGGGGGCAAAAAGGTATTGGTTACTTATCTTTTTTGCTCTTTTGATTTCTCTTCTTTGCCAACTTATTGCCCAGCATATTCAAGTGCTGGGTACGACTACGACGGTGGTGATGTTAGCGACTCTTTTTGGAGTTTTAGGTTCATTTACAAAATTAAAAACCGTGAATGGCTCAAGCGAAGTTGCCACGACCATGCTCTATGTTCTCATAGCACTCATAGGCTCTGCGGCTGTTTTTGAGAGTTTTAGTGAGGTTTGGATATATGTTTTGGCAGGTTTTAGTATTTTAGTTATTCATGCTATTTTAATGGTTATGGGGGCAAAAATTTTTAAACTCGATTTATTCAGCATTGCCGTTGCCTCTTTGGCGAATATCGGTGGAGTTGCCTCCGCGCCGATTTTAGCTGCAGCATTTAACAAATCACTGGTAAGTATCGGGGTTTTAATGGCAATCATGGGATATCTTATCGGAACTTTTGGCGGGCTTTTTATCGGCCATATTTTGGTGAGTTTCGCACAATGAAAATAGTACAAATCACAACAGAGTTGCAATACATTGAACTTAAAACTCCCTTCATTACAGCACTCAGAACTGCTTATCATGTAGAGTTTGTACGAGTGCGCGTCGTTTGTGACAACGGTTTTGTAAGTATTGGCGAAGCACCTGCAACAAAAGCGATTACGGGAGAGGACTTAGAGACCATAACAGACTCTCTCTTTCTCACCAAAGAGCAATTTTATCTCCATACACCTAAAGATGCTCTTGAGATTTTACATGCTTCGCAAGAGTTGAAAAGCAGTGCAAAAGCTGCCCTTGATATGGCGTTTGTCTCTTTGTTTGCCCAAGAAAAAAATCTTCCTTTATTTGCTTATCTCGGCGCAAAAAAAGCTGTGACTTTGCAGACAGATGTCACACTGAGTTTAAAAAATCCACAGGAAATGGTTGAGGATGCAAAAAAAGCGTTTGCAGAGGGTTTGCATATTTTAAAAGTAAAATTGGGTGCAGATATAAAGCATGGTGTCGAGGTGACGCAGCGTATCTCAAGAGAGCTTCCTGCGGCTAGAATACTCATTGATGCAAATCAAGCGTGGAGCATGGAGGATGCCAAGCGTTTTATAGAGCAGACGAAAAACTGCGCGCTTGTTCTTATCGAGCAGCCCATAATTGCAAGTGATTTGGCGGGTTTAAAAGCACTTACTGCGTATTCAAATACTCCGATTTTAGCTGATGAAGCGGTTTTTACCCTTTATGATGCAAAAAAAGTTATAGAAGATCAATGTGCTGACATGATTAATATTAAACTTATGAAATGCGGCGGAGTTACGAAAGCGGTAGAGATTTTAGAGTATTGCAGAGCAAATAATATGCCGTGTATGCTCGGCTCCATGCTTGAGGGTCCGCACTCCATAAACGCTGCACTGCACCTTGCCATGGCATATACCGATGTTATCAAGTATATAGATTTGGACAGTCCGCTGCTTTACAAAGAGCCATCCGATGCGTTAGAGTTTGCTTTTAATGGCTGTGCAATACGCTATAAATCTCCATGATAGATGCTCGTCATTGCGAGGAGAGAAGCAATTCATAACAGACTTGTAGATTGCTTTGTTCCTCGCAACAACGAGAAGAGTGCTATTTAAAAGACGCTTCTTCGTCAAGCATTTTATCCATAAGAACAAAGAGCTCATCGGAAGCATTTTCCATTTTTGTGAAGTTTGCTTTGATTTGCTCTGTATTATGGGATGCTCCTTTCTCATTAAGAATTGCCATAGTTTGTATAACGCTTTCATGAACGATTTTGTGCGGTGTTTTAAGAGCGGTATAGCTTTTTGAATGGCTGACTCTTTCTGCTCCCTCTTTGTCGTACCACTTTCCAAATCTACACGCATGGTGGTCTTCAAATGTCTCCTTATTCTCCTGTTCAACTGCAGCAAAAGCTTTTGCTTTAAACAAAATATGGTCGATTTTTGCTAATACAACAAAGTTTTTATTCTTCATGTATTGACTTGATTTGAGAACGGAATGAGAGGTTGTGCTAAACTGTGCAAGTGCGTTATAGAGGGTGCTTACGCTCTCTATTGACTCATCAGCGATGGTGTTAAGTTCTTTAGAGTTTTCATACATGCCCGTTGCCTCTTGATGCAGTGTTGAGATAGAGACGGAGATTTCATTGGTTGCTTTGCCAGTTCGCTCTGCGAGTTTTCGCACTTCATCGGCAACAACGGCAAATCCGCGACCATGTTCCCCTGCTCGGGCAGCTTCTATGGCAGCATTGAGTGCGAGGAGATTTGTTTGGTCGGCGATATCTTTTATAAGGCTTATGATGGAAGTTATCTCTTGCGTTCTTGTTGAGACGGCATTGACTGACTCATCATTTTGAACGATGATTTGAGATAATTTTTCAAAGTTTTTACTCATGGCTTCTACAACATCATTATTTTTAGCAGAGAGGTTTGCACTCTCTTGTGACTCGTCTGCAAGCTTCGTGAGAGTATCATTTGTCTCACTGATTTGTTGTTGAATAATCTCAAAGTTTGCCGAAAATCCTTTTCCAGTTTTGGAGAGCTCAAGTAAAAATTTCTCTCTTTCTTGATTTTTGTACTCTTTATACATAGCATCAATGCTTTTATTGATCAGATCTCCAGTTTTTACAAAGGAGCTGTTAAGTCCTGTGGAGTTGATTCTTCTAAAGTATTTTTGTTTGCTGGCGTACTCTATGGAGGTGTTGATTTCACGAACCAAACTCTCCATTTGGTCAAACAAATCGTTGATATTCCAAGCCAAATCGGCAAGTTCCCCGCCACCTTCAATTTTATGTTGCCGATTTTCAAAGTTGCCATTTTTTGCCTCTTTGATGATATTTGAAGATTTTTCTATACTCTGTTTTGTGATGTGGATTTGCTTGTAGGCATAAATAGCGATAGCGATATTGAGAAGATTAAAGATAAGCGTTGTGAGTTGAAATTCAAAAAATAACACAGAAACAAGCAATCCAAGCGATACTACTCCAATGTGTGCATAGTTTGAATAATGGAGCTTAGAAAGAGAGGATAAATTCATCATAATTGAGACCTTTTTCTTTTAATAATTCATTCATAAGCTTTTCACTCGCACTTATGCCACCGATTTTTTCAGCTTGAAGAAGCTTTTCATACAGAGGTTTAATGACCTCCATTGCCTTTGGCGAGGGGCTTCTTCGCGAAGAGTGGTAACCTACAATTTTTCCGTTTAAATAAGAAGGGGTAACATTTGCCATGACCCAGTAGTAAGAGCCATCGGCACAAATATTTTTGACATACGCATGAATCTCCTCAGCGTTTTGCAGATACGACCATAGATATTTAAATATGATTTTTGGCATATCAGGGTGACGGATAATATTGTGAGGTGCGCCGATAAGTGTATGTTCATCCATCTCAACGATATCCATAAAGCCTCTGTTTGCATAGGTGATTTTCCCTTGCAAATCAGTTTTTGTGACGAGAAGTTCATCTTTTGCAAAAACTTTTTCGTGGTTCTTAGGTGTTATTTTCATGTTTTGCCTTTTAATTGTAAAGATAATTGTACAGCGTTATACTCAAAATAATCGTATATAATATTTCTTTAACTCGATTTTGCGATATATCTGAGATAAATATACCCAAATAAACCTGCAAACAAAGAGGCACACAATATGCCGATTTTTGCTTGAAAAATAAATGCTTCATTATCAACAAACGCCAAATCTGCTACAAAAATAGACATAGTAAATCCGATGCCACCTAAAAAAGCGACGCCAAAAATTTGGCTCATGGTGCTCCCATGCGGAAGTTTTGCAAGACCTAGTTTTATAGCAAGCCAAGCGACACCCGCGATACCGAAAACTTTTCCTAGAATAAGACCTGCCATGATTCCCAAAGAAACAGGCTGTAAAATAGTTTCTCCAATGGAAGAAAAATCTATGGAGATGCCTGCATTGGCAAGGGCAAAAAGAGGGATGATAAGCAAACTCACTGGCAGATGCAAATCGTGCTCCAGTCTTGCTGCGGGAGAACTCAGAGAATCTATCTTATCTTTCATGTTTGACAAAATAGCTTTTTGTTCCTCATGCAAACGGTTGTCTTCTCCAACAGGATAGCGATCATAAGCATCAAGCTTATTTTTCATGTGAAGTGTAAAATTAAGCGGTGTGTATTTTGGTTTTGAAGGAATTGCCATGGCAGCGATAACTCCTGCTATGGTCGCGTGGACACCTGATTCAAGCATAAAAAACCACATGCCAAGACCAATGGCAAAATAGGGTAAAACCATATGAATCCCAAAGCGGTTAAGAGAGAGTAACATCAAAAATGAAACCCCTGCCAAAGCAAGTGGGAGCATCTGAATCTGATCCGTATAAAAGATAGCGATAACAATGACAGCACCAAGGTCATCGACTATGGCAAGGGCGACTAAAAATGTGACAAGAGCAGGGGAGACACGCTTGCCTAAAAGCACAAGGGCGCTAATGGCAAAGGCAATATCAGTTGCCATTGGAATGCCCCAGCCGTTTGCACCTTCACCTCCACTATTGATGCTCATGTAAATGAGTGCGGGGAAAAGCATTCCTCCTAAAGCGCAAAGTATTGGAAGAATTGCGACTTTGACATTGGAGAGTTCGCCGACAAGAATTTCTCTTTTTATCTCAAGCCCGACGATAAAGAAAAAGAAAGCCATAAGGGCGTCGTTTATCCAGTGGTGGATGGAGTTTGAGAGCGTCCATGAACCAACATTGAAGTCAATTTTTGTATGAAAAAAGTGCAGATACGCATCAGCTAAGGGTGAGTTTGCGAGGATGAGTGCAACAATAGTCATAAACATCAGGATAACTCCCGTCGTAGTTTGAGCATGTAAAAAATGTTCAAACGGAGTAGCAATTTTGTTAAAAGCCTTCTCCCATGGTGCGTAAAGTTTCATGAATTTTCCTTAGTTTAGAGAGATTCATTTGAGACGATACAGTCTCTGCCGCTGTTTTTTGCTTTATATAAAGCGATATCAGCATTTTTGATGAGGTCATCTTGGTCAAAATCTTTGTTCGCTATAGTCGTACTTATTCCAAAGCTCATGGTCACTGGCTCTGTTTTGATATTTTGAAATACATATCCATCTGTGTTTCTAATATTTTGCTGTATTTTTTTGCAACTCTCTAGTGCTTTATCTTTGTCTGTATCGTACAAGAGGATGACAAACTCTTCTCCCCCGTATCTTGCCACAAGATCACTGCTGCGTTGGAGAGAACTTTTTATAATTTGTGCAATCCCTTTTAAAACAGCGTCCCCTACTTGGTGCCCATAGGTATCGTTTATCTTCTTGAAAAAGTCAATATCACACATGATGATACTGATACTGAGATTTTTTCGTAGCGAAAGAGCCCACATTTCTTGAAAGTGTGCTTCAAAGTGTCTTCTATTAGCTATTTGTGTTAAAGGGTCTATGGTGGCAAGATAGAGAAGTTTTCTGTTTGCTTCTTCGAGCTCTTTAGTGCGTATGAATACTTTCTCCTCAAGGGAGCGGTTCATCTCATCTAGCGTCGCTGTATAGGTATTTAATTTACAAACCATAGAGACGATGGCATTTTGAACGATGCCCACTTCGTCTGAACTCTTTGAGAGCGTCAGTGAAAAATTGTTGCGTGCAGGGTCGTAGGATAAAACATGCTCGCTTAAACGTTGCAAATCTTTAAATTCTCGCCGAATAAAGAGTATAAAAAGGAGAAGCAAGGTAAAAACAATCCCCATCACTTTAAGGGTTACCATTTGGTTTTGATGTTTGAGTTCTTGAAGCTCAGCACTTGAAAAATGGACTTCAATATGACCAATGCTCTCAAGGGTGATGGGGTCTATGATGGATTGTGAGTAGTGTTTGTGTTCCCCTTCTGCTTTATGTGCTGCCGTATTTGTATGAGAATAGACGATGATGTTCTCTTTGTTGGTAAGTTTCGAAAAAACTAAATCTGCATTTTGTTTCGTAATCTGTGCTAAATAGTCTCTGTTGGCATCTTCTAAGCCAAGAGAAAAATTTAAACTTAAAATTGGGCTTATGGTGTCGATCAAAAGTTTGTTTTTTGAGAGTTTGATTTTTTGAAATTGGGTAATAACATTATCGTGTATTAATGATTTCTCCAGTGTACTCACGAAAAGTGTGAAAAAAACAATGCTAAGTATGATTTTGAGTTGAAAGCTGATTTTTGGCACTATTCAACTCCTTTGTGAAATATTTTTGAAATTCTGAGCAAAATATTATCAAGTTCGATTTTTTTGTTTGCGAGACTTTCATTATTGATGTAAGGTGTTGTTTTTCTTCCTAAAAAAAGGGACATATCTATACCACTCTCAAGGAGTTTTGAGTCATATGCAAGGGTCATGATTTGTTGTTTTGATGCGAATTTGACAACATTTTGTATGTTGGTCTCTTGCGTGTTAAAGAGAAAAATAAGCTGAGAGTCTTTACAAGCGTTTATATCAGTATAATTATAAAGCATAGGATCTATTTTATACGCTAAAATACCCTTTGGATAACTGTTGTATATCGCTTCATACAAGGTCGTGGCAGCGAGTTCGTCCATCTCTTCATGGAGTATACAAATCTCTATATCAGTTTTAATCTTCTCTTTTTGAGAGCTCATGAGAACAAATCGAGGAATCATTTTTGAAAAAATATAGAGAACATCTTGATCATATGTCACAGCATGAAGCGCTAATGCATGAAAAATAAGAAAAAAACTCATCATGAGACGAAACGTTTTTGACAAAAAAGCACCTTTGTTAAAAAAGAATTAAAGCTTAGATAAATAACGTTTATTATAACATTCTTTATATATTGACAATATTATACATGAATGTTGTTTAAAAAGCTAAAAATGGGGTATAAAATGAAATATATTCTTCCTTTGTGTGTGAGTATCTGTTTGTTAAACTCTTCTGTCTTTGCAGAGGAAAATGTGGATGATTTTGAATCGCTTGTCAATGAAATGAGTGATATTGCTACAAAAAAATCTCTCAATGTCGACTACTTACCCTCTGTTGTAACCCTCATAGATGCGCAAACTTATATAGATGGTGGGATTCAAAATCTCGGTGAAGCACTCTCTATGTTGCCAGGTATCCAAATGCAGATGACTCCTATGGGCTATACGACAACGACAGTCAGAGGCTTAAAAAATCCCAATGCTTACCTTTCAGATAAAATCAAAGTCCTCATAGATGGTGTTGCCATCAATAATGAAGTTGGCGGAACAAGCACTTTTTATATGGATTTTCCAATGCAGCTCATTCAAAAGATAGAAGTGCTTCGCGGTCCTGCATCGACTTTGTATGGCTCGGGTGCTTTTTATGGCGTCGTCAATGTCATCACAAAGCTTGGAAGCATGAAAGAGGAAAATAGACTCTTTTTAGGAGGGGGAAGCTACAAGTCCCTCAGTGCTGGCGCAAATATATACACACTCGCAGATAATTGGAAAATTTTTGCAGACGGTTATGTTGCCAAAAATGAGAAGTCCCTTGATTTTGAGGGCAAAAGTACGGATACGGATGAGAAAATGCGTGATGTCTCTGTTGGTTTAAAAGTACTTTATGAAGATTTTGAGTTTTTAACGCGCTTTAAGCAAAGTATATATGGAAATTTTTACGGCTTTGAAGAGGACCTCGATCCCATCCCGACAAACCCAAAAGAGCATAAAAACAGTTACTTTTTCTCTCAAGCCTCTTATAAAACAGACTTGAATGATGTCGCTCTTGAGGCAAAAGTAGGTTTTTCTTATCGTGAGCTTGATGAGGGTGCCAATCTCCAAAAAATCCTAAAAATACAAAATGAATTTGCTGACGAGGGTGTTTTGGGGATAGATAGTGGTTTTTACTTTAGTGAAAAACTCCAAGAGCAAAATTTTGAAGCAGAAGTAATCGCCTCATTTTCTCCAATAGCATCCAATGAAATACTCCTTGGAGCGGGAGCCAGACATGTGCTTATAGCACAAGATAATTATTATAACAGTGTAGAGGATGCTATTATGGCTACACCAGACCCAAATGTATTGGGGATGAGTGGCACTTTTGATTACAGGATTGAAAAAGAGCCAGCTTTTTGGGATAATCCAACAACAAGCTTTATCAAAGAGAATCAAAATCGGACTATTTACTATGCTTTTGTTGAAGATTTGATTGCACTCAATGAGCGTGTAGATGTTGTTGTGGGCGCTCGTGCAGATCACTACTGTGATTTTGGAGCAAAGCTTTCTAAAAGAGCTTCTGTGGTTTATAGAGCCCAAGATAATGCGATTTTTAAACTTTTATACGGCTCAGCATTTCGAGCCCCGACTTTTACGGAAGCGTATGCAAATGGGCATATCAACTACCGTGCGGGAGATGAAAACATTCAGCCAGAAGAGACAGATACGTATGAAGCAGTTATGATTTATTCTCCAAGTTTATATCAAAAATTTACGCTCAATTTTTTCTATTCACAACTACAAAATGTTATCGATTTAGAAGAATATTACTCAACAATCGCAGGGTATGAAAATTATGGTGACAGAGAGAGTAGGGGTGTTGAGTTTGAGTATAATTTTCGTACAAAATCAGAGCATGATTTGTACTTCAATGCTTCGTACATAGATACGGACTACACAACGCCAAAGGAAGAGGATAATCTTGTTTCCATCACGCAGTCTATGCCCGATATTTCAAAAGTTTTACTCAAAGCCATGTATATTTACCGTCCAACAAGTAAGCTCTCTTTTGGTACAGCGTGGCAATACTATGGGCAAACAACCCAATCACAACTTGCATGGCTAGGCGATACAGACACGACCGTTCAAGAGATGCATATTGTTGATGAGACGATTACGTACAAATTTTCTCCACTGAGCGAAATACGAGGAACTATTAAGAATCTCCTTGATGAGGAGATAAAACTTCCAAGTTACTACTACGGCACTGATGGCGGCGTGAAACGAGAGGGGAGAAACTACTACCTCAGTTTTGTCCAAAGGTTTTAGCCATTCTTGGAAGTACGGCTTTAGCCGTACCTTGTTGTCATTCAAGCCTAAGGGTGAGGCTGAAGCCACACTTCCNNAACGACACAAATGTATAAAAAAACTTAAAATGACCGTCACACTAACAAGTAGAAGAATAAACTTATAAAATAAAAGTATAATCCATTTATGAATTTAAAAGACTTAGAAAATAAAACACTCCTGTTGTTTGGCAAAAGCAGAGCCTTTAATAGCGATGAATTTGCTGCACAGATGAGGTTTCATAAAATTAGTGTTGTTCAAAAGTACAGCGATGCGGTCGTCATGATGGTTGATGGAAAAATGATGACGCCCTATGAGCAAAATGAGAGTGATGCATTGTATGCGCAAAAAAAAGCACCCTTAATCTCTATCGATTTGCTAGAAGAAGCACTTGCAAAACATATTGATGCTGATACTCTTTTGATGAGTCTCAAACTCTCTCATGACAAAGAGCGCCTCAAGGGTTTTTTGAAAAATACCATGGTGAGTGATGCCCTTTTTTTGCGTCTCTTAAAAATGTACACATGGAACGGTGAGGACTTTTTTGAAAATGATGATAACCGAGATGTGACAGCGGCACTCATCGTGAGGTTTTACGATAAAATAGAGAGAAATCATAATGTTCAGTATGCAACTCTTGGGCTTATGCATCTTATAGCGCAGTGCAAAAATGAAGAGCTTATTGAAGCGATATTTTCTTTAGAGCCACTTCAAAAAACTCTTAAAAACCCAGGTAAAGATGCCAATTTTAAAATCATCACCTCCATCGCAACTCATTTTATCACCCCGCAAAATGTCCTTACAAAGCTTGCTAAAAGCGCAAATGTTTATGTAAAAACTTTGATAGCTATGCGGGCATATTGCCCTGCTTTGACGCAACTTTTACTCTATGAAAGTGGTGAAGCAGATGTTTTTGAAGCACTCTCATTCAATGCACAATTGGACAAAAACATAGCCAAGAAGCTCAGTGTCCATCCACAGTATGCTAAAAATATGGCAACATACATTGAACTTGATGATACAACGTTTGCGATGTTTGCAGCCCAATATAGAGTTGCCCTAGCTCACAATGAAACATTAACGCTTGCTATGCAAAAAACTTTAATGTTCGTTCATGATGAGGTTATAAGTTTGGCGCTCTCTTCAAATAAGCATCTAGACAAAGAGGTGGTTGAACAGCTCCTAGCAGACTCAAATGAAGAGATACACGCAAACCTTTACGCAAACCCAAACGTCCCAAAAGAGAGACTCCAAGAGGCTTTTAAAAATGAGCGTTTTCATCATGCTTTATCTTCAAATCCAAACACACCGTCGTCAATTTTGCAAAAGCTCTCAGAGTCTGAGGATATGAAAATTTTAGAAGCACTTGCCAAAAACCCAAGCACGCCCGTTGAAGTTTTGTACCAACTGCAGCTTCATAGCAAATTTGAGCGGTCTGTAAAAGAAAATCCTGCCTTTGGAAGACATATACAGAGTGAAAATATCGGTTGGGAAATCTAAGGAACATCAATCATGAAAGCATCAAACCTTACAAAAACCATACAAGCGCTCGTTGAGCAAAAAGTCCCCACTTTTCTTTGGGGCGCACCAGGCATCGGCAAATCTTCTATTGTCAAACAAATCGCACAAGAGAAAAACATCGGGTTTATTGACCTTCGGCTCGCACTCATGGACCCGACTGATTTAAAAGGGATTCCTTTTTATGACAAAGAGTCGCATACTGCACTTTGGGCGCCTCCTGCGTTTTTGCCGAGCAAGGGCGAGGGTATTTTATTTTTAGACGAGCTCAACTCCGCACCGCCGAGCGTTCAAGCTTCGGCATATCAGCTCATTTTAGACCGAAAAGTGGGAGAGTATATTTTGCCTGAGGGTTGGGCAATCGTCGCTGCGGGAAACCGTGAGGGCGACCGCGGCGTGACCTATCGCATGCCAAGTCCGCTTGCAAACAGGTTTGTCCATTTTGAGATGGAAGTGGACACTGACGACTGGAAATACTGGGCGTACAAAAAAGAGATAGATGAAAAAATCATCGCCTATGTGAGCTACAAGAGCGAGCACCTTTTTACGTTTGATGCAAAGAGCGACGCAAAAAGTTTTGCAACGCCAAGAAGTTGGGAGTATGTAAACTCCATACTCAAAAGCGCGATTTCACAAGAACTTCTCCTAGACGCTCTTTGCGGTGCTGTGGGAAAAGATGTTGCGGTGGGCTTTTTAAGTTTTTGCAAAGTGATGGATAAACTCCCAGATATTACAAGCATATTAGCAGGCGAAAGTGCTCACTATAGCGATGAGCTCGACGTTCTTTACGCCCTCAGCACAGGACTTGTCAGTACACTTTTAAAAGAGAACACTGTGCAAAATCTGGACAATTTACTGAGCTACACGTTACAACTCAAGAGCGAATTTGCCGTCATGATAGTCCAAGACCTACAAAGAAACGGCGTAACCATGGAACACTCAGAGGTTTTTAAAGAGTGGGTGAGAAAATTCGCGTATCTTTTAGCGTAGTTTCCACATGCCAAGCTTCACTAGATTGCCGCGCTTCGCTCGCAATGACACACCCCGTCACTGCGAGGCACGAAGCAGTCTGGTTGACGAGAATAGATTGCCGCGCTTCGCTCG
>DJAA01000070.1 GCA_002428085.1 Sulfurimonas sp. UBA6014 | reverse complement strand
CTTCTAGTACAATACAAGTCCTTCTTAAGACAAGAAACTTTTTTTAGAACTTCGTACTTGTGGTACTTAAAGCGGTGTTTTTGAGTGCTGTAACTTTAAAGTATTATATAACTGACCTTACGCATCTAAATCATTAAGAGATATCTCATCATATTCACTAAAAGTTCTTGTCTCACCCACTCTTACTTTTGAGATGGTTGCTATTTTTGTGGTGATGTCTTTCAACTTTATAACTTTTATATTTGGAAATAGTTTTTGTAATTCTTCTTCGAACGTATTCAATTGATTCTCCTTAAATGACTTGTAATATTACAATATGGTAGTCTAATATAAACTTAAGACTACAATGGCTATACTTTCTATATGACTACTTATATATTTATTTGGTAGCTGAATAATTTGAGAGGATTAATGATGTCAATTTTAAAAGATGCGGAATTATATGAAACTAAGTTACGAGAATTTTTGGAAGAAATGGGATATAAAGTAGTTATTGTAGGGGTGGGGTTTGATGGAACTTTTGCAACTATGTCAAGCTCGAAGTTAGCAGTAATGGCGGAAACAATAAAAGATGAAAAAACAGAATATTGGAATCTGACTCTTGATGGAACTAGAATTTTAGAGAACTCAACAACGAACCAGACATATGATTTTTCTCATAAATCTAAAGAAATTAGTAGTACTCTATTTTACTAATTACTCGATGCTGACACAGAATCTTGAACACTACCGCTCTTATAGATGATAGAATGAAAAAAGGGTATTTGAAATCAATATTTGAATCAAATATAGTATCCTTTTTTATATGAAGATTTTAAATAAGTTTTTCTTGCATTACAAAATTTTTTACAATGCAAATTTACTTAAATTTCATCAACTCACCTTCAACCCTTTTAACATCAACTCGTAAACAATATTAGCCAATCCATTTTTAACTCTCTCTTCTGCAAGCACTTTGGTAGCCATATTTTGGTGAGTATCAAGGCTACTAATTACCGCATCGCTAATAGCCTCTGCAAACCCACCCATCATGGCTTGCTCTTTTGTGTTGTTGGTTACTTGGTCAACTACTTTTTTATTTTCCATTACTTTGTCAGAAATGGTTTGAGCATAATTCGTTACATCCGCATCTGTGAAATCTCCACCAAAGAGTTCATTCATCATACCAATTATTTTGGATAAGAACTCTTTTTGGGGGTCTCTCGCCGTTGCTCCACCAGCTCCAATAGCATCTAGCTCTATTCCGCCAGTAAGTCCAATATCTACAGCATTTTGCTTATGTAGTTTATAGTGTGTTAACTCCACGGCTGATATATCTATTGGGTCTTTTTCGTCATAAGTCTTTAGATTTGGAATAAGTGCTTTAGCAAACGCCCATAATTTCAGTAAGTCTTCATCAGCATAATCAACTATCTGCGATAAGAACTCATACATTCTTACAAATGTAATCAGCTCTTTTTTGAAAATATCCAAGGCACTCTTCGTCTCATTAGCCACTTTTAAATCCAACTCGTAGTTATGAATGCCTTTTTCATCTTTTTGCTTCTTAGCATCGTCTAAGTTGCTTTTAATGCTATGAATACTTTCTAATGCTAATTTGTATTGCGATTTGTATCTATCAACAGCAGGTTTAACAGCACTGCTCATGGATGCTTGTGTGCCTTTTGGATTAAAAAAGGCTTTGGCATAATGTTCTACTTCTATCGTTGTAAAAATATTACTAGCATCAAGTTTAGTCTGCATGCCATAAACGATATTTGGGTCTGTAACATCTTCTATCTCTGTTATGTTGTAGTATGGCTCAAATGCTTCTTTTATATCCTCAGCTTCATTAAAAAAGTCAAGTATAAAAGTTTGCTCTTTCCCTGCATAAGTTCGATTAAGCCGTGAGAGAGTTTGCACACAATCAACACCGCCCAACTTTTTATCAACATACATGGCACATAGTTTTGGTTGGTCAAATCCTGTTTGAAACTTATTTGCCACTAGCATTACTTGGTAGTCGTTTGTATCAAAAGCTTTTCTCATCTCTCTGCCTTTGAGGTTCGGATTCATATTAAGCTCTGTATATTCTTTTTCTACACCTTCAATATCATCAGTGATTTTCCCAGAAAAAGCTACCATAGCTTGCATCTCTTTTTCTATGCCATTTTCTTTTATGTATTTGTCAAATGCCAGTTTGTATCTTACTGCTGCATTTCTACTTGAAGTAACCACCATCGCTTTTGCTTGTCCATCTAGTAAATGTGCTATATGCGTTCTAAAATGTTCACATATTATCTCTATCTTTTGAGCGATATTGTGAGGGTGGATATTGAGCCATTTTGCGATTTTAACTTTGGCTCTTTTACTCTCCACTTCTTCATCTACAACTTTACCGCTATGCTCTAACTTGTAATAGAGTTTATAAGTAGTGTAGCCTTGAAGTACATCAAGTATAAACCCTTCTTGGATAGCTTGTTTCATACTGTAATGGTGAAAAGCTATAGGTTTATTTGTCTCTGATGGTGCTTGGCTTGGGTCTGGAAGCACCCCAAAGGTTTCAAGTGTTTTTACTTTTGGAGTAGCAGTAAAAGCATAAAAACTTAGATTATTACATGCTGTTCCTGATGCCAATGTAGCTGTGATAACATCTTCTGCACTTATCTCGACACCTTCTTCTATTTGCTGTGAAGTCAGAACTTTTCGCAACTCTTTAGCGGATGAACCTNNGTTTGAGAGGAGTGTGCTTCATCGGCTATGATTGCGTAACTATTGTTTTTGAGGGTAGTGCGTTTTTGGATAGCTTCTAGCACAAAAGGAAAGGTTTGGATAGTAGTGATAATT
This sequence comes from Sulfurimonas sp. UBA6014, assembly GCA_002428085.1. Taxonomy (GTDB): domain Bacteria; phylum Campylobacterota; class Campylobacteria; order Campylobacterales; family Sulfurimonadaceae; genus Sulfurimonas. Next base: position 1,121 of record DJAA01000070.1, on the reverse strand, counting down.
ATCTTTGCGCCACGCTCTAGGGCATCTGCGAGTTGTGTGGATTTTGATTCATTCGAGCCTTCTCTTGTGATACCGACTACTATNNTATGCTCAAAACTAGCTATCGTCTCCTGAAGTTGATTATCGAGCACCGTTCTATCTGTGATGACAATGACCGAATTAAAAACTGATACTTCGACATCACTATGAAGTGAAGAGAGTTGATGAGCCAACCATGCAATAGAGTTTGATTTGCCACTCCCTGCACTATGTTGAATAAGATAGTGATGCCCAGCACCTTTTGTTTTTGTATCTGCTAGGAGTTTTCTTACAGCGTCTAGTTGTTGGTATCTTGGAAATATGAGAGTCTCACTTTTACTTTTTTTTCCTTGATGGTCTTCTTTGTCTTTTACTTCTAAATGCACATATCGAGCAATAATATTTACTATCGAGTCTCTTTGTAGCACTTCTTCCCATAGATAAGAAGTAGCATATCCGTTTGGATTTGGTGGATTACCCGCACTTCCATCTTTATGACCTTTGTTAAATGGCAAGAAAAATGTTTTTGCACCCGCTAGTTTTGTGGTCATGTAAACTTCATCTGTACTTACTGCAAAATGAACTAAAACTCTTCTCTTGAACTCTAGCAAAGCATCGCCTTTGGCAGGTCTATCGTATTTGTACTGATTGATAGCATCTTGTACATTTTGGGTGAAGTCTGTTTTTAGCTCAAGTGTAGCGATTGGGATACCGTTTAAAAATAGTACCAAATCTATTCGCTCATTACCGCTTTTTGTGGTAACTTCTTGCACCACTCTTAAGATATTGGCATCATATTTGGCTTGTGTCTCTGAGTTATGTAGTTCTGGTTTAAATTGGCAAAGTTTAAATTTTGAGCCGACATATTTCAACTCATTTCTAAAGTAGTGAAGTGAACCGTGCTTATCCATCTCACTTGCAATATGACTACATAGCACGGCATCAGTTTTTGCACCTTCTCGTTTTTGCATCTTTTCATACGCTTCGGGCTGTGTCGATTTGATATAGCTGATAATGTCAGCAGGATAGAGAGCTAGTTCTTTATCGTAGCCACTTGCTTCACCTTCTACCCAATTATGAGATGTAAGATGTTGCACTATCTC
>DJAA01000019.1:39243-52279 GCA_002428085.1 Sulfurimonas sp. UBA6014 | reverse complement strand
ATATCAGACCAAGATGCTATAAAAAAGGGATTGAATCTAGGAGCGAACGACTATATAACAAAGCCTTTTGACATTGCAGAGTTTATCTTGCAAGTCAGAAAAAAACTCTCCAATGTTTAAGTTTTTTCAAAAATCACTGCGTATAAAACTTCTCTTGAGTTTCATAGGGCTGGGAGTTTTACCCTTTATTATTTTACTTGTTTTTACGCTTGCTCTTGGAGAGAAAAAAATTCTCAACAACATTATAACAGAGCAGTATGCAAGGGCAGATGTGGCTATTAACCTTATCGCAGCACATTTGTACTCAATCAAAAATGATGTAATTTTCTTGAGTTCCTTAGAGACTATGGATGATATTTTAGCGGATGACATTGACAAGCGAATCTCTATTTTATTGGAAAAAAAGGTAGATGATTTTGACCTAGATATAGATATGTTTGTTATCAATAACCATGATATTATTATCGCCTCATCAAGTTTAAACAATCTCAATACGCAATTTATACCTGCCCAAAAACTAGAACAAACAGATGGGTATTATATTTTAAACGCCCGATTGTATCTTTACTCTGCTATCTATGCATCTTTTGAAAAAGACAAAAAGATAGGCTACTTACTTTTAAACTATAATCTGCAAAATCTTCAATCTTATTTGACACAACAAAAAGGGATTCACTCTTATATCATAGATCAAAAAAGTCTGATAAAAATCGGCGAAGATGTCCAACTACAGCTCAATTTTACAAAAGATAAAGCAAGTAAAATCACAAATGAAGATGTGATTGTTTATAAAAAGTTCACCTCTATTATTGACAATTTTTATCTTGTTTATGCAGTTGATAAAGAGATAGCGCTCACAATACTCTATGATTTTGTTCGATTTATGCTCTATTTTTCAGGAGTCATTCTTCTTATTGTAATCTTCGTCTCACTTGGCTACTCAAAAGGTATTGTAGAGCCTATCGAGAAGCTCACGCAAGTGACAGACACCATTACAAAAAATCAAGACTACTCTGCAAAATTAACAATAGATTCAAAAGATGAGATTGCTACACTCACCCACTCGTTTAACAAAATGCTTGAAACTACGTCGACAGCTTTAGAGAATTTAGAAACAGAAAACAGGCTCCGTTTAAAACGCTTTGTTCAACTTATAAAAGTTTTTAACACGATAATTCAAACGAAAGATGAAGACGAGTGCATAAACACCTCCATAAACGAAATCAAAAAACTCACAGAACAAGACAATCTCCATTTTCACAAAGAGTTACAAGAGAACTCCATAGAAATTTATGTAACAAATTTTGAAAAAGAGTCTAAAGAGTATTTTGGTTCTATTTCACTTGCATTAAATAAGTTACAAGATGAAAATGAGAAAAATTTCTATAACTCTATAGCTTCAATGATTGCACTTCAGCTTGATAGAATACGTCTTATAGACACAACTACAGCCGCTTCAAAAGCAAAATCAGCTTTTATTTCCAATATGTCGCATGAACTGAGAACGCCTCTTAATTCTATTATAGGTTTTTCACAATTTCTTATCACATATGAAACACTGACAGAGGATCAGCAAGACACAGTTGGAAATATTGAATCTTCTGCACAGTATCTTCTTAGTATGATTAACGAGATACTTGATATTGCAAAGATAGAAGCTGGCAAGATGGAGGCTCATGTAGAGAGTGTCCATCTTGAAGAGATTATGTATCATTCTTATAATATGCTCAAACCCTTAGCTGATGATAAAAATCTAGACTTTAAACTTATCACTGACAAATACACACTTGAGGAAATTTCAACAGATCCAAAAATGTTTCAACAAATCACACTCAATCTTCTCTCAAATGCCATTAAATTTACGCAAGAAGGTTCAATCACCTTAGAACTTTACTCTCAAAACTCAAAAGCTTATGTAAAAGTAAGTGACACCGGAATAGGCATCTCAAAAGAGGATATAGCAAAACTCTTTCACGACTTTACACAAGTAAAAAATGTGATGCAAAAAAAGCATAAAGGGACAGGACTTGGACTCTCTTTAAGTAAGAAAATGGCTCATATTTTAGGTGGAGATATTGAACTTCTTAGCAATGGACAAGGAGAGGGAACTTGCTGTATTTTTTATATAATGGCATAAGTTCCTAAAATCATTTTTAGAGTTCCCGCAACGGTTCTCCAAAATAATAGCCTTGTGACAAATCGACGTTAAGTNNCTCTGCCACTGTTTTTATGTTCATTTTCTTTGCAAACTCAACGATTGTTTGCGTAATCATTTGGGAATTCACATCTGTATCAATGTTTTTTCTCATGGAGCCGTCAATTTTTATGAAATCGACTTTAAGCTTCATGAGGTATTCAAAGTTTGAGTAGCCAGTTCCAAAATCATCTATCGAGATGGTGCAGCCGTACTTTTTAACATGGTCTATAAACTCTATGACCTGCTCAAAATTTTCTATCCCCTCGGACTCTAAAATTTCAAAACCTATTTTACTNNTTCTAATTTCTCTATAATAAAGTCATAAACCTCTTTGTTAATGATGTCTTCAAAAGAGATATTGATGCTAACGCAGTAAGGAGAATTCTTAAACGTCTCAAATGTTTTTTCTACCATAATCTTTGTAAGCTGGTGGTAAAGTTTATTTTTCTTTGCCAACTCTAAAAAGAAAATTGGTGAAATCAAAAGATTTTGTTTATCGAGCATACGTATCAAGGCTTCATATTTTACGATTTTTTGCGTTTTTGTGTCGACTATAGGTTGAAACACAGGGATGATTTTGTCGTGTTCTATAGCATACTTCAAACGTTTACTCCATTGGAAGTTTTTTTCATATTCTGCTGACATCGCCATTGATTCATCGTATAGCAAGTAGTTTACTTTGCTTTTTTTTGCTAATCTTAGGGCTACGTTTGCATTTGCAAGTAGCATGACCGCACCATATGCCGAACCTATAGTTACACTTATATTGATGTTCCCCTTTTGACTTAACGTAAAACTTTTTTGCGAAATTTTCTCACTTATCATGGAAGCAAACGCATTGTACTCTTGGGGTGTTTTGCTCGATTCACATACATAAGCAAATTCATCCGAATGTAATCTATACAACATTCCGCTATTTGGCATAATGTCTTGGAGTAAAAGAGCGAAATCCTTCAAAACAGAGTCCCCTGTTTCATCGCCATATAAGTCATTGATCTCTTGAAATGCGTCAATATTTATAATCATCAAAAATAAATTCACCTGCTTTTCAAGTTTTTCAGTCAACCTTCTTCTGTTTTGCAAACCTGTTAACGAGTCATAATAAAATTGGTACTCTATAGAATCGAGCATGGTATTAAATATATCTTTTATGGAGTCTATTTCTTCTATATCATCATCCACTTCTACCCGTTTTGTCATATCTTGAGAGTTGATAATGTTTTGTATGGAAGATGAAAAATTTTTGATGGGTTTGATGAGAAACTTGTCAAATTCTATAAAAATCGCTATAAATATTATGAAGGAAAAAAGAATAATAAAAAGTATAAAAAAGTTAACCATTTCACCCAAAGACACTTTTAAATCATGAATCGGATAAGAGACTTCAATCACACCCAAAACAGCATCTTTTTTTGCATTTGTATGGCATTGCAAACACTCTTGGGACGCTATTACTGGATAATGGTACTCAATGGAATTGTTCTTTATTGTGAGTATCTCTTCTCCAGTCATAGCGCTTTTTACATCTTGATTTGTCTCTCTAGCACTCTTGTCTTTTGGTATTTCACCATACAAAGCAGCCACTAATTCACTTCTATAAACAGCGATGTGCATCTCTTTGTCGATGCTATTGAGTCGATAGATAATGTCATTTAAATCATCTTTTGTCCAACCGCGTTTCATAGCAGAATAGAGTGTCTCAAAAACAAGTTTACTCGTTTTTTTCGCATCTAATTCAGACAAACGCTCTATAGAATTTTGTTTCATATATTGACTGTAAAAATAAGCACTCACAAGCATGACTACAAGAGTGATTAAGATTATTTTTGCAGTAATTTTTGTATAAGTTGTTTTATTTTTCAAAATTTTCTTCTTTGTCGTAAAAGTTTAAAGTAGGATATTATCAAATAATTGAATATATAATCCTTAACTTTTTAGCTGATAGATTTATCAAACACTCATCAAACACTTCTGTTTTATAATTCGCATTATAGATAAAAGGGTATCACATTGAGTAGCACTAAACATATTACGATTACACAGAACGTTAAACAAAAAATAAAAGATTTAAATATCGTTTTTCCTTCCCATTACGCCAAATTATATGTTGAAGAAGCAAATATTTTCCATATGGAGTTAAACCCAAATGAACTCCTAAACTCCGATATGCTCAGTGAAAAAGTTGTCCATCATGTTATCACGCTCTCTTCATGCACACAAAAAGCTATTGAAGCCATTGAGATGGAAGATAAAACAGCATTAAGCGCTATTTTGCTTGAGACAAAAGTACTTCGTGACGAGATTGAGGAACTTCGTAAAATAGTCTATGAAGATAGTCTCACAAAGAGTTATAACAGAAAATGGTTTGAAGACCATTATTTATGCAGCGATGGCGCAACCCTTTGTAAAGATGGTGTTTTCGTCATGATAGACTTAAATAAATTTAAAATAATTAACGATACCTATGGACACACAGTGGGCGACAAAGTTTTATCACACATAGCTGCAAAACTCAAAGATTTAGGAGAAAATATTATCCGTTTTGGCGGGGATGAATTTTTAATTGTGCTCGATTCTTCTATATCTATCAAAAAGCTCAAAGCAAAAATCGAAGAGATACTCCTTAAGCTTGACACCACCTCTTTTAGAGTGGGCGGTGCAAATTTTAAAACCAGTTTTTCCTACGGTATTTCATCATTTCTGCAAGGCTCTGCCTTAGAGATAAGCCTTAATGAAGCTGACACAGAGATGTATAAAAATAAAAGAACGACAAAATAATTGGGCAAAGAAGTTGTGAAATTCCATCATGCAAATACACAACAACTAGAAGCACTTGTTTTTACTATAGAGATACGCGATGCTTACACGCAAGGGCACTCCAAACGTGTCGCGCAGTACGCGGTGCATCTTGCAACTTGGATGCAAATGAATGCACTTTTTTTAGAAAATATTTACACGGTCGGGATGTTGCATGACCTAGGAAAAATAGGTATTCCAGATGAAATTTTATTAAAACCAGGCAGGCTCAATGAGATAGAATACAATCTTATCAAGCTCCACAGCACCCTCTCTGAAAAAATCATTCAAAAAATAAAGTTTTTTGAAGAACTTCTTCCAGCAGTGCGACATCACCATGAAAATTTCGATGGAAGCGGCTATCCAGATGGCTTAGTAGGAGACGAGATACCTCTCATGTCTCGTATCATAGCGATTGTTGATGTTTTTGATGCACTCACCACACGAAGAATCTATCGAGATTTGATACCACTTGAAAAAGCGATGAAAATTATGGACGAAGAGTTAAAACGAGAGAAATTTGACCCAACTATTTATGATATTTTCAAGAAAAACATAACACAGCTGGGCGTTTTAGATTTAAACTATCTCTCAGAGTTTAATTATCCTGAGCTTGAAGAGAGACGCAACTCGTTTCATTTTAAAAATCCTCTTACAAATTTATTGAATAAAGATGCTCTTCTTACTTTGTTACGCAAGGGTGCAAGTAAAGACGAGTCGGCATTTTTAGCAGAGATAAACATACGCAGTTTTAGTGAATATAACAAAACCTATGGACTTGCAAAAGGGGATAGACTCCTTAAAAAAGTAAGTAGTTTTTTGCTAAAAAAGCTCGGAAGTTCTCAAGAGTTTCAAGCTCCCCAGAGTCATAAAATCTACCTTTTTCATGGATATGCTGACAAATTCTACCTTTTAGAGTTTGGTTTTAGAGATGTTTACCTCAAGCTTCGTCTTGAGAAAGTCATCAAAGAAGCACAAGAAGAGATAGCCACACCTTTATACTTTAAAGCCCTTCTTGAGGGGCAAAAAATCTCAAGTAACATAGAAGACAAAGTTGGTTATCTCTTATGAAGCGCCTCTTAAGCTGTAAAGTCTCCAATCCAATCGAACTGCTTTATGCAAAAACGTGTTTGAAAAATCTTTTCAAGTCTCATCATGCAACCGATAAAGTTTTTTTGGAGCTTGCCACTATGGAGCTTGGAACAAATCTTCTCAAATACGGCAGTGGCGGATACTTATGGTTTTTACTCCTAAAAGAGACACTCTCCATTGCCTCTGTTGATTATGGAGTAGGTATCCAAAACATAAACACTGCAAAACAAAAAGGGTATTCATCCAAAGAGGAAAAATCTTTGGGTTTAGGACTCTCTACGTTGTGCGCTCATGAAGCTTATCAGCTTGACATCATCTCTTTTTCTAAGCATAACAACGATGCATATACAGGAAGTGTGTGTGTTTTATTTGAAAAAGCTTCTGCTTTAGGAGCTATGTGCTCGCTAAGTTTTTCTCTTTATGACTCACACTACAATGGAGATTTTTTTGTTCAAAAAGGGCGCTATCTTTTTTTTGGTGACGTCTCTGGACATGGCAAAAAAGCTGCTAGTGCGGCAAAAGAGATTGTGAACTATTTTTATGAAACCACTTTTTCTGCTGTTGCGGTTGCGTACTATTTTAAAGCTTTGCATCACTACATCATGGAAAAATATCTTCGAAGTTTTGTCGGTTGTATCGTCGAAATGACTGAAAAGAGTTGGTCTGTTTATGGAGTTGGCAATATCGCCCTTCTCTCAAATCAAAGCGGCAAATATGAGCTTTTATCTCTTCCCGATGGCATTATCGGCGAAACCTTTAGACATATCTCCTCTTTACATTTTGACAGAGGATCTCATTCTCATCTTATTTTGATGAGCGATGGGATAGAGGTAAAAATAGCTTTGGATATTGTCCAAAAAATGGACACTGTTGCCAAAGAGTCTCTCATGATAGCCATCCTCCATTTTGCAGGAGTTCATGATGACAAAACGATTGCGATTTTATCTTAAACCCAAAAGGAAAAAACCATGACACAAGAAATAAAACAACAAATACAGGATGTTATTACAAACAATTCTGCTCAACTTGTAGAAGAGTGGAGTCAATTTTTCAGCGAACATGAAAAAGAGGTGCAAAGTCGTTATTATGATGATTTTTTAGGTTTTTTTGAGGAGTGTTTAGAAGATAATTTCAACATAAAAAGTGATTCGGCACAAACTATGGCAATGTTTCTTACAAAATTATATGAGATTTTAGGTGAAGAGTTTTTTTTCAATTTTAAAGATTCTGTTTACACTTGCTATATGAAATTTCCACTCTTTTCCATACTTGATAAAAAGGGAGAGTTTCACTACCCTATCGTCCAAGCTCTGACTGCTTTTTTTGAGTCTATGACCTCTCGCATGATTATCAACATCGTACAAAAAAATAGGGAACTCGTCCGCTCGACAAGTTATGAACTTGAAGAGAGAGAAGCTCCCATGAGTGAAATATTTGAGAGAGTTTTAATGGTTACACTTGTTGGAACGCTTGATTCTAACCGTATTTTAAAGATAATTGATAAGGTGTTAAAACAGCTTGAAGAGGGAAATATAGACCATGTTATTGTAGAAATCAACGCTATTTATGACATGAACAGCGAAATAGCCCAGCAGATTATCAAGCTCAACAATGCGATACATTTTATGGGTTCAAATTCATACATAAGTGGAGTCAATGCAAATATTGCAAAAAGTCTGACGCATCTAGGGATTTCTCTTGGCGATGTAAAAACCTTCAGAACAACAAAAGCTGCTATGAAAAGCATTCAATTCATCAAAAGTAACGAAAACACAGATGCTTGATTTCATTGCCGCAGGGGCACTCTTTGATGCACAAAGTAAAAGTTTACTCGAATCTACCGTGGCGTTTAGGACACTTTTTGGAGAAAATATTTCTCTTGATGCTTTTTTCTTGGAGCTTCATATTGATGCAAATATCAAAACTTTTCCTTTTGCAGAGTGGACAACAATTCGGGGTGTAAACTATTTTTTAACCTTGCGTTTGATGGAAGATAAATTTGCCATTATTCTCTACAACGACCCACTTTTAGAAGAGTTATACACTACCCTTGTCAATGAATCTCTTTATGACACACTCACCAAAGGGATGCGAAAAAGTCATGGAGAGAGTCGCATCTATGATATTTTGACACTTTACACAAGACACGCTGAACACACTTTTTCCATACTCATTTACGACATAGACTATTTTAAAAAAGTCAATGATACGTATGGGCATTTAGCGGGAGATTTTATACTCAAAGAGCTCTCAAAACGGGTAAAAAGTACTTTAAGAACAACCGATGTATTTATACGTTTTGGAGGAGAAGAGTTTTTGATTTTGCTGCCCATGACTAAAGTGTCAGGTTCGATGCTCACTGCAAATCGTATCCTTGAGATAGCCTCCAAAGAGCCTTTTGTTTTTCAAAACCAAAAAATAAGTCTCACAGTCNNTACAGTGAGCATCGGAATCACTTCGCCTCTCAAAAGTGACTCTCTTGACGTTTTGCTTGAGAGAGCTGACAAGGCACTCTACAAAGCAAAGGCTTCTGGTCGTAATCGTATAGAGTATCTTTAAATTAGTGGTGCAGTAAAATAAATATCTCTATAAGTTGAGGGTCAAGTTGATCTTGCATCTCTTTTTTCATCAGCAACATAGCTTGAAAACTAGAATAATTTTTTCTAAAAGTTCTCTGCGTAGTGAGTGCGTCAAAGACATCACACATCCCAATGATACGGGCAATCATGGGGATTTTTCTCCCTTTAATCTGATCAGGATAACCTGAGCCGTCCATTCTCTCATGGTGAAATTGTACGCCATGAAGAACACTTTGGCTTGTGATGCCATTTTTGCGTAAAATCTCACATCCCATAGTGGAGTGTTGCTTAACATTTTCAAACTCATATTCTTCTAAAGAAGAGGGCTTTTCAAGGATTTCTGACTTAATTCGTAATTTTCCTATGTCATGAACAAGTGCGGCATAAATAAGGGCGATACTTTTTTCGTCTCGAAATCTAAGTTTATTTGCGACTATAGCAGCGAAAAAAGCAACGTTTGTGCTGTGTTCATGCGTAGTGTATTTTGGAGAGATAAATTTTATAATTGTAGGAAATATATTGAGATAGGTTGAAGTTATAGCGGCGATACTCTCGACACAGGCATCTATAGCGTCATTTTCAAAGAGTTCATTTTTTGATTCAAAAACATAACGCATATATGCTGCTGTTGTTGTGTAAACAAAAGAAAATTTCTCCTCCATTGTTGCATAGTGAGCTACCCGTTCTTTCATCAATAAGGCATTTTCCACAGGATTTATAGTTTCTTCATAATCATCTAAAAGAGAAACTATCTCTTCATTTGACCTATTGTTATAAGACATATTCATATTAACAACTCTATTTTTGAAATATTTTTAAAATTGTAATAAAGAAGTGTTTGATTGTTGTTGTACGAGACAATACTTATTTATATTGCTCAACACTCATCAAACACTTCATCTTTATAATAGCGCTTTTTTATCTATCTCAAAATAAACGGGAGAGTATGTTATGTTAAAACCTGCTGTAAACAACACGGAAAAAACATTGCATGAAAACGATTTCATCGTTTCAAAAACAGATATGAGCGGCAAAATTATATACGGAAATAAGTATTTCATAAAAATATCTGGTTATGATGAATCAGAACTTTTAGGAAAGCCCCACTCCATACTTCGCCATCCCGATATGCCAAAAGTTATTTTTAAACTCTTATGGGAGCGGATAAAAAATAAACAAGAAATTTTTGCTTATGTAAAAAATCTTTGCAAAGATGGCTCTTACTACTGGGTTTTTGCCAATGTTACAGCAACAACAGATGCAAATGGCAACATTCGTGATTTTCACTCCGTAAGAAGAAAACCAAGTAAGGAAGCGACAAAAGTGATACCGAGTTTATACACAACACTTTTAGCAGAGGAACACGCAAAGGGAATCGAAGCCTCATCTGAACTGCTCAAAAAAATTCTACATGATAAAGGAGTAAGTTATGATACGTTTATTCTCTCTCTTCAGCAGTAAAAGCGGGTGTGAAAAGATTTTCAATGATGCTTTGATTCGCCAAATTCGTGATGTTTTACTCAAAGCTGGCAACGGAAATCTCTCAGACAGAATCACAGGCATCTCTGAGCATCATCCACTCCAAGGGGTTGCATGGGGGATTAATGATATGCTGGACCAAGTGGAGCAGATGATGCGCGACATCAGAACAAGTATCGAGCAAGCAAACCAAGGTTCAAGTGAGAGAATCATCTTTCAAAATGGATACAAAGGCGATTTTTCTGCCTCATGCCCAAGCCTCAATGAAGCTGTAAAATCAATCTGTGAAGCCTTTAAAGGGAAAATGCGAAGTGAGCTTTCCATGGAGTTTGAAAAAGTAAGCGGAGGCGTTTCAAAAAGCTTAAAAATCATTCAAGAAAATATACAAGGTAATACCTCCTACGCCAATCACATCATCAACGCTTCAAAAGAAACAGCTGAGGAATCATTTAAAAGCCAAGAAAATGTTCAAAACATCCTAAAAGATTTTAACCATCTTCAAGAGCTTATAGCAGCCTCCAACACTACCATCACCTCACTCAGTCAAAGGACACAAGACATTCACGGCGTCTCAAACCTTATCAAAGATATTGCAGACCAAACAAACCTTCTTGCTCTCAATGCTGCAATTGAGGCCGCTAGAGCAGGAGAACACGGGCGTGGATTTGCAGTCGTTGCCGATGAGGTGAGAAAACTGGCGGAGCGAACACAAAAGGCAACACAAGATATTGCTTTGGCACTCAAAGCACTCAAAGATGAGGCAAATGAGATTAACTCCAACTCTCAAGATATAACCCAAATCACAACGCGTTCTCAATCTGACATGATGAAATTTAAAGAAAAACTGAGCGGTTTTTCCAAAACTGCACAAGAGACAGCCGAGTTTTCAAGAGTCATTACAGACTCACTTTTTACAACGCTCGTCAAAGTAGATCATATCGTCTTCAAACATACTGCCTACTCTACTTTGCTCAGCCAAGATCCAATAAGAGCGGCAACATTTGGCGACCATACACATTGCAGGATGGGCAAGTGGTACTACGAAGGAGAGGGTAAAAGTAGATTTGCAAAAACAAATGCCTATAGAAAAATGGAAGTCCCTCATGCAAAAGTACATCAAACGATTTTAGAAATATTGCCTTGTATACAAAAACAAGATTGTTTAAATGGACAAAACAAAGAGATGATTATTCATAAAATCAGCATCATGGAAGAAAACAGTAGTGTACTTTTTGAGCTTTTAGATAAAATGGTGCAAGAAGTAAAAGAAAAAACATTACACACTCGATGAAAAAAATACTTTTTTATAAGAAATCTCCTATTAACCAAAGGAAATAGCTTGGAATATCTATTATTGATAGTTCTTATATTTTTAACTGTACTGATTTTTTATTATAAAAATTTATATAAAAAAGAGAAGCGAGAGAAAAAAATTATTTCACAAGAGTTTGATCTCCTACATAAACAGCAGACCTTTTTTGTACGAAAAATAATTCATGAAATGAATACGCCTTTGAGTGCTATTGAACTGCATTTATCTGTTTTGCTCAAAGAACACTGCAGTAAAAAAAATGTAGAAATGATTAAAAGTTCTGCGAGAATGCTTGCGACCATTTATGAAGATATTGCTTTTCATGCAGGCAAAGAAAGAATCTGCTATCCCCCGCAGTGGATAAATATAGAGGAGTTTGTGGCAGACAGAATGCTCTACTTTGACACCATGGCAAGTGTGAAAAACATCTTTCTCGAGATGCAGGCTGACCACGGTTTTTATATCCACATAAGTAAAACAGAGTTGCAAAGACTCGTTGACAATACCCTCTCAAACGCTATAAAATACTCTACAAATGTTTCTCCAATCATTGAAATTATAATTTCACACGAGGATGGCGATTTGAATCTTATCTTTAAAGATACGGGTTTGGGCATGAGCCAAGAAGAGATTGACAACCTGTTTGAAACCTATTATAGGGCGAGCAACAATATTCAAGGTTTAGGTCTTGGACTGAGCATCATCAAAGAAATTTGTGATGATTATAATATAGCCATCGATATCCAAAGTATCAAAAAACAAGGAAGCATCTTTACCTACAAAATTCCAAAAGAGATGGTTACGACTGAGCCAAAAAGCAGTACTAAAAAATGAGAGCTCTTGTCTTGGAAGATGATTTTAGCACCTCGTATGCAATCGTAAGCGAGCTTGAGCGGCTCGAGTTTATAGTTGATCAATGTTTTGATGGAGAGTGTGCCCTAAACGCTATTTACGCCAAAGAGCATGACATTTACATCCTTGACATCAATGTTCCAAACTTAGACGGCTATGAAGTTTTGAAGTATATTATCAGCAAACATCCAAATGCAGCAACGATTATGATCTCTACCCATGTTGAAATCGAGTTTCTTAAAAAAGCTTTTACTGTTGGGTGCAACGATTACTTAAAAAAACCCTTCGAGATGGAAGAGTTGCTCCTTCGCATCAAAAACATAGTACGCCTCAATAACACTCAAGGGAACAAAGAGATACTCAACTTATCTCAAGGCTACACTTACTCACTTACTGCAAGCGAACTTTTTTATCATGGCTTACCCATAGAACTCACTAAAATCGAGTCCCTATTATTACGCATCTTAGTGCAAAATATTGGCAATATCGTAAGCTCAGAGAGGATAAAAAACTACGTTTGGGACAACGAAGAGATTTCGCCTGTAACTATACGTTATTGGATTTACCGCCTCATCAAAAAGTTTAAAAGCGGCATGATAGTAAACGCAAGAGGAGAAGGCTACCGCCTCAGAAAACTTGACACCAGTGAAGATATATAACCTATACCAATTTTCTTGAAGTATAAAATCTATCGTTTCACTCTTTTGGAAGTGTGGCTTGCAAACTCTC